>CAZPFL010000295.1:0-4040 GCA_964585785.1 uncultured Rhodospirillaceae bacterium
TCCCGATGCTGAACCAGCCGGACCCGTCCTATCACGGCGCGGTCTGGACCGAGGCGGTCAAGCCCCTGGGCCCGATCGCCTACATCATCAAGGCGCGCGTCACGCTGCTGCGCGATCTCGGTTCGGCGATGAGCCCGTTCAACGCGTTCCAGTTCATCCAGGGGCTCGAGACCCTGCCGCTTCGCATCCGCGAGCACAGCCGAAACGCCGAGGCGGTCGCGAACCACCTCAAGAAGCACCCGGCAGTAACGAACGTGATCTTCCCGACCATGCACGCCGACAAGGAGCAGCGCCGCCGCGCCGAGGCCTATCTCAAGGGCGGCTATGGCGGGCTCGTCGGCTTCGAGCTCAAGGGCGGCCGCGAGGCCGGGCGGCGTTTCATCGACGCGCTGGAGATGTTCTATCACGTCGCCAATATCGGCGACGCGCGCTCGCTCGCCATCCACCCGGCCAGCACGACGCATTCACAGCTCTCGCCCGAGGAGCAGCTCGCGACCGGCGTGAGCGAGGGCTACGTTCGCCTCTCCATCGGCATCGAGCATATCGACGACATCATCGCCGATCTCGACCAGGCGCTGGCCAAAGCCGCAGGCTGAGGCGACGGATCGCGCGCGTGAAAAAAGGCGGAGACTGTTCTCCGCCCTTTTTCGTGCTTCCGTCTCGACGGGCCGAAGCACTGGCCTCAATACATGTTGCCGTCGGTGTCGCCGAACAAAAGATAGGTCAGGATCATGTCCACGGTCGCACCGTCGCGGGCAAGCGGCAGGTAGACGCGCTCGATGATCATGAATTCCTTGCCGTGGAACAGCACGGGATGGCCGCGCCGCCAGTTCAGCGCCCCGGTTTCGACGACGGCGTTCAGCCCGAGGAAAGCCGAGGACAGGGCGAAGTCGGCGTAGACCTCGTCGAGCCATTTTCCGGTCTGTTCGTATCCCACGTTGTCGCGCATCTTCGTTCCCATCAGCCGCGTCTTGAACCGCGGCGGGTCGCCGTCGACCTCGAGAATCCGGATACTCGGCAACAAATGCGGCACATCGATCGGATCGAAGTGCTGACGCCCCGGCAAGCCGGCCCCGGGCCGGATCGCCTGCCAATGATCGACGATTTCGCGGATTTCTGGATGGCAGTCGGCGGGGAGCCTGCTGCTCCCCAAATACACCCGCCTATCCACGTCCTGCTCTCCCACCATCCCATGCATCCGTTTCAATTGAAAGTCGTGTATCGAGATTATGAATACAATCCGCCGGGCAGGAACGCATTGACGGCGGTCACAGCCACGCGGCCATGCCATTAAGCCGGAATCACCGTTTTCAGAAGTACTTATCCTCGTCCTCGGTGACCAGATGGAAGGTCAGAACCATATCGACCGTCTTTCCGTCCTGCGCGAAGGGAAGATAGCAGCGCTCCATATCGAGGAATTTCCGCTCGACCGCGAGCGCGGGCTTGCCCCGCCGCCAGCGCGGCACCTTCATCGTCACCGTCTTGACCAGCTCGGCATGGGTCAGCGAGCCGTGCAGATTGGGAAACACCTCGTCGAGCCAGCGCCCCGTCTGCTCCTCGCCCATGAACTCGCGCACTTTCGTGCCCATCAGCCGCACCCGGAAGCGCGGCAAGGAGCCGACCACGTCCAGCAGGCGGATATTGGGCAGCAGGGCCGGCACGTCCAGCGGATCGAAATGCTGCCGTCCCGGCAGCCCGGCCGACGGATGGATCGCCATCCAATAGTCGACAATCTGCCGGACTTTCTCGTGGCAGTCTTCGGATACGTTCCCCGGCAGTCTCACGCCGAGCGTCATTCCCGATTGCACAGGAGGCCCCTTCCGCAAATTGCAACCAATCCGTGAAAAAACAAACACTATATTATCGACATTAACAATCGGTAATCCGGCGGACAGTGCCCGTGCGCACAGACCGAGCCAAATCTGGCGAAATGCCGCAATCCGCCCGAACGGGGCTCTCGGCGCTTTCTTTCCCAAGGGGCCCGGCGTAGAATCCGCGCAAATCGGGAGGTAATCGGATGAGCAAGGCGAAAGTCAGTCCCTTTCCCGCGCCGGAAGCGCGCATCCCGGACGCCCCGGTCGCGGCCGGGCCGGGCCTCTATCCGACCGTCCGCATGCGGCGCAACCGGAGCGCGGACGCCGTCCGCCGCCTCGTCGCCGAGACCAAGCTGTCGGCCGACGATTTCATCTGGCCGCTATTCATCACCGCGGGGGCCAAGACCCGTACGCCGGTGCCCTCCATGCCCGGCGTTGACCGGCTTTCGGTCGACCTCGTCCCGGCCGCCGTCGAGCAGGCGGCGACGCTCGGCATCCCGGCGATCGCGCTTTTCCCCTACACCGATCCGTCGCTGAAGACGGAGGACGGGCGCGAGGCCTGCAACCCCGACAACCTGATCTGCCGCGCGATCCGCGCCGCCAAGGCGGCGGTGCCGGAAGTGATGGTGGTCTGCGACGTGGCGCTCGACCCCTACACCACGCATGGCCATGACGGCGTCATGCGGGGCGACGAGATCCTCAACGACGAGACGATCGCGGTGCTGGTCCGCCAGGCGCTGGTGCAGGCCGAGGCCGGCTGCGACACCATCGCGCCTTCGGACATGATGGACGGCCGCGTCGGCGCGATCCGCCAGCATCTCGACGGCAACGGCCTGACGAATGTACGGATCATGGCCTATTCGGCGAAATACGCGTCGGCCTTCTACGGCCCGTTCCGCGACGCGGTCGGCTCGCTGGCCGCGCTCAAGGGCGACAAGCGCACCTACCAGATGGACCCGGCGAACAGCGACGAAGCGCTGCGCGAGGCCTGGCTCGACATCCAGGAAGGCGCCGACATGATCATGGTGAAGCCGGGCCTGCCCTATCTCGACATCCTGCGCCGCCTCAAGGACAGCTTCGGCATGCCGACCATGGTCTACCAGGTGAGCGGCGAATACGCGATGCTCAAGGCCGCGGCGCAGAACGGCTGGCTCGACAACGACCGCGCCGTGCTGGAAACCCTGCTCGCCTTCAAGCGCGCCGGCGCCGACGGCATCCTGACCTATCTCGCGGTGGAAGCGGCGACGCTGCTCAAGCGCTAGCCGAACCGGATCACCGCAACAGCCAGTCCCGCACCGCGGCGATCTGCTCGGGCGCCATGAGCGCGGGCGCGTGGCCGCAGCCGGCGAACTCGATCAGCTCTGCTTTCGGACCGCGGCGCGTCATCTCGTCCGCCGTCTCGCGCTTCAGCAGATCCGACTTGGCTCCGCGCAGCACGAGCACGGGACAGGTGATCTTGTCCCAGATCGCCCACAAGTCGACATCGTCGATCTTGTCGCCGAGAAAGGCCCCCGCGATGGCGGGGTCATAGGCCAGCGCGAAGCCGCCGCCGTCGAGCGGCCGCGCGCTGTGCTCGGCCATGTGGCGCCATTGCGCGTCGCTGAGGTCACCGAAGGTGGCGTGCACCGTGCGGACATACTGCTCCACCGCGTCAAAATCCGCGAAATGCGGGTCCTTGCCGACATAGTCGCCGATGCGCTCGAGCGCCGCTTTCGGGATGAACGGTCCGATGTCGTTGAGAATGAGCCGGCGGATCGGCGACCCCGGTATCGCCGCGGCGACCATGCCGATCAGCCCGCCCATCGAGGTGCCGAGCCAGTCGACCGTCTCCACGCCGAGCCGCGCCAGCAGCGCCGTCGCATCGGCGACATATTGCAGATTGTTGTAGTCCGCCGGCGCGGCCGCCCAGGCGCTGACGCCGCGGCCCACCACGTCGGGGCAAACGACGCGGTAGCGGTCCTCCAGCGCGGCGGCGAGGAAATCGAAGTCGCGGCCGTTCCGCGTCAGCCCGTGCACGCAGACGAGAACGCGCGGGCTTTCCGGCGCGCCCCAGGCGACATAGGCAAGCTTATGGAACGCCTGCGATCCAACGCCCAAGAGCGTATGCCGGGTCATCGCCATGGCCGTTTACTCCACGATAATGAACGTGTCGGGTGAAATGCCGTTGAACTTCGTGACCAGCGCGTTGGAATAGGCGCCGAGCTGGTCGATCTCGATCCAGTCGCC
>CAZPFL010000296.1:0-4035 GCA_964585785.1 uncultured Rhodospirillaceae bacterium
GGCGACCGGCTCGGCCTCGGCGACGCCATCGTCTTCGACATGGGCGGCACGACCGCGAAGGCCTCGATCATCGCCGGCGGCGAATACGGCACCGCGCCGGAGACCGAGGTCGGCGGCGGCGCGGCGCTCGGCCATCGCATGGTCAAGGGCGGCGGCTACGTGGTGCAGGCGCCGACCATCGACATCGCCGAGGTCGGCGCGGGCGGCGGCAGCATCGCCTGGATCGACGCCGGCGGCGGCATCCAGGTCGGGCCGCACAGCGCGGGCGCAGCGCCGGGCCCGGTCTGCTACGGCGCGGGCGGCACCGAGCCCACGGTCACCGACGCCAACCTCTTGCTGGGCTACCTCAACCCCGACGTCCTGGTCGGCGGCGACCTTGCGCTCGACCGCACCGCCGCGGAGAAGGCGGTGACGGCGATCGGCGAAAAGCTTGGACAGGACACGACGGCAGCGGCCTACGGCATCCACCTGATCGCCAACGCGCGGATGATGCGGGCGCTCAGCGCGGTCTCGTCGGAACGCGGCCTCGACCCGGCGAGCTTCGGCATCTTCGCCTTCGGCGGCAACGGCGGGGTGCATGTCTGCGGGCTGGCGGACTCACTCGGCATCGACAAGGTCGTCGTGCCGCCGGCCGCCGGGCTGTTCAGCGCGCTGGGGCTGATCTTCGCCGATGTAGAGCATCAGTGCATCCGCGCCTATTACCAGCCGATCGACAGCCTCGACCTGGACGACCTCAACAAGACTTTCGGCGCGTTGCGCGACGAAGCCGCCGGCCTGCTGACGTCCGACGGTTATCCGCGCGACCGGCAGGAACTAACCTATACGGTCGACGTCAAATATGTCGGCCAGAACACCGCCCTCCCCATCCCGGTCTCCGGCCTGCCGATTACCCGCGACGACTTGGCCGAGATTTCCGAGCGCTTCTCGGTCGCGCATCAGCACGTCTTCGGCTACCGGTCGGACGAAGAGCGCCTGCAGCTCGTGACGCTCAAGGCGGTCGGCCGCGGCGTCCCGGACGCGCCCCGCCTGCCGACGGAAATCAAGCTCGGCGACGGCTTCAAAGCGGCCGGCGGCATGCGCAAGGCCTATTTCGGCGACGAGCACGGCTGGGTCGACACCCCGGTCACCGGCCGCGCCGCGCTCGGCAAGACGCCCCGCCCGGGCCCGCTGATCGTCGAGGAATACGACACGACGACCGTGGTGCGGCCGGGGTGGAGCGCGTCGCTGGATGGCTGGAACAACATCGTGCTGGTGAAGGTTTAAGGCCGAGCGCTTGCCCCCCACCCTAGCCCTCCCCCGCAAGGGGGGAGGGAATGCCGTCTGGTCCATACGGCACATGAAGTCCTCCCCCCTTGCGGGGGAGGATTTAGGTGGGGGGTTGCTTTCGGTGGCGCGCAGCCGAACAATGCCCGCACCATGCCCACCAAGCGCCTCCTCATCGTCGCGCATGCGCCGTCGCCGAACACGCGGCGGCTGGTCGAAGCCGTGCTCAAGGGCGCGCGGTCGCCGGACATCTCAGGGGTCGACGCGGTGCACAAGCCGCCGCTCGAGGCCGGGCCGGACGACGTGCTCGCCGCCCACGCGGTAATCCTCGGGACGACGGAGAATCTCGGCTACATGAGCGGCGCGCTGAAGGATTTCTTCGACCGCAGCTACTACCCGATCCTGGAGAAGACCCAGGGCATGCCCTACTGCCTTTACATCCGCGCAGGACATGACGGCACGGGCACGCGGCGCGGCGTCGAGACCATCGTCACGGGCTTGCGCTGGCGCGCGGTGCAGGAGCCGCTGATCCTGCGCGGCGCCTGGCAGGAGGACTTCGTCGCCCCCTGCGAGGAGCTCGGCATGGCGATGGCGGCTGGGCTCGAAGCGGGCGTGTTCTGACGCGGCCGCCCTATTCGTTCGCGTATTTCAGGTATTGCCCGACCCAGTCGCAGTCGACCAGTTCGACATAGGCGTCCATCAGCTTCTTGGTGACGGGCCCCGGCACCGTGCCGTCGCCGATGCGCCGCCCGCCGATCGCGGAGACCGGGCAGATGCACCAGCTCGAGGACGTGATAAAGGCCTCATCCGCCGTCACTGCGTCGTAGAAGTCGAGGTCGGCTTCCTCGGCCGGGATGCCGAGCGTCTTCGCCAGGTCGAGCGCGGTCTGCCGGCTCACGCCCGGCAGCACGTAGCGCTCCTTCGGCGTCAGCAGCACGCCGTCGCGCACCAGGAAGACGTTGCTGCCCCGCCCCTCGGCCAGGTTGCCGTTGAACCAGACGACCCACTCTTCCGCGGCGGCCATGATCCGGTCTCCTCTGCCGGTTATGCCAAAAGGGGATGCCGTGATTATTATGCGAGGAACAGGCCCGTTGGGGGAAAAAGCCGTGTCCGACACCGTCACGCCAGCCATGCAGCACCCGCAGGACGGCGCATGAAGCTCAGTACTCTCGAACAGGCGATGCTCGACGGCGCGCATGGCCGGGCCGCGCAGTGGGCGATCGAGTACCAGCAACGAGTCGGCGACTTCTTCGACGCGGAGGATTTCGTGCCGGTCCGCCTCATCCACATCAGCACCGACCGGGAGACCATCGGCGACAGCGGGCTGCGCTTCATCGAGGAGCTGGCCGAGCTGCCGCCCGAGGAGCGCAAGCCGCGCGCTTTCGCCGCCGCCGATTTCCGCGGCTTCGACGAAGCGGCCTTCCGTTTCCTGCTGCCGGATCGCGACCTGGCGCAGCAAAGCGAGGAAGCGGTCGAAGCGCTCGGCCGGCTCGGCGTCGCGGCGGCGCACGCCTATGTCAACGACCACTCGGTGACCGCGCCGACCTTTGGCGAGGCCTGCGGCTATTCCGGCACGCCCTCGGTGATCTACATGAACAGCTTCGTCGGCGCGCGCTGCAATTTCGAGGCGGGCCCGTCGAGCCTCGCCGCCTTCTTCACCGGCCGCGTGCCGCGTTACGGCTTCCATTTGGACGGCCGCCGCCGCGCGACGCACGCCTTCCGGCTCGACTTCACGCCGAAGCATGTCGCGGAATGGGGCGCGGTCGGCGCCATCATCGGCCGCCGGCTGAACTCCTACTGGTCGGTGCCGGCGATCGAGGTCCCCGGCACGCGGCCATCCGTGCTCGCGCTCAACCACATGGCGCTCAGCCTCGCGAGCTATGGCTCGATCGCGCTGTGCCATGTGATCGCCGTAACGCCCGAGGCGCCGGACTGGGAGACAGTCGCCGCCGGCCGGCGGCTCGATGCCGAAACGCTGACCCGCAAAGACGTGCGCGACTTCCTCGACGCCTGGGGCGGTGTCGGCGAGGCGCTCGACGTGGTCGCGCTCTCGACGCCCCAGCTCGGCATCACCGAGATCGGCGAGGTCGCGGAACTGCTCGCCGGGCGCAAGGTGCATCCCGACACGGCCTTGCTGGTCTATGCGCCGCGCGAGATCAAGCGGGCGGCCGAGGCGATCGGCTATGCAAAGACCATCGAGGACGCCGGCGGGCGGCTGGTGCACGGCCACGACTTCTTCGCGACTTTCGCCAAGGAGATCCGCGAAAGCCACGGCTGGAAGCGCCTGATGACGCATTCGGTCAAGGTCGCCAATATCTGCGAAGGCTACGGCTACGCGCCGACGCCGGCCTCGCTCCGCCGCTGCATCGACTCCGCCGTCGCCGGGAAGGTGCTGCCGTGAGCGGCCCGAACGCCGGGCTGGCGATCCGGGGCCATGTCGGCATCGGCCCCGCCGTCCGCGGCGTCGCCTTGGCCGCCACCGACGATTTCAGCACGCGCTACGACCTGGACCGCGACCGAGGCATCTTCTCGCGCCCGTCGCACAGGCTCTACGGCGAGAGCTATGTCGGCCGTATCCTCGTGCTCAACGCGGCCAAGGGCGGCGTGGCGTCGGCCTGGATGCTGCGCGAGATGACGACCACGGGCAAGGCGCCGCTCGCGCTGCTGCTCAACGACGCCAACCCGGTGATGGCGCAAGGCGCGGCTTTCGCCAACCTGCCCTTCATGGACCGCTTCGAGACCGACATCACGCAGGCGATCCGCACCGGCGAC
>CAZPFL010000297.1:0-3991 GCA_964585785.1 uncultured Rhodospirillaceae bacterium
TGGTCAAGAAGGCGCGCCGCGGCGTGATGGAGTTCCTGCTGATCAACCATCCGCTTGACTGCCCGATCTGCGACCAGGGCGGCGAATGCGACCTGCAGGACCAGGCGGTAGCCTACGGGCAATACGGCAGCCGGTTCGAGGAGAACAAGCGCGCCGTCGAAGAGAAATACATGGGGCCGCTGGTCAAGACGATCATGACCCGCTGCATCCACTGCACGCGCTGCGTCCGCTTCTCGACCGAGGTCGCGGGCGTCTACGACATGGGCATGCTGAACCGCGGCGAGCACGCCGAGATCACGACGCTGGGCCAGGCGATCCATTCCGAGCTCTCGGGCAATGTCATCGATCTGTGCCCGGTCGGCGCGCTGACCTCGAAGCCTTACGCTTTCCACGCGCGCTCCTGGGAGCTGACCAAGGTGGAAAGTGTCGACGTGATGGACGCGGTCGGCTCCAACATCCGGGTCGACGCGCGCGGCAACGAGGTGATGCGCGTGCTGCCGCGGCTCAACGAGGACGTCAACGAGGAGTGGATCTCCGACAAGACGCGCTACGCCTGCGACGGGCTGCTGCGCCAGCGCCTCGACCGGCCCTATGTGCGGAACGCCCAGGGCAAGTTGGAGGAAGCGAGCTGGGGCGACGCGCTGCGCACGGTCGCGGCCCGCATCAAGGCGGCCGGGCCGGGCAAGGTGGCGGCGCTCGCCGGCGACCTGTGCGACGTCGAATCGATGTACGCGCTCAAGGGCTTGATGGCGGCGATCGGCTCGCCGCATCTCGATTGCCGGCAGGACGGCGCGGCGATCGATCCCGCCCAGCGCGCGAGCTATCTGTTCAACACGACGATCGCCCGGATCGACGAGGCGGACGCCTGCCTGCTGATCGGCACCAACCCGCGTTGGGAGGCGCCGATCATCAACGCCCGGCTGCGCAAGCGCTGGCTGCGCGGGGGCTTCCCGGTCGGCGTGGTCGGTCCGCGGCACGATCTCACCTACGAGTACGACTATCTCGGCGCCGGACCCGAGACGCTGGAGCAGCTCTCGACCGGGCGGCACGCCTATGTCGAGACGCTGAAGAAGGCGGAGAAGCCGCTGCTGATCCTCGGCATGGGCGCGCTGGCGCGGCCGGACGGTGCGGCGGTGCTGGCCGCGGCGCGCGAGATTGCGGCGCTCACCGGCATGGTGTCGGATGGCTGGAACGGCTTCAACGTGCTGCATACCGCCGCGGCGCGGGTCGGCGGCCTCGACATCGGCTTCGTGCCGGGCGCGGGCGGCAAGGCGACGGCGGAGATCCTGGACGCCACGGAAAAGGGCGAATTCGCGGTCGTCTACCTGCTCGGCGCGGACGAGATCGACACGGCGAAGCTGAAGAAGGCCTTCGTGGTCTATCAGGGCCACCACGGCGATGCGGGCGCGCATGCCGCCGACGTCATCCTGCCGGGCGCCGCCTATACCGAGAAGAACGGCCTCTACGTCAACACCGAGGGCCGGGTGCAGGTTGGCTCCCGTGCGGTCTTCCCGCCGGGCGAGGCGCGCGAGGACTGGGCGATCCTGAGAGCGCTGTCGGGCGAGATCGGCAAGCCCTTGCCCTACGACACGCAGGACGCGCTGCGCGAAAAGCTGCGCGCCGCATTCCCGGCGTTCCACGCGATCGACACGGTCGAGCCGTCGCCCTGGGGCGCGTTCGGCAAGGCGGGGCCGCTGCGCGCCGACGCCTTTCGCTCGCCGATCACGAATTTCTACATGACCGATCCGATCAGCCGGTCCTCGGTGACCATGGCGAAATGCGTCGACGAGCTGGCGACCCCGGGGGAGGCGACGGGCACCAATGGCTGATTTCCTTCAGACCTATGTCGTGCCGACCGCCTGGATCATCGGCGGCATCATCCTGATCGTGGCGCCGGTCCTGCTGTCGGTCGCTTACCTGACGCTCGCCGAGCGCAAGGTCATCGGCTGGATGCAGCTCCGCAAGGGGCCGAACGTCGTCGGGCCGTTCGGGCTGCTGCAGCCGATCGCCGACGGGCTCAAGCTGTTCTTCAAGGAGACGATCATCCCGTCCGGCGCCAACCGGGTGCTGTTCATCCTGGCGCCGATGGTCACCTTCGTGCTCAGCCTCGCCGCCTGGGCGGTGATCCCGTTCGGCCCGGTGTTCGGCACGAACCTCGTGCTCGCCGACATCAACGTCGGCTTCCTCTATCTCTTTGCGATCTCGTCGCTCGGCGTCTACGGCATCATCATCGCCGGCTGGGCGTCGAACTCGAAATATGCCTTCCTCGGTGCGCTGCGCTCGGCGGCGCAGATGGTCTCCTACGAGGTGTCGATCGGCTTCGTCATCATCACGGTGCTGCTGTCGGTCGGCTCGCTCAACCTGTCGAAGATCGTCATGGCGCAGGCCGGCGGCATCCACCACTGGTTCCTGTTCTCGCCGCTGCTGCCGATGGGCGTGGTGTTCTTCATTTCGGCGCTCGCGGAGACCAACCGCGCGCCCTTCGACCTGCCGGAGGCGGAAGCCGAGCTGGTCGCCGGTTACAACGTTGAGTATTCGGCGATGACCTTCGCCATGTTCTTCCTCGGCGAATACGCCAACATGATCCTGATGAGCGGCATGATGTCGATCCTGTTCCTCGGCGGCTGGACCTCGCCGCTGCCCTTCGCGCCGTTCACCTGGCTGGCGGGGCCGGTCTGGTTCGCGCTCAAGATCGCCGCCGTGCTGTTCGTCTTCCTGTGGGTGCGGGCGACCTTCCCGCGCTACCGCTACGACCAGCTGATGCGCCTCGGCTGGAAGGTCTTCCTGCCGCTGTCGCTGCTTTGGGTGGTGCTGACGGCGGGCTGGCTGATGCTTACCGGCACCGTGCCGCCGGCGGGCGGCGCATGAGGCGCCCGGCAATGGAGATGTCCCATGGCTAATCTCGACCGCACGGCCCGCTCGTTCCTGCTGGCGGAACTTGTGTCCGGCATGTCGCTGACGCTGCGGACCCTGTTCCGGCACAAATACACGGTGAATTATCCTTACGAAAAGGGCCCGTTGAGCCCGCGCTTCCGGGGCGAGCACGCGCTTCGGCGCTATCCGAACGGCGAGGAGCGCTGCATCGCCTGCAAGCTTTGCGAGGCGATCTGTCCGGCGCAGGCGATCACGATCGAGGCCGAGCCGCGTGACGACGGCAGCCGCCGCACGACGCGCTATGACATCGACATGACCAAGTGCATCTACTGCGGCTACTGCCAGGAAGCGTGCCCGGTGGATGCGATCGTCGAGGGGCCGAATTTCGAGTTCGCCACCGAGACTCGCGAAGAGCTTTTCTACAACAAGGCGAAACTACTGGCGAACGGCGACCGCTGGGAGCCGGAGATTGCGGCCAATATTGCATTGGACGCGCCGTATCGCTAAACACGTCGGGCCAGCGCGCCCGCCGACGGAGGGGGAGAATTTGATGACCGGTACCGGCCGGCAGGGCCATCCGCTGCAGTGGGGGAGTGGATGATCATTCAGGCGCTGGCGTTCTACATCTTCGCGTTCGTTGCGATCGCGGCTGGCGTGATGGTCATCTCGTCGCGCAACCCGGTGCATTCCGTGCTGTTCCTGATTCTCGCCTTCTTCAACGCCGCGGCGCTCTTCGTGCTGCTGGGCGCCGAGTTCCTCGCGATGATCCTGGTCGTCGTCTATGTCGGCGCGGTCGCGGTGCTGTTCCTCTTCGTGGTGATGATGCTCGACATCAACTTCGCGGCGCTGCGCAGCGGCGTGCTGCAGTATCTGCCGATCGGCGCGCTGATCGGCGTCGTGCTGCTGATGGAGCTGATCTTCGTCTTCGGGAGCTGGCATTTCGCGCCCGACGCGGCCGCCGTCAGCGTCGCGCCGCTGCCGGCCACGGCCCATGTCACCAACACGCAGGCGCTCGGCCGCCTGATCTATACCCAATACGTCTATCTCTTCCAGGCGGCGGGCCTGATCCTGCTCGTCGCCATGATCGGCGCCATCGTGCTCACATTGCGTCACCGCG
>CAZPFL010000298.1:0-3990 GCA_964585785.1 uncultured Rhodospirillaceae bacterium
CGCTGTTCGGCGGTTTCCGCGACAGCCTGCCGATCATCTCGATCGGCGGCTATTACGAGGACGGCGTGACGCTCGACCATTACCGCCGCGAGATGGAGATGCTGCGCGAGCGCGGCATGGCCGGCTGCAAGTTCAAGGTCGGCGGGCTGACGCCGGAGCAGGACCTGGAGCGGGTGAAGGCGGCGCGCGACGGCGCGGGGCCGGATTTCCTGATCGCCGTCGACGCCAACCGCGGCTGGCCGGTGGACGAGGCACGGCGCTTCGCGCGCCTGATCGAGCCGCTCGACATCCTGTGGTTCGAGGAACCCTGCCATTGGTACGACGACGCGGCGGGCAACGCCGAGGTGCGCCACGCCACGTCTATTCCGGTCACCGCCGGGCAGAGCGAGATCACCGCGCATGGCGTCAAGCGGCTGATCGCGGCCGGCGGCATCGACTATTGCAACCTCGATGCCTCGGAAGCGGGCGGTCCCACCGAATGGCGCCGCGCCGCCGCACTCTGCGCGCTCAGCGGCGTCCGCATGGCGCATCACGAGGAAGGCCAGATCGCGCTCCACATGCTGGCCGGCGTGGCGCATGGCAGCTTCGTCGAATGCTTCGCCGATCCCGATCGCGACCCGATCTGGGACGGCCTGTTCGTCAGCCGCAAGAGGGTGAAGAACGGCACGCTCGCGCTGCCCGACGGCGCGGGCTTCGGCATCCAGCTCGACTGGGACATGGTGAAGAAATACCGGGTGGATTGAGGGGGGGGCACTCGACCTTTCCCTACTCCGTCATTCCACGGCTTGACCGTGGAATCCATGGCACGACGCTGAGGCCCGAACCGGACCCTTCCGAGCGCAGCGCGGTTCCAATAAAGCGACAGCGACTTTCCCTATCATTCGATGCAGAGCTCGATCCCTAAGGCCATGCCATGGATTCCACGGTCAAGCCGTGGAATGACGTTTAAGAGGAAGCGGCTTATTACCCAGCCAGCAAATCGGCGAAGACGAAACCATCGCGCGCGACCGTCTCGCCGGGCACGACCTTGATCGGCGCGCTGAACATCGGGCCGGCCCAGGCGAAGCTGTGGAACTCGCCCTTCTCGCCGCAGGGATCGACGCCGTCCGGCAGGTCGTCGAGAAAATCCGCGTTGAAGGTGCGGCCGGCGAATTTCGGGTCGAGCTGCTTCGGGTCGACGCAGGTGACATGCGCGCGGAGGCCCGCCGTCACCATCTCGCGGGCGAGCGCCGTCGTCTCCAGCCCCCAGATGGGAAAGACCGGCGTGATGCCGGTGGGCGCGAGCTTCTCCACCCGGTAACGCCGCACGTCTTCCAGGAACAGATCGCCGAAGGCGACCGCTTCGATCTTTTCGCGCTTGGCCCGCGCCATCGCGTCCGCCATCGCCGCTTCATAGGCTTCGTTGGGACAGGGATAGGGGATCGGCACTTTGATCAGCGGCAGGCCGGCAGCCTCCGCCTGGCGCTCCAGCAGTGTCTCGCGCACCGCATGCATCGCGACGCGCGATGCCGTTTCGTTGATGGTGGTGAGCAGGCCCGCGATCTCGTAGCCGTTCTGCCGGCGCAGCGCGTGCAGCGCCCAGGCGCTGTCTTTGCCGCTGCTCCAGGAAAGCCAGAGCCGCGGCTTCACGATATGTGGTCCTGCGGGCGTATCGCGTCAGACGTGGAAGGATTCGCCACAGCCGCAGCGTCCCTTTTCGTTCGGATTGGTGAAGGTGAAGCCGGACTGCAGCTTGTCTTCCTTGTAATCCATCTCCGAGCCGATGAGGAACATCGTGGCCGCGGGATCGATCAGGAGCGTGACGCCCTTGTCCTCGATCACTTCTTCGAACTTCTTCTTTTCCTCCGCGTATTCCACGTAATAGCTCATGCCGGAACAGCCTTGCGCCTTCACGCCGACGCGTAGGCCGACGACCGGCTTTGTGGCCTTGGCCATGAGCTGCTTCACGCGTTCGGCCGCGGCATCCGTCAATGTCATCAGGGGTGCTGGCATGCCTCTATTCCTTCTCCGACTCCAATCACGCTGCGCCTAGATGCAGTCAAACGTTTCACCAGATGTCCAAGGCGAGCTTCGCCTCTTCCGACATCATCTCCTTGCCCCAGGGCGGGTCCCAGACGAGCTCGACCGTGACCGCACCCGTGCCTTCGACCTCCGCGACCGCCCGGGCGACCTCGCCCGGCAGCGACCCTGCCACGGGGCAGGTCGGGGCGGTTAGGGTCATCCGCACATGGACGTCCCCGGCCGGGCCAATGTCTAGATCATATATAAGTCCCAAATCGTAAATATTAACGGGTATTTCCGGGTCGTGGACGGTCCTGATCGCCGCGATCACGGCTTCCCGGTCGGCCGGCGCCGCGCCTTCGGGCAGCGGGCTCCCGGCCCGGGCGACGGTATCGGCGCCGCCGGGGATGAAATCGCGCAGGGTCAGGCCGTCCTGGGTCACCCGCCCGCCTCCGTGCTGACTTCCTTCACGCCCTCGATCGCCGCCGTCAGCGTGTGCCAGGGCAGGGTCGCGCATTTGACCCGAACCGGGAACTGCCGCACGCCCGACAGCACCTGAAGCTTCTCCAGCGCCTCGTCGCCCTCGACCGGCTCCGCATGGTCATCCGTGCACATGTGGTGGAAGCGCTCGAACAGCGCTTTGGCCTCGTCCACCGTCTTGCCCTTGACGATCTCGGTCATCATCGAGGCGGACGCCATCGATATTGCGCAGCCCTTGCCGAAGAAAGCGGCGTCGGTGATGCGGCCGTCCTTGGCGATGTCGAGATAGACGACCAGCTGATCGCCGCATAGCGGATTGCGTCCCGCCGCCTCGTTGGTCGGGTGTTCCGGGCGGCGGAAGTTCCGCGGCTTCTTGCCGTGGTCGAGGATGACTTCCTGATAGAGTTCGCGCAGCTCGTCGAGCATCAGCCGAAAATCTCCCGAACGGTTTCGAGCGCCTGGACCAGCACGTCCGCGTCCTCGCGCGTGTTGTAGACGCCGAAGGACGCGCGCGCGGTGGCCGCGACGCCGAGGCGCTCCATCAGCGGCTCGGCGCAGTGATGGCCGGCGCGGATGGCGACGCCGGCGCGGTCGATGATCGTGCTGACGTCATGCGCATGGATGTTGCCGAGGGTGAAGGAGAGCACCGCCGCCTTGTTCGGCGCGGTGCCATAGATCTTCAGCCCGTCGACCGAGGCGAGGCGCTGCGTCGCATAGGTGAGCAGGTCCTGCTCATGCGCCGCGATCTTTTCCCGTCCCAGCCCCATGATGTAGTCCACTGCGGCGCCGAAGCCGATCGCCTGCACGATCGCCGGCGTGCCCGCCTCGAACTTGGCCGGCAGCGCCGCCCAGGTCGTCTTCTCGAAGCTGACGGAGCCGATCATGTCGCCGCCGCCCATAAAGGGGGGCATGGCGTCGAGCAGCGCTTCCTTGCCGTAGAGCGCGCCGATGCCGGACGGGCCGTAGAGCTTGTGGCCGGTGATGGCGTAGAAGTCGCAGTCGAGGTCCTGCACGTCGACCGGCATGTGCACGGCCGCCTGCGCGCCGTCGAGCAGCACCTTGGCGCCGGCGTCATGCGCCAGGCGCACGATCTCCTTGGCCGGTGTGATCGTGCCCAGCACGTTCGAGGTATGCGTGATCGCCACCAGCTTGGTGCGCTCGCTCAGCAGCGCCTTGAAGGCGTCGAGCCGGAACTCGCCGTCGTCGCTCACCGGCGCGACCTTGAGGACGAGGCCCTTCTCGTCGCGCAGCATCTGCCAGGGCACGATGTTGGAGTGATGCTCCATCTCCGAGATGATGATCTCGTCGCCCGGCTTGAGGAAGGTGCGGCCCCAGGCGTAGGCGACCAGGTTGATCGCCTCGGTCGCGTTGCGGGTGAAGATGATTTCCTTGCGGCTCCGCGCGTTCAGAAAATCGCGCACCTTGTCGCGCGCGCCTTCATAAAGCGCGGTCGAGCGCTCGCTCAGGTAATAGGCGCCGCGATGCACGTTGGCGTATTCGCTTTCGTAG
>CAZPFL010000299.1:0-3982 GCA_964585785.1 uncultured Rhodospirillaceae bacterium
ACAATGTCTTCCAGCGCGGCCACCTCAAGGCGGGCGAGACCTTCCTGGTCCATGGCGGGTCCAGCGGCATCGGCACGACGGCGATCCAGCTCGCCAAGCAGTTTGGCGCGCGCGTCATCACCACCGCGGGCAGCGCCGAGAAGTGCAAGGCCTGCACCGATCTCGGCGCCGATCTGGCGATCAACTACCGGGAAAAGGACTGGGTCGAGGCGGTCAAGGAATTCGTCGGCAAGAAGGGCGTCGACCTGATCCTCGACATGGTCGGCGGCGACTATGTGCAGAAGAATCTGAGCGTGCTGGCCTGGGACGGGCGGCTGGTGAACATCGCCTTTCTGAAGGGGGCCAAGGTCGAGCTCAACCTCGGTCTTTTCATGATTAAGCGGCAGACCCTGACCGCCTCGACGCTGCGCGCGCAATCCGATGAATCCAAGGCGAAGATCGCGCAGGAGTTGCGCGACCAGGTCTGGCCGCTGATCGAGGCCGGGAAAGTTAAACCATTGATATACAAAATTTTTCGGCTTGCCGAGGTGGCCGAGGCGCACAGGCTCATGGAGTCCAGCGCCCATATCGGGAAGATCATGCTTCTTGTTAAGGAATCCTAGGTATGGTACCCGAATCCGCCCTTGTCGCGGCCTGACCGCAACCGCATATTAAGGGTACTGGCGTTACGCTCACGAAATGGCGGTGCTGATGGGTTTGGCTGCAGCGCCGCAGCCCTATTTGGGGGAATGAATGACTCAACCGTTGATGCCGAAGGCGACCGCCGTGTGGCTGGTCGAAAATACGGCACTTACCTTCAAGCAGATCGCCGATTTCTGCGGTTTGCATATTCTCGAAGTTCAGGCGATCGCCGACGAAGAAGTCGCGGTCGGCATGCAGGGTCTCGACCCCATTGCAAACGGTCAGCTCACCAAGGACGAGATCGCGCGCTGTGAGGCGGACCCGAGCGCCAAGCTTGCCATCATCCAGAGCGACATTCCCCAGCCGAGCGCGCGGGGCAAGGGCCCGCGCTACACGCCGCTGTCCAAGCGCCAGGACAAGCCGGATGCCGTCGCGTGGCTGCTGCGGCATTACCCGGAGCTGTCGGACGCGCAGATCGGCCGGCTGATCGGCACGACGAAGCCGACGATCAACGCGGTGCGCGACCGGACGCATTGGAATTCCCCGAATTTGAAGCCGCGCAGCCCGGTCGAGCTGGGTCTCTGCAAGCATGACGACCTGCGTTCCGCGCTCGAGAAGGCGCAGCGCAAGGCGCGTAAGGGCAAGCCCGCCGCCGCGGCGTCCGACGCCCCGGCCCTGACGCCGGGCGAATAGCCGCCCGGCACGCCGCTTACCGTTACCGCCGCGCGTATCCGACCGCTTTCAGCGCGTCCGAAATCTCGTCCAGGATGACGGGGTCGTCGATCGTGGCCGGCGTCTTGTAGGTCTCGGCGTCCGCGATCTTCTGCATCGTGCCCCGCAGGATCTTGCCCGAGCGCGTCTTGGGCAGCCGGTCGACGACGGTCGCGGTCTTGAAGGCGGCGACCGGGCCGATCTCCTGGCGCACCAGCTTCACCGCCTCCGACACGATCTCCTCATGCGGCCGGTTGACCCCGGCCTTGAGCACGAGGAAGCCGAGCGGCAGTTGGCCCTTGAGCTGGTCGGTGACGCCGATCACCGCGCATTCGGCGACGTCCGGATGGGACGCCAGCACCTCCTCGATGGCGCCGGTCGAGAGCCGATGCCCCGCGACGTTGATCACGTCGTCGGTCCGCGCCATCACGAAGATATAGCCGTCCTCGTCCATGAAGCCCGCGTCGCCGGTCTCGTAGTAGCCCGGGAAATGCGCCATGTAGGCGCTGACGTAGCGCTGCTCCGCGTTCCACAACGTGGGGAACCCGGACGGCGGCAACGGCAGCTTGACGCAGATCGCGCCCATCTTGCCGGCCGGCAGGCGCTTGCCCGCCCCGTCGAGGATCTGCACGTCGTAGCCGGGAACGGCGCGGGTCGGCGAGCCCGCCTTCACCGGCAGCATCTCGATGCCGATGCAGTTGGCGCCGATCGCCCAGCCCGTCTCGGTCTGCCACCAATGGTCGATCACCGGCACCTTGAGCATGTCCTCCGCCCAGTGCAGCGTGTCGGGGTCGGTGCGCTCACCGGCCAGGAAGAGCGTGCGGAAGTTGCTCAGGTCGTATTGTTTCAGCAGCTTGCCGTTCGGGTCCTCGCGCTTGATCGCGCGGAACGCGGTCGGCGCGGTGAACATCGTGCTCACCTTGTGCTCCGAGATCACGCGCCAGAACACGCCGGCGTCCGGCGTGCCGACCGGCTTGCCTTCGAACATGATCGAGGTGCAGCCGTGGAACAACGGCGCATAGACGATATAGGAATGGCCGACCACCCAGCCGACGTCCGAGGCGGCCCAGTAGACCTCGCCCGGATCGACGCCGTAGACGTACTGCATCGACCATTTGAGCGCGACGATATGGCCGCCGGTGTCCCGCACCACGCCCTTCGGCTGGCCCGTCGTGCCCGAGGTGTAAAGGATGTAGACCGGGTCGGTCGCCTTCACCGGAACGCAGTCCGCGGGCTTGGCCGCCGCCACCGCCTGCTGCCAATCGACATCGCGGTCCGCCTTGGGCGCGACCGGATGCTGCTTGCGCTGCAGCAGCACGACCTTCTCGACCTTGTGCTTGGCGATCTCTATCGCGCCTTCGACCATCGGCATGTACTGCACGACGCGCCCCGGCTCGATACCGCAGGTCGCCGTGACGATGAGCTTTGGCGCACAGTCGTCGATCCGGGTCGCCAGCTCGTGCGGCGCGAAGCCGCCGAACACCACGGAATGGACCGCGCCGATGCGCGCGCAGCCGAGCATCGCGATGGCCGCTTCGGGCACCATCGGCATGTAGACGATGACGCGGTCGCCGTAGCCGACACCGAGGCTCTTCAGCACGCCGGCAAAGCGCGCGACCTCGTCCTTGAGCTCCGCATAGGTGATCTTGCGCTGGGTGCCGCCGGTGATCGGGCTGTCATAGATCAGGGCATACTGGTCGCCGCGGCCGGCCTCCACATGGCGGTCGACGGCGTTGTAGCAGGTGTTGGTCTCCGCCCCGACGAACCAGCGATAGAAGGGCGGCTTGCTGTCATCCAGCACCTTGTCCCACCGCTTGTACCAGTGGACATCCTCCGCCGCCTCGGCCCAGAACGCCTCAGGGTCCTTGATCGATCGGTCATACACCGCGTCGAAACGACTGCTCATGGCCGGCATCCTCGTTCAGCATTCTTGATCAGTATTTCCTCACCCGCGCCTGCCCGGCCGCGAGGGGACCGGTCCCGCCACAGACGCTTGCGGCTAGGATTATAGAATGCGCGCGCCCTTTGCAAAGCGGCAGTCCCTTGATCAATAATCGCCGTGGAAGGGCCCCGGAGAGGGCCCGGGGCCATGGCCCAGCACAACCGGGATCAAGCCGATGACCGCGAACGCCTATGACATCGACCTCGACAAGACGACGGCGAACTACGCCGCGCTCAGCCCGCTGGTCTTCATCCGCCGGGCCGCGGCCGTCTATCCCGGCCGCATCGCCATCGTCCACGGCGACCGCAAGTTCACCTGGGCCGAGACCTATGCGCGCGCGCGCCGGCTGGCGAGCGCGCTCCGCAAGCGGGGCATCGGCAAGAACGACACCGTCGCGGTCATGGCGCCGAACGTCCCCGCGATCTACGACGCCCATTTCGGCGTGCCGATGGCGGGCGCGGTGCTCAATACGCTGAATATCCGGCTCGACGCCAACACCATCGCCTTTACCCTCGACCACGGCGAAGCGAAGGCGCTGATCACCGACCGCGAATTCTCGCCGACGATCAAGGCGGCGCTGGCGAAATGCAAGCGCAAGCCGCTGGTCATCGATATCGACGACCCGCTGGCCGAGGGCGGCGAATTGCTCGGCGAGGTCGCGTACGAGGCCTTCCTCGCCGAAGGCGATCCCGACTTCGACTGGGCGCT
>CAZPFL010000300.1:0-3972 GCA_964585785.1 uncultured Rhodospirillaceae bacterium
GAAGACGTCCGCTTTCGCGGGCCTCCTGGGCCAGCGCGTCGCCGCCCCCGGGGTCACCGTGGTCGATGACGGCACCATCGCCGACCGGCGGGGGTCGATCACCGTGGACGACGAAGGCACGACCGCGAGCAAGACGACGCTGATCGAGGACGGCATCCTGGTCGGCTACATGCAGGATCGCCTGAACGCGCGGTTGATGGGCATGGAGGCGACCGGCAACGGCCGGCGCGAATCTTATGCGCACGCGCCGATGCCGCGTATGACCAACACTTATATGCTGAGCGGCGACAAGGCGCCGGAGGAGATCGTCGCCTCGGTCGACAAGGGGCTTTACGCGATCAATTTCGGCGGCGGCCAGGTCGACATCACGAGCGGCAAGTTCGTGTTCAGCTGCACCGAGGCCTATCTCATCGAAAACGGCAAGGTCGGCGCGCCGGTCAAGGGCGCCACGCTGATCGGCAACGGCCCGGACGTCCTGACGAAGGTTTCGATGATCGGCAACGACTCGAAGCTGGACGACGGCGTCGGCACTTGCGGCAAGGACGGCCAGTCGGTCCCGGTCGGGGTCGGCCAGCCGACCATGCGGATCGACGGGCTTACCGTCGGCGGGACGGCGGCCTGATCCGCGGCGGCGGCAGGCTCAGTAGGATTCTTCCTCGTAGAGCTTGTCGATGTCGCCGTGCCAGACGTTCTTGTACCGGTCGAGCAGACGCTCGGCCGGGGTGACGCCGGAGGCCGCGATGTCCTTGAGCTCCTCTATATAGGGCTCCTCGTTGACATCCGTCACATCGGGGATCGCGCGGCGGCGCAGGCCGGACGCCGAGATTTCGACGACCGCCTTCGCCAGGTCCTGCGCCGTTCCCTTGCGGAACGGCGCCTTCAGGCCGAGCCGAGGAACGGCCGCGCGCAACGCCTCCATCTCCGTGACCGTCCAATCCTTGCAAAGGTCCCAGGCCGCATCGAGCGCGCCATCGTCGTAATACATGCCAACCCAGAACGCCGGCAGCGCGCAGAGTCGGCCCCACGGCCCGGCGTCAGCACCGCGCATCTCGATGTAGCGCTTGAGGCGGACTTCCGGAAAGGTCGTGGTCATATGGTCGGTCCAGTCCCCCATGTTGGGGGTCTGTCCTTCGAAGCCCGCCAGCCGCCCGGCCATGAAGTCTCGGAAGGATTTCCCCGCGACGTCGATGTAGCGGCCGTCGCGATAGACGAAATACATCGGCACATCGAGGATGTAGTCGACCCAGCGCTCGAAGCCGAACCCGTCCTCGAAGACGAAGGGCAGCATGCCGCTGCGGTCCGGGTCGGTATCGGTCCAGATATGGCTGCGGTAGCTGAGGTAGCCGTTCGGCTTGCCTTCCGAAAAGGGCGAGTTGGCGAAGAGCGCCGTCGCCACCGGCTGCAGCGCCAGCGCGACCCGCATCTTCTTCACCATGTCGGCTTCGGACGCGAAGTCGAGGTTCACCTGGACGGTGCAGGTGCGCAGCATCATGTCGAGGCCGAGCGAGCCCTTCGTCGGCATGTAGGCGCCCATCACCTTATAGCGGCCCTTGGGCATCCAGGGTATGTCGGCGCGCGGCCACTTGGGGTTGAAGCCATGGCCCAGCATCCCGGCGCCAATCTCCTCGCAGATTTCGCGCACTTGCGCCAGATGCGTATGCACCTCGTTGCAGGTCTGATGGATATTTTCCAGCTGCGCGCCGGAGAGCTCGAACTGGCCGCCAGGCTCCAGCGTGATCGCGCCGCCGTCTTCGTGACGCAGCGCGATGACGTTGTCGCCTTCATAGACCGGCATCCAGCCGAAACGCTGCATGCCTTCGAGCAAGAGACGAATTCCCGGCCGGCCGTCATAGGGCAGCGGCCGCTTGTCCTTCAAATCGTAGCCGAATTTCTCGTGCTCGGTGCCGATGCGCCATTGCGCGCGCGGCTTGCAGCCCTGCTCCAGATACTCGATGAGCTGGCGCTTGCTCGTGACGGGGAGACCGCCGGAGGCCGATGGAGCTGCCATCTATGTCGCTTTCGGTGGTTGAATCCGATCGGAACGCCAATCGCCCAAAACAGACTGCCAGCAGGCCAGCGCTGCAATGGCTGCGGTTTCCGCGCGCAGGACACGGGGCCCGAGGCCTACTGCCGTAACAAAAGGCAGATTCCCAAATGCGTCAAGTTCCGATGTCGTGAAACCGCCCTCCGGGCCAATCAGCAGAGCGGCGCTCCCACTTCCGGTTGTTGACTCGGTTTCGCCGAGAACCTCGGCGATCGGCCGTACGGGACCGCTCTCGGCGCATGCCAGGAGCCGCCTTCCGGCAGGCCAGTCCGCGAGCGCGGCGTCGAGGGACGCCGGCTCGTCGACCACCGGCAGCGTAAGCCGCTCGCACTGCTCGGCAGCTTCGATCACGATCGCCTTCAGCCGGCCGGTATTGACGCGGCTGACGTCGGTGTGCCGGGTGATGACCGGGAGAAGGCGGGAAACGCCGAGCTCGACGGCCTTCTGCACGAGGAAATCCAGCGGGGCGCGCTTGATCGGCGCGAACAGGAGCCAGATGTCGGGCTCCGCCGCCTGCGGCCGCGTTTGCCGCTCGAGCGCGACCGCGCAGGCATTGCGTGTCACCGCGGCGATGCGCCCGGACCACTCCCCGTCCCGGCCGTTGAACAGCGCCACCGTGTCGCCGGGCGACAGCCGCATGACATTCTTCAGGTAATGCGCCTGGCCCGCCGACAGCGCCACCGTGGACCCGCCGCCGAGATTCTCGGTCACGAAAAGACGCGGACCGGACCGCTCGCGCATGCTAGAAACCTCCCACATCAGCTTGAGACGCCGCCGCTCGGGCGGCAAGATTAGCCCATGACCGGCCGAATCCATACACAGACCGCGAGCGACATACGGACGGGCGACTGGATCGAGCGGTGGGTTCCCAGCGCCGTGCGGCCCTATCTGCGGCTGGCCCGCTTCGACCGGCCGATCGGGACATGGCTGCTGCTGATCCCCTGCTGGTGGGGACTGGCACTGGCCGCCGTTTCCACGGGCGGGGTCACCTTCTGGCAATCGCTCGGCTACGGCGTGTTGTTCGCCATCGGCTCGCTGGTCATGCGCGGCGCCGGCTGCACCTGGAACGATATCTTGGACCGGGATTTCGACGCGCGGGTGGCGCGGACGGCCACGCGGCCGATTCCGAGCGGCGCGATCAGCGTCCGACAGGCCTTCGCCTTCCTGGCGCTGCAGGCGCTGATCGGCCTCGCCGTGCTGCTGTTCTTCAACGGCTTCACCATTCTTCTGGCGATTTCCTCGCTCCTCCTGGTCGCGATCTACCCGCTGATGAAGCGCGTCACCTACTGGCCGCAGGCCTTCCTCGGGCTGACCTTCAACTGGGGCGCGCTTGTCGGCTGGACGGCGGTGACCGGCGGGCTGGCGACGCCGGCGCTGCTGCTTTACGCCGCCGGCTTCTTCTGGACGCTCGGCTACGACACGATCTATGCACATCAGGACAAGGAAGACGACGTGCTGATCGGCGTGAAGTCGAGCGCGCTCCGCCTCGGCGCGAACACGCGGCCTTGGCTCTGGATCTTCTACGCCGTGACCGTGGCGCTGCTCGCCGCCGCCTTTTGGGCCGCCGCGCTGCCCTGGCCGTCCTTCACGCTGCTCGCGCTCGCCGCAGCGCAGCTCGGCTATCAAGCGGCCACCGTCGCGCTCGACGATCCAAAGGATTGCCTCGCCAACTTCAAGTCCAATCGCTTTGGCGGACTTCTCGTATTGGCGGCGATCCTCGCCGGCGGGGTGCCGCTTGGCTGATCCGCACGCGGCCTTCATCCACGCGAACACCGCTATCGAAGTGCCGCCGCTGATCCCGGAAATCCGCCTTCACCTCGCGAGCGAGATCGTGCCCATATGGCGCGCCACCGAAGAAGATCTCGCCGCGCTCGGCCTGCCGCCGCCCTACTGGGCCTTCGCCTGGGCCGGCGGCCAGGCGCTCGCGC
>CAZPFL010000301.1:0-3965 GCA_964585785.1 uncultured Rhodospirillaceae bacterium
ATGATGAGCTGGTGGATCTGCGACGTGCCTTCGAAGATGCGGAACAGGCGGACGTCGCGGTAGAGCCGCTCGACGTCATAGGCGGTGGTGTAGCCGGCGCCGCCGAGGATCTGCACCGCGCGGTCGGCGACGCGGCAGACCATCTCGCTCGCGAAATACTTGCAGCAGGACATGTCGCCGAGCGGCCGCTCGCCCGCGTCGATGCGCCGCGCGGTCTCGAGCGTCATCGCGCGGGCGGCGAGCATCTCGGCCCGGCTGTCGGCCAGCATGAACTGGATCGCCTGGAAGTTCGCGATCGGCTGGCCGAATTGGTTGCGCTCCAGCGCGTAGGCGAGCGCTTCGTCGATCAGCCGCATCGCCTGGCCGACGCAGGTCGCGGCGACATGCATGCGCGCGACGTTGATGCCGTCCATCGCGCATTTGAAGCCGATGCCCTCCTGGTCGCCGATCAGATTCTCCGCCGGCACGCGGCAGTCCTCGAAGAGCATCTCGGCGATGTGTGAGCCGTGCTGCCCCAGCTTGCGGTTGGGCGCTGACACGGTAAGGCCGGGCGTGCCCGCCTCGACCAGGAAGGCGGAGACGCCGCGGTGGTCGCGGCTTTCCGGGTCGCTGCGCGCCATGACGACGAAGAGGTCGGCCTCGGGCGCGTTGGTGATGTAGCGCTTGTGGCCGTTCAGCACGTAAGCGTCGCCGTCGCGGCGCGCCATGGTCTGCACGTTGCCCGCGTCCGAGCCCGCTTCCGGCTCGGTCAGCGCGAAGGCCGCCGTCCACTCGCCGCTGGCGAGGCGGGGCAGGGTGCGCCGCCTCTGCGCCTCGGTCGCGTTGTGCAGGATCGCCTGCGAGCCGAGGCCGAGCGTGGTCGAGAAGCGTGCGCGGAAGACCGAGGACGCCTGGGTGAACTCGATCGTCGTCAGCACCTGCTGCTCCATGCCGAGGCCGAGCCCGCCGTATTCGGTGGGGATGGTGAGTCCGAACAGGCCGTGCTCGCGCATGCCCCGGACGATGTCGTCGGGCACCCGGTCCTCCGCCTCGACCTCGCGCTCGGCCGGGATCAGCCGGTCGCGGGTGAAGGCGCGGACACCGGCCAGGAAGCGGTCGAAGTCTTCAGCGGGCATGGGCATGGCAAATCTCCTGTTCGAGGCACGATGCGAACAGTGACGCAAATTGCCGCGCGCGGCAAAACCCGCGCTGGGGTTCGATCAGGGATTGACTTCAAGGGCGCCGCCGTGATTCCTTGCCTTCGCGCAGGCATGCAAGACTAGAACAGAGACGTTTGCCTGCGGGCAAAGTCATCCGCCAACTACTCCAAGAATTGCCGTAGTTGATGGATCGGTAACGGACCGGTCATCAATAAGCACGGGGAGCGTTGGTGTGAGGGTGATGAAATCGATGGCGGCGGCGTGTCTGCTGGCAGCCGTATTGTTCCTGGGCATCATGAATGTCGGACACGCGACGGTCGTCTCGCTGGTGGGCGATCGCGACTGCTTCGGCCGCGGCGGGAGTTGCCCGGACGGCCCGACGAGCGACATGACCGCCTTTCATGACGCATCCGATCCCGCCTTCATGGATACCGTCACGCAGGCGAAAGATCCGACCTACAACCATGTCTACGACCTCGCGGGCGCGACGCCGGTCAGCGCCTCGCTCGAGATCAAGACGGGCCTGCTCGCCGACAATCGCGGCCCTTGGAACGTCTTCTATAACGGCACGCAGGTCGGGACCTTCGCGACGCATCCGGGCGACTACATCGTGACATACGTCTTTTCCATCGCGCTCGGGCTGCTGACCGGGAACGACGAGGTCAAGCTGGCGATCAACGACCCGACGGTGACCGACGGCTATTTGATCGACTATTCCGCGCTGAACATCGAGACGGCAGTCCCGGTCGCGACCACCCCGGTTCCGGCTGCCCTGCCGCTTTTCCTGTCGGCGCTCGGCCTGCTGGGCGTTTCCTTCTGGCGCGGCCGGCGGCGGGGCGCCTAGCCCTTCCGAGGGGCCGGCCGCGGCGATCGGCGGCAGGGGCGGGGCTTGTCCCCGATGACGTCATACGCCAATATCCCGGCGCCCCGGCCCGGTGCGCGCTTGCCCGGCCCCGGGGCGGCCGGGCTTCGCGCCCGGCGGCAAACCACTATAATAGCAATCCAGGACGCGAAGAGCCGGCCAGCGGCCACGCGCACGCGACAGGAGGGACCCTGTGCCAGTCGACGCCAGCAAGAAAGACCTTCTCATCGGCATTACCGGGGCGGGCGCCATGGGGCGCGGCATCGCGCAGGTGGCCGCCGCGGGGGGCGTCAATGTGCGGCTCTACGACCTCAACGCCAAGCAGACCCAGGAAGCGGTCGATTTCATCGGCAAGATGCTGGGCCGGGCCGCGGAAAAGGGGCAGATGACCGCCGATGCCGTCGCCGCCGCGATGGGCCGGATCGAGGTCGTCTCGGACGTCAAGGACTTCGCCCCCTGCGACATCGTCATCGAGGCGGCGACCGAGAACCTGGAGATCAAGAAGAAGATCTTCGCCCAGCTCGAGGAGGTCGTCTCGCCCGAGGCGGTCATCGCGACCAACACGTCTTCGCTATCGGTGACGACGATCGCGTCGGCCTGCAAGCGGCCGCAGCGGGTCGCCGGCTTCCATTTCTTCAATCCGGTGCCGCTGATGCGGCTGGTCGAGGTGATCGAGGGCATCCTGACCGAGCCCTGGGTCGGCGATGCGCTGATGACGCTCGGCAAGCGGATGACCCGCGAGCCGGTCCGGCTCAAGGACGCGCCCGGCTTCCTCGTCAACCAGGTGGGCCGCGGCTACAACATCGAATGCGCGCATATCCAGCATGAATGCGTCGCCGACTATGTCGATATCGACCGCATCCTGCGCGAAGGCGCGGGCTTCCGCATGGGGCCGTTCGAGCTGCTGGACCTGACCGCGCTCGACGTCACCCATCCGGCGACCGAGCTGATCTACAACCAGTTCTACCAGGAGCCGCGCTACCGCCCGTCCTCGGTCATGCGCGCGCGGCTCGAGGCCGGGCTGCTCGGCCGCAAGGTCGGGCGCGGCTACTACAGCTACGAGGGCGGCAAGCAGGCGGTGCCGGAGGAAGCGCCGGCGCCGGACTATGACGGCCGCCCGGTCTGGGTCAGCCCGGCCGAATCCGCCGGCTGCAAGCTGCTGACCGACATCATGCACGGCATCGGCGCGCCGCTCGACCGCGGCGACAGGCCGGGCAAGGACTCGCTCATCCTGGTCACCCCGATCGGCGAAGACGTCACGACCACGGCGCTGAAGCAGGATCTCGACCCGGCGCGCACGCTGGGCGTCGACACGCTCGTGGGCCTGAAGACCCGCCGCACGATCATGACCAACCCGGCGACCAAGGTGGAGTTCCGCGCCGCCGCGCACGGCCTTCTCGTCCAGGACGGCGTCAAGGCGACGGTGATCCGCGACTGCCCCGGCTTCATCGGCCAGCGCGTGATCTCGATGATCTGCAACATCGGCTGCCAGATCGCCCAATTCGGCACGGCCGCGCCCGAGGATATCGACAAGGCGGTGGTGCTCGGCCTCAACTACCCGAACGGCCCGCTGACCTTCGGCGAGGTGCTGGGCCCCCGCAACATCCTGCGGGTCCTGGACTCGCTGATTTCGTTCTACGGCGATCCGCGCTATCGTGCGAGTCCGTGGCTCCGCCGCCGCGCGTCGCTCGGCCTGTCCCTGTTTACGAAAGAGATTTAGAGGAAAAACGCCATGTTGGATGCCTATATCTACGACGGTAAGCGAACCCCGTTCGGCCGGCATGCCGGCTCGCTCGCCAAGGTCCGGCCCGACGACCTGCTGGCCGGCGTGATCAAGAAGGTGGTCGAGAGCAACCCGATCGACGCGTCGGCGATCGACGACGTCTATGTCGGCTGCGGCAACCAGGGGGGCGAGGACGCGCGCTGCGTCGCGCGCCATGCGCTGCTGGTGGCCGGCCTGCCGG
>CAZPFL010000302.1:0-3957 GCA_964585785.1 uncultured Rhodospirillaceae bacterium
CGGAAAGCTTCTCATGGCGGAAGAAGACGTTATCGGGGAACAGGTCGGCATGGCAGACGCCCATCGGCAGGTCGGCGGGCCATCGCGCCTCGAGAAAGTCGAGCTCGGCCGACAGCACCGCGGAAAGCCCCTGCTGCACCGTGTCGGCGCGGTCCGCGCAGGAATCGAACAGCGGGCGCCACGCATCGACCGACAGGTTGTTGCGGCGGCTGAGCCCGAAGGACGCGCCGGCGAGGTGGAACTTCGCCAGCGCCTCGCCCAATTCCGCGCAATGGTAGGGCTGCACCCGGCGCGGCCACATTCCCGCCAGGAAGGTGATGATCGCCGCCGGGCGTCCGCACAGTGTCCGCAGCGACTTGCCGTCCTTGCCGTGAAGCGGCGTCGGACAGGGGATCTTGTTGACCGCGAGGTGTTCCATCAGGTTGAGGAAATAGGGAAGGTCCGTCGGCGCGACGCGGCGCTCGTACAGCGTCAGGATGTATTGGCCCTTTTCCGTATGGAGCAGATAGTTGCTGTTCTCGACGCCTTCGGCGATGCCCTTGCAGGACACGACTTCGCCGATGTCGTATTCGGCGATGAATCGCTCGAGTTCCTCGTCCGAGACTTCGGTATAAACGGCCATCTAAGCTTCTGCTCTCATGTCGCGGGAAGCGCCGGCGCAACGCGTGACGGATGTCCAGGGCCGAAACGACCGGTCATTCGGGGACGGGAATCGCACCCCGCCGGACCTTGTCGTATGGTAGTCGCTTGTCTAGTATCCAGCGCGCCGGGGCGTCAATGCCGCAATTGGCCCGGGCTGCGGGCCATCACTGGCCGAGCAAAGGGAATGCGTCTCAATGGAAAAGCCAGTCATCGCACAGAAATCGCCCTACGCCACCGACGTCGAGGCGGGAAAATCCTATTGGTGGTGCGCCTGCGGGCGAAGCAAGACCCAGCCTTTCTGTGACGGCAGCCACAAGGGGACGGGGCTGAGCCCGGTTGAATACAAGGCGGACCGGACGCGCACCGTGTATTTTTGCGGCTGCAAGCAAACCTCGACGCCGACGATGTGCGACGGAACGCATTCTTCCCTGTAGACACGTGGAGACATCCTTCTTGCACCGCAATCGCGTCGCCGCCGCTGCCGGACTGCTGATGTTGCTGGCCCTGGGCGGATGTGGGGTTCTTGGCGGCAACACGACCTCGCCCTATCTGTGCCCGACGACGGCGATCCTGGAAGGGCCGAGTGAGCTCGTGCGTTTCGTCAAGGGCTCGGCGCGCGGGCCCAACGACGTGTCCTTCCGCACCAAGATGAAATCGGTATCGGGCAATTGCGATGTCGCCGACAAGCTGATCACCATGGATCTGGCCATTTCGATGGAGGCCTTGCGCGGCCCGGCCAACACCAAGGGCGAGGCCGATTTCGCTTATTTCGTGGCGATTTTGAACAAGGACAAGAAGGTCCTGACAAGGACCCGGTTCCCGATGATCGCCAAGTTCAAGCGCGACGAAACCAAGCTCGACTTCGCCGAGGCGGTTACGGTGACGATTCCAAAGAAGAAGGAAGCGATGCCCGAAGATTATATGGTTTACATGGGCTTCGAGATGACCCCGGAAGAGCTCGCCTACAACCGCGACCGCCAGCGTCAACACTGAAATCGGTTCTCGCCGACAGCGCTCTTCAGTTGACAATTTCGGCCACCGTCGTAGCTTAGAGCCGTGCATTGAAGGCCCGTAGAACCCTGCGGGAGAGATCGGCGCGGTGCACACCGTGCCGGCGCCGAAGGAGCAACCGCCCCGGAAACTCTCAGGCGAAAGGACCGCAGGGTAAGGGCACTCTGGAGAGCAGACGCCGCCGGCAGTGGTCGGGGGCGGCTCACCGAAGGGGTAAGCCGCGGCGCTTTGCCGGTCAGGTGATACTCTCAGGTTCCACGACAGAGCGGGGCTCGGAAGCGAGGTTGCGGCTTCCGAGCATCTTTTTGCGCCTGTCGGAGGAAAGCCCTTGTCCGGGGATACCGAGTCGCCGCTGAAAACCACCCCTTTGACGGGGCTGCACCGCTCGCTCGGCGCGAAGCTCGTGCCGTTCGCGGGATACGAGATGCCGGTCCAGTTCAGCGACGGCATCTTGAAGGAGCATCTCCATACGCGGGCGGCGGCCGGGCTGTTCGATGTGTCGCATATGGGCCAAGTGATGCTGCGGGGCGCCGCCGCCCCGGCCGCGTTGGAAGCGCTGGTGCCCGGCGACATGCAGGCGCTGCGGCCCGGGCGGATGCGCTACACGATGCTCCTGAACGGGCAAGGCGGCATTCTCGACGACCTGATGGTGACGCGGACCGAGGACGGCCTGTTCGTCATCGTCAACGCGGCCTGCAAGGACGCCGATATCGCGCATCTGCGCGCCTCGTTGTCGTCCGCGGTCACGGTCGAGCCGCTCGACGACCGCGCCTTGTTGGCCTTGCAAGGACCGAAGGCGGCCGATGTGCTGCAGCGGCATACCGACACGAAGCTCTCCGATCTCCGCTTCATGGCCAGCGCCGCCATCACGGTGGCGGGTGCAGACTGCATGGTCTCGCGGTCGGGCTATACCGGCGAGGACGGGTTCGAGATTTCCGTTCCCGCCGCGGGGGCGGAAGCCGTGGCGCAAACGCTGCTGGCCGAGACGGAGGTCCGGCCGATCGGCCTCGGCGCGCGCGATTCGCTGCGCCTCGAAGCCGGCCTGTGCCTCTATGGCCACGACATCGACACGGACACCACGCCGGTCGAGGCGGATCTCGTTTGGGCGATCGGCAAGCGGCGCCGGGAAGAAGGCGGCTTTCCGGGCGCTTCCGTCATTCAGCGCCAGCTCGCCGACGGCCCGTCCCGCCAGCGCGTCGGCATCCGTCCAGATGGCCGCGCGCCGGTGCGCGAAGGCAGCGTGCTGACGGACGCGGACGGAACGGAGATCGGCATGGTGACGAGCGGTGGCTTCGGCCCGTCGGTCGGCGCGCCGGTCGCCATGGGCTATGTCCGCGCCGAGCATGCGGCGCCGGGCTCGAGAATAAATGCGATCGTGCGCGGCAAGCCCCTGCCCGCACAAGTCGCGGAGATGCCGTTTGTCGCGCATCGCTACTACCGGGGCTAGGCAGCAGTCCATGGGTATGGAGAGACCGAATCATGAGTGACTTACGCTATAGCGAGGACCACGAGTGGGTGAGCGTCGACGGCGATGTCGCGACCGTCGGCATCACCGACTTCGCCCAGGAGCAGCTCGGCGACGTCGTGTTCGTCGAGCTGCCGGAAGTCGGCGCCGAAGTCGCCGCGGGCGACCAGGTCGCCGTCGTCGAATCGGTGAAGGCGGCGTCGGAAGTCTACAGCCCCGTTTCCGGCGAGGTCGTCGAGATCAACGACGAGATCGTCGAAGAGCCCGCCGGCGTGAACGGCGACGCGGAGGGCGAGGGCTGGTTCTTCAAGATCAAGCTGTCGAAACCGGGCGAGCTCGACGATCTGATGGACGCCAAGGCCTACGCGGCCTTTACCAAAGATTAGGCGCCTCCGGGCTTTGATAGGCGCCACATCGCGATGAGAGGAATTGCTTAATGGCCGGGTCCAGGACGCTGCGACAGCTCGAGCAGAACGACGACTTCATCCACCGGCATATTGGCCCGTCGCAGAGCGATATCGACGGCATGTTGGACGTGCTCGGATTCAAATCCCTCGACGCGCTGGTCGATCAGGCAGTGCCGAAGGTGATCCGGTCCGATGCCCCGCTGGCGCTGCCGCCGAGCCGCAGCGAGCGCGATGTCATCGGCGCGCTCTACGACCTGGCGGCGCAGAACGTGCCGATGCGATCGGTCATCGGCATGGGCTATTACGATTGCATCACGCCGCCGGTCATCTTGCGCAACGTGATGGAGAATCCGGGCTGGTACACGGCCTATACCCCGTATCAGCCGGAGATCAGCCAGGGCCGGCTCGAGGCGCTGCTCAACTTCCAGACCA
>CAZPFL010000303.1:0-3929 GCA_964585785.1 uncultured Rhodospirillaceae bacterium
TAGGTCTTGGGCCGACTTGCGTTGTCGGCGATCGGCACGGTGGAACAAGCCGCGAAAAACGCCATAGCAACCAATGCGGCGCAAAGTGCCGACAAGCGATTCGTGAGACCGAGTGTCGGGGAACGTCTGGGCATCTTCGGCAGCCCGGATTTTCGCGGGACGGCGCGATACATTCGCTGCAATCGAGCTCGTTCATCGTCTGGCGATCGAGCACCTCGTCCCATCGGGATTTCCCCATCGGTAGGCACAGGGTCGCCGCCCGCGGCGATGAGACGCGGAAACCTCAAGAAGGGACTTGGAGCGACTGACCCGAAAGATGCTACTTGTCGACTTTATCGCCGGCGTGTTCGAGAGCGTTGCCCGTTGCTTTCAGGTTTTGACTCGTGTCCTTCTTCGCGCCTTCCCAGGTATCGCCGCATGCGGCAAGTCCTCCGACGAAGGAAAGAATAAACAGCGAAACGATCAGACGGCGGATCATGGTCAGGCCTTTCATTCAGTTTGCGACGGACCATAAACATCTCGGAATTAATTTGGTTCCGAGGCTGAAACGTGCTGAAGACGATGTCCGCTGAGAATCAAAAACGACGTACAGACCAAGAAAGAGCCCCGCACAGGACGGGGCTCTGGTGGAGGTCCGAAAACCTGTCCCGCCGTTCAGGTGGCGCGCCGTCTGGTGCGAGACCACCCCAGTAAGCCGAGCAACGCAGATAGGAGAAGCCAGCCGGCTGCCGGCAATGGGACGGCGGACACCGCTGCCGTCGAAACGAAGCCTCCCGCATTGCCGCCCTGTTCACTCGCGATTTTCGCCGCGAAAATACGCTGATCGGAATTCGGGACGAAGTCTCCCGCCGCGAGGATATCAAATGTCAGCTGGGACAAGCCGGTTGAGACGGGGCCGTCCAACTTAAAGCTGAATTGTCCGAAATTCGATGCCGTCCCGCCATTGGTATCAGCGCTCCACTGGCCGGCACTCGACCCCGTCAACACGATATCGCTGGCTTGCAGCGGTTGGCTGTAATTGAAGAAGAGCTGCTCGAAATTCAATCCACCGCCGACAGACACCCGCCATGCGGGACCAAGACTATCGTTCGCCGTTACGTCGATGATTTGCGACGGTACGGTGAGGATCGTGCCGTTGTTGTCGTGGTCGAGCTGGGCGGAAACGACCATCGCGTCGGCGGCGTTGGCGAGCACCATGGTCGAAAGCCCAACAAAGGAAGCAAGGAACGCTCGGGCAAAAATCATCGTACCCTCCATGATGGTGACGGCCGGTTGGGGGTTATATCGGGACCCCGTTGAGACGTCGGGAAAACGCCGAGAGCTGCATCGAGTTGCACGAAAAAACGGGCTAGGCTCACTGCGTCGCTCAAATGTCATAGTCCCGGCGGCACGATCGTGTGTTCCGCTTTACTCGCGGCAAAGCCATTCACCTATCCGAGGGGACGCCCGCTGGCTGAATTTATTCCGGGGACGCCTGTTGCGAGATTTTTCTGCTGCAATCCAATGCGTTCGCTCGCCGGTCTCCTCGGCGTTGCGCCCAATACCTGTTCGGCGCTGCGTGAGGGGCTAATATGATGACGTCGGGATCTCCGCATCGGACAGGCAGGATTACGCATGGGGTCGGGCTTACCGCCACTGAAGTCCCTCGAAGCCTTCGCGGTCGTCGGGCGCACCCGGAGCATCGCCAAGGCGGCGCGGCTGCTGCACCTGACGCCCTCGGCGGTCAGCCACCGCATCCGGGCGCTGGAGGCGCATGTCGGCGCGCTGCTGTTCGACCGGTCCAACCTCGGCCTGACGCTGACCGAGGCCGGCCTTCACTACTTCTACGAGATCGATTCGGTCTTCAAGCGGATCGACGAAGCGACCACGCGGCTGCGCGAAGGCGGCCTCGGCAATACGCTCGTCGTCAACGTCGTGCACGCGCTGGCGATCAACTGGATCTTTCCGCGGCTTGCCGAGTTCTACGAGAAGCATCCCGACCTCATCCTGTCGTTCCAGCCGAAAACCTCGCTCGAGTACTCGACGACCGCGCCGAACGACCTCCGCGGCCGGGTCGAGATCCGCTTCGGCCTGGGCGACTGGCCCGGCTTCCACTGGGAGGAGATTCTCCGCTGCAAGGCCATGCCGGTCTGCACCCCGGCCATGGCCCGGACGCTGAAGTCGCCCGCGGACCTTGCCGACCATCCGATGATCCACGTCTCGCTCAACCGGGACGCCTGGCCCGAATGGCTGGAGGCCGCGGGCTATCCCGACCTGCGCGCCGCGCACAACCTGGTGTTCGACGATACCGAGCTGAAGCGGCACGCCGCCCTGAACGGCCTGGGGGTGGCGCTGGTGCTCGACGCCCTGGTCGCGCACGATCTCGCCAGCGGCGCCCTCGTCGCGCCCTTCGCCTTCGATTTCGAGCCGGAAAAGCGCTACTACCTCCTGTGCCATCCCGACGACCGGGAGGACGCGCGCATCGTCCTCTTCCGCGACTGGCTGCACGAGATCGCCCGGACGCCGCTTCCGGCCGGTGCTGAATTCCATTCACGACCCCTGAAAAGATTGCGGTAGGCAACGACCCTGCCGATTTCCTAGACTTGGCGTTGTGCCCGGCGCAGACCGGGCCGCGGCGACGCATGCCCTTATGGTTAATCGCGTCGGGCCGCAAACCGGCATTTTGGAGGAGACGGAAGATGAAGGTAGGCACAGACGTCAGCGTGCTCGCGGAACCGGGGCGCTCCGACGCCGCGGTCCTGATGGACCACCTGGCGATCGCGGACCTCGCCGAGCCGCTCGGCTTCGATTCCCTGTTCGGGCTCGAGCACCACTTCACCGGCTATTCGATGTCGCCGCATCCGCTCCAGCTCCTCACCTACTACGCGGCCAAGACGACGCGCATCATGCTCGGCAGCTGCGTCATCGTGCTGCCGTGGCACGACCCGATCCGGGTCGCGGAGCAGATCGCCTACCTCGATATCCTGTGCGGCGGGCGCTGCCTGTTCGGCTTCGGCCGGGGCGCCGCCAGCGCCGAATACGCGGGCTTCGGGATTCCGATGGGCGAGGCGCGCCCGCGCTTCGCGGAAGCGGCGCGCCTGCTGACCACGGCGCTCCGCGACGAGGTCTTCGAGTGGGACGGCGAGTTCTTCAAGATCCCGAAGATCTCGATCCGCCCGCGGCCGATATCGCATCCGGAGCGCCGCTTCTATGCCTCCTCGGTGAGCCCGGAATCGGCGGAGATCATGGCCAAGCTCGGCTTCGGCATGATGATCATCATGCAGAACGAGTGGCCCAAGGCGGCCGCCGATATCGAATCCTTCCGCAACATCGCCGCCAGCGTCGGGCATGTGCCGCCGCCGCCGATCATCCTGACGAACGTCTCCTGCGCGGAGAGCCGGGACGAGGCGCACGAGCGCGCGATGCAGTATCTCGGCGCCAAGTGGGACTCGATCGACGCCCACTACAACTTCTCCGACGGGCACCTCGCCACCGTGAAGGGCTACGAATCCTACGGCAAGATGGCGAAGACCTACTCCAAGCTGAAGGACCCGAAGGCGCGGGAGGACATGACGAAGTTCTACGTCAGCATCCAGGTCGTCGGCACGCCGGACGACTGCATCCAGCAGCTCGGCCAGTTGCAGGCGCTGACGGGCACCAATCACGTCGTCTGCGACTTCTCCTATGGCGGCATGCGGCGCGAGGAGGCCGAGCTGAACATGCGCCTCTTCGCGGACCGCGCCATGCCGATCCTGCAGCGCGACGCCGCGTTTGCAGGCGCTGTGCCGGCGAAGGCCGGAACGGCGAAGGACGACGTGTTCGCGCCTGCGTGAGGGGGAGATGCGCCAGTACAGCGCGGTTAGCTCAGGCACCCACGTATCCCGACGGTGACGCGCGGTCGCGGATCGCGATCGCAAGGCCAGGCAAATCGAGATGCCGGTGTTGCAGCT
>CAZPFL010000304.1:0-3866 GCA_964585785.1 uncultured Rhodospirillaceae bacterium
CCATGTAGCAGTTGATCGCGTAGAGACCCTGCGCCACGGCGCCGCTGCGCTCGATATTCGCCTTCTCAACGCAGACAATCTTGAGGTTGCGTCCCCAGTAGCGCGATTCGTAGGTCGCGCCGCAGCCGGCCATGCCGCCGCCGATCACCAGGACGTCCGCGTCGACGCGGATCGTTTTTCTACCTCCGAACAGACCCATCAGGCCACTCCCTCTTTGAGTTGATCCGGGGTCAGCGCGGGCAATCCCCCCTCGATTTTGAGCGCGTCCGGCTCGTGCGCGAGCTCCTGCGACTTGAAATCGCCGGCGCTCGGCATTTCGTAATCCTGCGGCGGCTTGATCGTGCCCCACGGGGTGGTTCGGATCGGTGAGACGAAATTCTTTTCACGGCCGTCCCGGAACTTGATCTTCCAGGAAATCGTGCCTTTCTCCTCTTCCCGAAGCACGCGGACGCTGTGGCCCAAGGGGGCGAAGTCGGCATACCCGCGACAGTCGATCGCGTGTTGCGGACACGCCTTCACGCAGGAGTAGCACTCCCAGCACATGTTGGGTTCGATGTTGTACGCGCGGCGGTAGGTCGTATCGATATGCATGATGTCGGAGGGACAGATATCGACGCAGTATCCGCATCCGTCGCAGCGGGTCATATAGACGAAAGTCGGCATGATCTTGCACTCGCTCTTGTATCGAGAACCGATGGTGGCCTGATTAGTAGTGTTGCGGTTGCCGGCGGGCGCTGCCGAATTTTTCCGGCTTGTCGGCCGGGCCCGGCAGGTTGCTCCTCGAGCCGTTCGCTTCCGCCACCCGTTTCTGGAAGGCCGCCGCGGGCTTGAAGAACATGTGGGAGAATTTCGACCACGGAATGGACCCGAACAGCACCGTCGTGGCGATCAGGTACAGGCCGAGGAAGATATTCGTCCAGGAGCTGCCTGCCGACTGCAGGATCGCCCAGATCAGGGCCAGCGTCGCGCTCGACATAAGCGCGAGGATGAACAGGTCGGCGCGCACGATGCGCAGGGGCGAATGGCCCTCCGCGGCAACGTCGACCCGAATGAAAAACCAGAACCAGTAACCGCCGACGCAAACCATCAAGGCGCCGAGATACCAGAGCACCGGCAGGATGGCCGGCGTCGGCACCGCGGGCGTCGCATAGCCGAACACCATGATGGCGGTCGTGATGACATAGGCCAGGAAGCCGTACATCGTCAGGAGATGGGCCAATCTGCGTCGCGCGTTGCAGAATTCGCCCGATGTCAGGACCTCCACCGCGGCGGTCTGGACCGCAAGCGCGACCATTTCGCCGCCGCCGACCGGTTGGGTCCCCTTCTTTTTTGCCTTGCGCCAATTATCGAAGAAGTACGTCGCGCTCCCCTTGTGCACGATGTCGACCAGCGTGCCGCCCGCCACCAGGATGATCATGATGACGACGTATGTCTGCATCACGACCGGTGATATGGACGCCGAGAGTTCCGCGAAGGGATTGGTTGTGAACACTCTGTTTCCCCCTAAAAGTAGCTCGTTCCCAACTTATTATTTCAGTACCGGAAGCTGCGGTCGCCTCGAGCGCCAGCTCCCGACTTGGCAACGCGAACGAGCCGAGCAGATGCAATACCATACCCGGAAGCGCGGCTTCGTCGAAATATAATTGTGTCGACAATGTCGCCGACATTCCGGGTACAGACGCCTGTTCGGCGTTTCAAGGTAGCCATTTGGCCCTTCGACGGCAAATGTGATCCGATCGCCCGCCGCGGGGCCCTGAGACCCCCGAACCGGCTCACGGCAAGCTGTCGTAATAGGCCTGCAGCACCTCCACGACCTCCGGCCGGCTGAACTCCGCCGGAATGGTCTCGCGCTTGGCGAACATCTCGCGCAGCCGGGTGCCCGAGATATTCAGCCGGTCATCCGCGCCGTGCGGGCAGGTCTTGTCGGTGGCCATGCCGTCGCACTTGTAGCAATAGAATGTGACTCCGAGCTTCAGCGGCTGGATCTCCATGCTGCCCGGCGCCAGGGTATCGAAGATGTGGTGGGCGTCGAACGGCCCGTAATAGCTGCCGACCCCGGCGTGATCGCGCCCGACGATCAGATGGGAGCAGCCGAAGTTCTGCCGGAAGACGGCGTGGAGCAAGGCCTCCCGCGGCCCGCCGTAGCGCATCTCGATCGGATAGCCGGCCTGGATGATCGTGCCGGGCACGAAGTAATCGCGGGCCAGGACGTCGATCGCGTCGACCCGGACCTCGGCCGGAATGTCGCCCGGCTTCAGCGCCCCCAGCACCTGGTGAATGAGCACGCCGTCGCAGATTTCGACGGCGATCTTGACCAGGTGCTCGTGGCTGCGGTGCATCGGGTTGCGGGTCTGGAACGCCGCCACCTTGGACCAGCCCTTCTCCTGGAACAGCGCCCGCGTCTCCGCCGGCCGATGGTAGAGCCCCTTGTAGGTCTCCGGGAAATGGCCCTCCGACAGCGCCATCACCCGCCCCGCCAGATTGACGGGCCCCTGCTCCATCACCTTCTGGACGCCGGGATGCGCCGGGTCGGTGGTGCGGAACACGCGCGCGCATTCCAGTTCCTTGTCGATCGTGTATTTCTCGCCGACCGTGAGGATACCGAGAATGTCGCCGCTCTCACCATCCAGCAGCGCCACTTCCTCGTCGATCTTAATGCTGTCCGCGAGGTCCTGCACGCAGGAGAGCGTGATCGGGATCGGCCAGAACAGGCCGTTCGACAGCTTCATGTCGACGCAGCAGCCGCGCCAGTCCGCCTCGCCCATGAACCCCTCGAGCGGCGTGTAGGCGCCCATCGCCAGCATGAACAGGTCGGAGACCTCGCGGCTCGACAGCGGGACCGCCTTCAGCTGCGTCGCGCGTTTCTTCTCCTCCGCGCGCTCCGTCTCCGGCAGCAGAAGCGGCTTCAGAGACTTGGCGCCGTGCGGCGGAACGAGATTGGACATCGGATAGTGCTCCTCCTTTTAGTTTTCGGGCGCCACGACGGCGGACGCATGGGTTTGCGGGCCGGCGCGCCGGAATGCACGCGCGCCGGCCTGCCCGGCGGCCATTGTGCGCCGAAAGCCGGTGGCCCGCAATTTGCCCCGATACCAAGGGGTTGCGCGGCGATGACGGCCGCCCTACCCCTTCTTCGGCTCCCAGCGATAGGCCTTGGCGCAGGCGCCGCCCATCAGCATCGCGCGCTCTCTGGCGCTCAGCCGGTCGGTCTCGAAGAAGGGCTTGACGGCCTGCTCGTAGTTGACGACGGCGAAGGCGCGCGTCCAGTCCGTGCCCCACAGGCAGCGATCGAAGCCCCAGGCGTCGAACACGCGGGCGAGCGGGTCCCAGATGTCGGGGAACGGATACGGTTCCTTGGAGAGCGTGCAGGCGCCGCTCACCTTGATCACCGCGTTCTTGCGCTTGGCGAGGTCCAGCACCTTCGGCAGGTCGGCCCAGGGCTCCGGCGGCGCCGGCGGCGTGCGCGGCTGCAGGATCGCCAGATGGTCGATGATGAAGCGCGTGTCGGGGTGGCGGTCGATCAACGCCATGCCCGCATCGATATTGGCCCAGCACAGCATGTTGACCGGAAAATCATGCTTCACGGCCGAGCGCAGGATCCGGTCGAGACCCGGGTCGTTCGGGTCCCGCTTCGCCTCCTTCGTCATCATGATGCGGATGCCGACCGTGCCCGGCGTCCGCTTCCACTCGGCGATGACGTCGTCCACCGCGGGATCGTCCGGATCGACCGGCTTGACGAGCCCGAACTTGCCGGGATGGGCCTTTTGAACTTCGACGGCATAGCTCGCGTCGTAGCGGTACATGGAAAAGGCGGAGATGAAGATCGCGCCGTCGACGCCGACCTTGTCCATCGCCGCCACCATCTCGTC
>CAZPFL010000305.1:0-3858 GCA_964585785.1 uncultured Rhodospirillaceae bacterium
AGCGGCTGCGCCGTGCTCGAGGCGATCTGCAAGCGCTGGCCTGTCGGCCGACTCAAGGTCGCCGATCGGGGGATCCGCGAAGGCATTCTGTGCGAGCTGATGGAGGACGGCGGCTCCGCGGCGGCGGCCGTTGCGCATGTCCCGGGGTAGCGGACGCGCCGGCGGGGCGGGCGGAACGCGCCGCAAGGCCGTCCGCGTCAAGAGCGCGCGTGGGCGCAAGCCGTCGTCGACCCGCTGGCTGCAGCGCCAGCTCAATGATCCCTACGTGCAGCAGGCGCAGGAGCGTGGTTATCGCAGCCGCGCGGCGTTCAAGCTGGTCGAGCTGGACGAGAAATACCGTCTGGTCAAGCCGGGCGCGCGGGTCGTCGATCTGGGCGCGGCGCCGGGCGGCTGGACGCAGGTGGCCGTGGCCAAGGCGGGTCGCAACGGCCTGGTGATCGCGGTCGACCTGCAGGAGGTCGAGAGCGTGACCGGCGCGGTCCACATCAAGGGCGACATCTATGACCACGACATCATCGACCGGATCGCCGACGCGCTCGGCGGGCCGGCGACCCTCGTGATGAGCGACATGGCGGCGCCGGCCACCGGGCATGCCCAGACGGACCATCTCCGCATCATGGCGCTGGTCGAAGCGGCCTACGACGTGGCGCAGCATCTTCTGGCGCCCGGCGGCGCCTTCGTCGCCAAGGTGCTGGCCGGCGGCGCGGAGCGCGAGATGCTGGAGCGGCTGAAGCGCGATTTCGCCCGGGTCCACCACGCGAAGCCGGCGGCCAGCCGGGCCGATTCGCGGGAAATGTACCTGGTCGCGATGGGATACCGCGGGACCGCCGGCACGCCTTGACCCGGCGGACATCCGGCGTAATTTGCTGTTATCCGATGGCTCATCGGAGTCATGGCTGCCATCCGTTGATTATTCTTGGCAGCCCGGGGGCGTCGTGTATGATGCCTGCCAAATTCGCTGGGGAGAAGGCATGGAGTTTCGCGAGGCGCTTACTTTCGACGACGTCCTCTTAGCGCCTGCCGAATCTGCCGTCCTGCCCAGCCAGACCGATACCGCCACCCGCCTTACCAACCGCGTTACGCTCGGCATCCCGCTGATGTCCTCGGCCATGGACACGGTGACCGAGAGCGGGCTCGCCATCGCCATGGCGCAGGCCGGCGGCATTGGCGTCATCCACAAGAATATGGAGATCGAGGCGCAGGCCAACGAGGTCAGCCGGGTCAAGCGCTTCGAGGCCGGCATGGTGGTCAACCCGATCACCATCACGCCGGAGCAGCCGCTCGCCGCGGCGCTGGCTCTGATGGACGAGAACCGCATCTCGGGCATCCCCGTCGTCGCCAAGCGCAGCGGCAAGCTGGTCGGCATCCTCACCAACCGCGACGTGCGCTTCGCCAGCGATCCCAGGCAGCCGGTCAAGGAGCTGATGACCAAGCGCGGCCTGGTGACGGTGCATGAGGGCGTGGACCGGGACGAGGCGAAGCGGCTCCTGCACAAATACCGTATCGAGAAGCTGCTGGTGGTGAACGACGAGCGCCATTGCGTCGGGCTGATCACCGTCAAGGACATCGAGAAGGCGCAGCGCTTCCCCAGCGCCTGCAAGGACGAGCGCGGGCGGCTCCGCGTCGCCGCGGCGGTCGGGGTCGGCAACGACGGGCTGCACCGCGCTGAGGCGCTGCTCGACGCCGGCTGCGACGTCGTCGTCATCGACACCGCGCATGGCCACAGCCGCGGCGTGCTCCAGGCGGTCGACGCGGTCAAGCGGCTCAGCAACTACACCCAGGTGATCGCCGGCAACGTGGCGACCGCCGACGGCGCCAAGGCGCTGATCGACGCGGGCGCGGACGCGATCAAGGTCGGCATCGGGCCGGGCTCGATCTGCACCACGCGCATCGTCGCCGGCGTCGGCGTGCCGCAGCTCACCGCCATCCTGGACACGGTCTCCGCCGCGCGCGACCGGAACATCCCGGTGATCGCGGATGGCGGCATCAAGTATTCCGGCGATTTGGCGAAGGCGATCGCCGCCGGCGCGGACTGCGGCATGATCGGCTCGCTGTTCGCCGGCACCGAGGAAGCGCCGGGCGAGGTCCAGCTCTATCAGGGCCGGTCCTACAAGACCTACCGCGGCATGGGCTCGGTCGGCGCGATGGCGCGCGGCTCGGCGGACCGCTACTTCCAGCAGGAGGTCTCCGAGACGCTCAAGCTGGTGCCGGAAGGGGTCGAGGGGCGCGTGCCCTACAAGGGGCCGGTCGCCAACATCGTCCATCAGCTCGTTGGCGGGCTGAAGGCGGCGATGGGCTATACCGGCAACCGGACGATCGCCGAGATGCAGCGCAGTTGCACCTTCCACCGCATTACCGGCGCGGGCCTGCGCGAAAGTCACGTGCACGACATCATCGTCACCCAGGAAGCGCCGAACTACCGCACCAACAGCTGAGGCCTTGGCGCCGGCGATTGGCCAAGCGCGGTGGTGCGGCATTTTCGCCTGCTTCTCGCCGTCCCGCTCTGGCATGATAGGGTTCGTCATGGACGTCCGGCGCCGGGTGATGGACGAATGCCTTCATCCTGCCGGCACGCGACGGACGACGGTCTTGCCGGTGTCTTGGAGCGCCGAAGGTGATCAAGATAAGAGCCGCCAAACGCGGCGATACGAAGGCGATCGGGCAGATCCAGGTCGACACCTGGCGTGACGCCTATGCCGGTCTGCTGCCGGACAATGTGCTGCTGCGCATGTCGGCCGAGATCGAGAGCGGCCGCTGGGTGCGCGTCATCGACCGGCAGGAGTCGGTGGTCGTCGCCGAGGACAGCAAGACCGGCGTCATCGGCTTCGGCAGCTGCGGGCCGTCGCGCCTCGGCGCTTTGCCGTTCGACGGCGAGGTCTACACGCTCTATGTCGCGCCGGGATATCAGGGGCGGGGCATCGGCCGCCGCCTGCTGCGCGCGCTGTTCGTCGAACTGGAGCTGACCGGCAACCAGTCGACGCTGATCTGGGTGCTGAAGGCGAACCCGTCCCGCTTCTTTTACGAGGCGATGGGCGGGCGCTACATCGCCGACCGCAACGAGCGGCTGTGGGGCACGGTCGTCACCGAATGCGCCTATGGCTGGAACGAACTGACCGTGCCTTGTTCCAAGCGGTGAATCCCGCTATGTATCCGCCCCCAGCGGCGCGAGAGCTATGACAGATCGTATTCTCATCATCGATTTCGGCAGCCAGGTGACGCAGCTCATCGCCCGGCGGGTTCGCGAGAGCGGCGTCTATTGCGAGATCCATCCCTTCAACCGGGTGGACGCGGACTCGATCCGGGACTTTGCGCCGAAGGCGATCATCCTGTCCGGCGGACCTGCCAGCGTCACCGATGCCAACGCACCGATGCCGCCGGACGCGGTGTATGCAAGCGGGCTCCCCATCCTCGGCATCTGCTACGGCGAGCAGGCGATGTGCGCCCAGCTCGGCGGCGCCGTGGAAGGGTCGAGCCACCGGGAATTCGGCCGCGCCGAGCTCGACGTGACCGACGATTGCGTGCTGTTCGAGGGCATCTGGCCGCCGGGCACGGCGCATCAGGTCTGGATGAGCCACGGCGACCGGGTGACCAAGCTTCCGCCCGGCTTCCGGCCGGTCGCGGTCAGCGTCGGCGCGCCTTTCGCGGCGATCGCCGACGACAAGCGCCGCTACTACGGCGTTCAGTTCCATCCGGAGGTGGTGCATACGCCGGAAGGCGCGCAGCTGCTGCAGAATTTCACGCGCCACGTCGCGCGATGCGACGGCGACTGGACGATGGCGGCCTTTCGCGAGCAGGCGGTTGCGCAGATCCGCGATCAGGTGGGCAAGGGACGGGTGATCTGCGGCCTGTCGGGCGGCG
>CAZPFL010000306.1:0-3796 GCA_964585785.1 uncultured Rhodospirillaceae bacterium
TCGATGTGCTCCTTCGTGTAGCAAAGATCCAGGGCGTCGACGACCATGCGGATGTCGGCCGAGTTCTTGCCGGATTGCCGCGTGTGCGGGATCTCGATCAGCTCGAAGGCGGCGCCGTGCATGACCGCCTTGAACTCCTTGTACCGGTCCCAGTCGCAATAGGCTTTTTTGACGACGATGCTGCCTTTCAGCAGCAGCCGTTCGAGCACGAGCTGGATGTCGAACTTCGGCATGTTGGCCTCGCGCGTGCCGAGCGCGACATTTTCGAAGTCGCAGAATAGAGCCAGGTTGTCGTCGAGTTCCGCGGTCGTCATGGTGATTCTTGTCCCGGTTCTGCCGTCGAGCGGTCGGCTGTGGGTATCATGGCAATATGCGCCAATAAGAGGTCGAGGACACGTTAAACGCCGCACCCGGCCGGCCCGGAACCGGACTTTTCAAGCCAAGCTCTTCCACCCCGGACGGACGGCCCCGCGCCTTGTACGATGGCCATAGCGGCCGGGCGCCATTCCTGCAAGGCGATAACGGCGCGCTCCGGTCCACGCGCATTTTACCCGCACCGGCATCCCCGGTACCATGGTGCCGGCGCGTATCCGTCTTTCGGGGCACTACCGGCTGGGGACATTGCTCATGCGACAGATCCATTTCGTGGCCTTCCTGCAGGCGCAGAATTGCACGACCTTGCCGTCGTCCTGGCGTCATCCCGACGCGCGGACCGACACCTACTCGCCGGACTATTACCAGCACATCGCGCGGGTGCTCGAGGCGGGCAAGTTCGATATCGGTTTCTTCGACGACCGCCTCGCGATGCCCGACATGTTTCACGGCGACCATGCGCACACGGTCCAGAACGGCATCCGCTGCGTGAAGATGGACCCGGTGACCTGCCTGATGACGATGGGCGCGGTGACCAAGCATCTCGGCCTCGGCGCGACCTATTCCACGACCTATTACGAGCCTTTCCATGTCGCGCGCGTCTTTCAGACCGTCGACCTGATGACCCGCGGCCGTGCCGCCTGGAACGTCGTGACCTCGGTCAACGACAACGAGGCGCGCAACATGGGCCGCGAGGGTGTCATCGCGCACGACACGCGCTACGACCGCGCCGACGAGTTCATGGAGGTCGTGCTAGGCCATTGGGACAGCTGGGAAGACGACGCGATCGTTGCCGACAAGGCGCATAATCTCTATGCCCGGCCCGAGAAGGTTCACCGCCTCGACTATCACGGCAAGTTCCTGAGCTCACGCGGACCGTTCACCGTGCCGCGCTCGCCGCAGGGCCATCCGGTGGTCATCCAGGCCGGCCAGAGCGGCCGCGGCCGGCGCTTCGCCGCACGCTGGGGCGAGCTGATCTTCGTCCACTACCACGACCTGGAGGCGGGCAAGAAAAGCTACGCCGACTTGAAGGCGAGCGCGGCGAAGCTCGGCCGCAACCCCGATCACATGAAGATCACCACCCTCGCCTATGTCATGACCGGCGAATCCCAGGCCGAGGCGGAAGACAAGAAAGCGGCCTACGACAAGCTGTCGAACGACGTGGACCAGCTGTCGCTTCTATCCGAGGCGCTCAACTTCGACTTCGCGACCAAGGGCATGGACGAGCCCTTCACCGACGCGGAGATCGCCGGCATCGAGGGCATGCAGACCATGCGCGACCGGGTGCTGGCGACCGGCGTGAAGAACCCCACCGTGCGCGACTTCATGAAGATCACCGGCCGCGGCCTGCTCAACGACGCCTTCGTCGGCGGGCCGAAGCAGATCGCCGACAAGATGGAGGAGTGGTTCACCGCGCCGGCCTGCGACGGCTTCGTCATCGGTCCGACGCACCAGCCGGGCTCCTTCGAGGATTTCGTCAAATACATCGTGCCCGAGCTGCAAAAGCGCGGCATCTACCGCAAGGACTATTCGGGCACCACGCTGCGCGACCATCTCGGCCTGCCACGCCCGCCGATCGGGTCGTGGAAGACCAAGGCCGACGCGGCGGATTAGACGGCTACCCCTCGCGCCGCGGCCGGACGATCCAGACGCCGCCGAGCGTGAGCAGAACCATGACGACCGGGCCGATGGCGAGCCAGGAGCCCGCGGCCACGAGGGCCGCGGCGCCCGCCCAGAGGATCGAGGACAGCGCCTCGGCGAGCGTCGCCAGGCGCGACGAGGTCTGGCGGCGGCGGAACATGCTGCGCTTGGCCTGCGCGCGGAACCAGATCTGCACCATGGTCGCCGAGCCGGCAGACAATGCGATGCCGCCCGCGGCGACGGCCGCGAAGCCCGGCGCGGCGAAGGCGAGCGCGGCGAGCAGCGGCGCGGCGACGATCGCGACCGCGCCGAGCACCGCCTCCACCTTGGCGGCGATCAGCCGGCGCGCGGGAACCGGGGCGGACGCCATCAGGTCCGGCGCGTCCTCGCCCGAGACGGCGAGCCAGGCGAGCCCGCCCGCGAGCTGCCCCGACGCCATGACCAGCACCGGCACCAGGATCAGCAGCGCGTTCGCCGCTTCGCCGTAGTTGCGCCAAAGCAGTAAGGCCGGCGGCAGCAAATAGAGGATCTGCATCAGCGTCTGCGACATCAGCCAGGGGTCGCGCCGGATCAGCATCCATTCCTTGCGGCGCAGGGCGCGCATCGCCGACACCGGCCGGAACGCCGCGATCCGCCGCCGCTGCCGGGTCTGCGCGAAATCGACCCCCGCCGCCGCGACCACATGGTCGCCGAAGGTCGCCGCCGTCGCGGCGATGACCAGCACCAGCGCGCCAACGCCGAGCAGGAGCAGCGCCGACAGCGCCGGCAGGTCCCCCATCGCCGCCCGGGCCGGCCACCAGACTGCGCTCGCGGCATCGGGCATGGACGCCATGAAGTCCTTCGAGCCGAGCAGCGCGTAGCGCGAGACGCTGCCGGTCGAGAGGATCGCCGCCGCCTGGATGCCGATCACGAAGGCGGCGCCGATCACGGCGGAGACGATCTGGGAAATCGCGCGCGTCCGCTTCGGCCCGAGACCGCGGAACAGCGCCTCGGTCAGCAGCACCGCGAGCGCGGTCGACAGCGCGCCGAGCGCCAGGATGACGCCGTAGCCGGCGAGCCAGCGCGGCCCATCCTCATAGGCGAGCGCGTCGAGAAACGGCGCGGCCAGCGCGAGCGTGAGCAGCGTGACGGAGAGCGCGATCGCCGCCATGCGCACCGCGAAGACGCGCGTCGCCGAGGCGGGCGACGACAGGATCAGGTCGAGGTCCGCGCGCGCGTAGAAGACCCGCGTCACCGACTCCATCGCCTGCGAGATCATCATCGTGGCATAGAGGAACAGGCTGCCGGTCACCGCGACCAGCACCGTCTTGTTGGCCGCGATGCCGCCCCGCGCGTAGGGCGCGACAAGGTAAACCGCGAAGAGATGCGCGCCGACGACGAAGACGACCACGATCAGCGCCAGCAGCGGCTCGCGGCTGCGCTTGCCCGCGGTCATCATGGTGAGGAAATCGCGCCAGGTCAGGCGCAGCTCGTGCGCTGCGAACCAGGCGAGCGTTGCGGTCTGGGTCACGCCGCGGCGCTCTGGCGGGCGACCAGGTCGAGGAAGACCTCCTCGAGCGTGGTGCCGTCATGGCCGAGCTGTGCGCGCAGCGCCGCCAGCGTGCCTTCCGCGATCAGCCGGCCGCGCTCGATCACGCCGATGCGCTCCGCCATGCGTTCGGCGACTTCCAGGATATGCGTGGTCATGATGACCGTGACGCCGGCGCGCGTGCGCTCCACCAGCACGTCCTTCGCCTGACGGGCGGCGGACGCGTCGAGGCCGGTCAGCGGCTCGTCCAGGATC
>CAZPFL010000307.1:0-3766 GCA_964585785.1 uncultured Rhodospirillaceae bacterium
CCGCATGATGATCGACCTCGACGGGACGCCCAACAAGGGGCGGCTCGGCGCCATTGCGATTCTCGGCGTGTCGCTGGCGAACGCCAAGGCGGCGGCCGAGGACGCCGGCCTGCCGCTCTATCGCTATGTCGGCGGGGTCTATCCGCGGACCATGCCGGTGCCGATGATGAACATCGTCAACGGCGGCGTGCACGCGGACAATCCGATCGACATCCAGGAATTCATGATCATGCCGGTGTCGGCGCCGACCGAGGCGGACGCGATCCGCATGGGCTCGGAGGTCTTCCAGGCGCTGAAGAAGGCGCTGCATGACGCCGGCCTTTCGACCAACGTCGGCGACGAGGGCGGCTTCGCGCCGAATTTGCGCTCGACCGACGAGGCGCTGACCTATCTCATGCGGGCGATCGAGGCGGCCGGCTACAAGCCGGCGGAGGACATCGCGCTGTCGCTCGACTGCGCAGCCAACGAATACTTCAAGGACGGTAAATACGAGCTCGCCGGCGAGGGCAAGACGCTGGACGCCGACGGGCATGTCAAATACCTGGCCGATTTCGTTTCACGCTACCCGATCGTCTCGATCGAGGACGGCATGGCGGAGGACGACTGGGACGGCTGGCGCGCGCTGACCGAGGAGCTCGGCGGCAAGGTGCAGCTCGTCGGCGACGACCTGTTCGTCACCAACCCCGAGCGCCTGATCCGCGGCATCGAGGAATCGGCCGCCAACGCCATCCTGATCAAGGTGAACCAGATCGGCACGCTGTCCGAGACGCTGCAGACGATCGAGATGGCGCATCGCGCCGGCTTCCGCACGGTGATGTCGCACCGCTCAGGCGAGACCGAGGACGCGACGATCGCCGATCTCGCGGTGGCGGCCAATTGCGGGCAGATCAAGACGGGCTCGATGTCGCGCTCCGACCGGCTCGCCAAGTACAACCAGCTTCTCCGCATCGAGGAAGGCCTCGGCGACGAGGCCGCCTACGCCGGCAAGAGCGTGCTGCGGTAAGGTACGGCGATTCGGACTCGGACCCCCCACCTAAATCCTCCCCCGCAAGGGGGGAGGACTTCAGGATTTTGCTATGTCGGTACTTGTCCCTCCCCCCTTGTGGGGGAGGGTCAGGGTGGGGGGCTAAAGGCGCCTGGCCCGTCGGAGACTACATCGCGCATGCCTGCAGCGTGGTGCGGCTCGCGCAATGCCACGGCCGCAGCCGGCAAATTTTTCCCATTGCCCCGAGTCGGCCGTTGTGATTCGATTCAGCTATGATACTGATTCGTGAAGCAAAGAAGCGTGGCCGCCAGATCGTGGTGCCGATTTTTGCGGCAGTCATATCCGGCTACTTCGCGTTTCACGCGGTCTTCGGAGACCGCGGCGTGCTCGCCTATGCGGATCTGTCCGAGCAGGTGCGCGACGCGCAGATCAGGCTCGCGGAGGCGCAGTCCCAGCGCGAGGCGCTGCAGTCCGACGTGCGGCTGCTGCAGCGGGGCAGTCTCGACCTGAACCTGCTCGAGGAGCGCGTCCGCGCCGTGCTCAACTATGTCGATGAAGACGACATGCTGATCCAGGAGCCGCCGGCGCGCTGACCGGCGCTCCCTTCCTGTTTTTCCGCAGCACCGGCCCCGCGGGCCCTTGTCGCGCATTCCCCTGAACGCAATATAATTTCAACGGCATCGGCCTGCCGCGACTAATTCATTCAAGATCGTTTCGAGCGATATTAACAAAATTCAAGTTAATATAGACTTTATCATTTTTTAACAACAGTTTATTAGGCTTCGTTGCGCATGGTCTTTTGCCGTTAACTATGCGACAATCCTGGCGGACTCGACCGCCCCACGCACACCGATCCAGGGAGTGACAATGGCCGTTGGCGCGAATGCAAGCAGGGCTGACCCCCGGGGCCGCACGAAAAAAGGGCGGATGCGCAAACCGTCCCCCGCAGCGGCACCCAACGAAATGCACAAATTCTACCGCGACATGCTGATGATCCGCCGGTTCGAGGAGAAGGCCGGCCAGCTCTACGGCATGGGGCTGATCGGCGGCTTCTGCCACCTCTATATCGGCCAGGAAGCCGTCGTCGTCGGCATGCAGGCCTCGATCGAGGAAGGCGACACCGTCATCACCAGCTACCGCGATCACGGACATATGATCGCCGTCGGCATGGATCCGCGCGGCGTGATGGCCGAGCTGACCGGGCGCGCCACCGGCTATTCCAAGGGCAAGGGCGGCTCGATGCACATGTTCTCGCGCGAGAAGAACTTCTACGGCGGGCACGGCATCGTCGCCGCGCAGGTGCCGATCGGCACCGGCATCGCCTTCGCCCATCGCTATCACGACAACGGCCGCGTCTGCCTGACCTATCTTGGCGACGGCGCGATCAACCAGGGACAGGTCGCCGAATCCTTCAACATGGCGGCGCTCTGGCACCTGCCGGTCATCTACGTCATCGAGAACAACAAATACGGCATGGGCACCAGCGTCGAGCGGGCGTCGGCCAATCCCGACCTGCACGTGCGCGGCCAGGCCTATGGCATTCCCGGCAAGCAAATCGACGGCATGGACGTGCTGGCGGTCAACGCGGCGGGCGAGGAAGCGGTCGCCCACTGCCGCGCCGGCAAGGGGCCCTTCATTCTCGAGATGCTGACCTACCGCTACCGCGGCCACTCGATGTCGGATCCGGCGAAGTACCGGACGCGCGAGGAGGTCAGCAAGGTCCGCCAGGAGCGCGATCCGATCGAACGGCTGCGCGCCGTGATGCTGGAAGAGGGAATCACGGACGACGAGGCGCTCAAGAAGCTCGACAAAGAGGTCAAGGACATCGTTTCCGATGCGGCGGAGTTCGCCCAGGACAGCCCGGAGCCCGATCCGTCGGAGCTCTACACGGACGTCCTGAAAGAGGCGTGAGACGCCCGGGCCGCAGCGCGAAAACAGCATCCACAGGAAACGCACCATGCCGATTCAGGTTCTCATGCCGGCGCTCTCCCCGACGATGACCGAGGGGAAGCTGGCGAAATGGCTCAAATCCGAGGGTGACGACGTCACCGCCGGCGACGTCCTGGCGGAGATCGAGACCGACAAGGCGACCATGGAGGTCGAAGCGGTCGACGAAGGCAAGCTCGGCAAGATCCTCGTCGCCGAAGGCTCGGAAGGCGTCGCGGTGAACACGCCGATCGCGCTGCTGCTGCAGGACGGCGAGGACGCCGCCGACATCCGCGCGCCGGCGCCGAAGGCCGCGGCCCCAGCCCCAGAACCGAAAGCGCCCGAACCGAAAGCGCCCCAACCGGCGCCGCAGGCTTCGGGCAACGGCGCCGCACCGCCAGCGCCGGCCGCCGCCGCTGCGCCCGCGGCGGAAAAGGAATGGACCGGCGGCACCAAGACCCAGACCGTCCGCGAAGCGCTGCGCGACGCGATGGCCGAGGAGATGCGGCGCGACCCGTCGGTCTTCCTGATGGGCGAGGAGGTCGCCGAGTATCAGGGCGCCTACAAGATCAGCCAGGGCCTGCTCGAGGAGTTCGGCGCGCGCCGCGTCGTCGACACCCCGATCACCGAGCACGGCTTCACCGGCCTCGGCGTCGGCGCGGCCTTCATGGGGCTCCGGCCGATCGTCGAATACATGACCTTCAACTTCGCCATGCAGGCGATGGACCAGATCATCAATTCCTCCGCCAAGACGCTCTACATGTCGGGCGGACAGATGGGCTGCCCGATCGTCTTCCGCGGTCCGAACGGCGCGGCCGCGCGCGTCGCCGCGCAGCACTCGCAATGCTCCGCCAG
>CAZPFL010000308.1:0-3743 GCA_964585785.1 uncultured Rhodospirillaceae bacterium
AGCCACGCTTTATGCGTGGCATCCATAGGCGCCGCGGTGACGGCGTGCGCGGCCCGTGAACAAAGCATCAAAGCCCCTTGCGCATCGCAAATATATCGACTAATCATGATATATGGATAAATCACGATCCCTCGACGCCCTCTCGGCGCTCTCTCAAGAGACGCGGCTGGACGTGTTTCGGCTGCTGACGCGGGCGGAGCCGGCGGGCATGGTAGCGGGCGACATCGCGGATGCGATGGGCGCGCGCCAAAACACCATCTCCAACAACCTGGCAATCCTCGCCCATGCGGGCCTGATCCGCAGCGTGCGCGAAGGGCGCAATATCCGCTACTTCGCCGATCTCGAGGGCATGCGCGGGCTGCTGTCCTACCTGATGGAGGATTGCTGCGAAGGCAAGCCCGAAGCCTGCGCGCCGCTGCTCGGCACAATCGCGCGCGCCTGCGGGCGGAAACCGGAGGCGCTGATGCCGGACAAGGTCTTCAACGTGCTGTTTCTCTGCGCCGGCAACTCGGCGCGCTCGATCATGGCCGAAGCCATCCTCACCCGCTGGGGCCAGGGCCGGTTCCGCGCCTTCTCCGCCGGCTCGCTGCCGCGGGGGGAAGTGCATCCCTACACGCTCGATCTGCTGCGCATGCAGAATTTCGACGTCTCCTTCGCGCGCTCGAAAAGCTGGGACGCGTTCACGGGGCCTGACGCGCCGGAGCTCGACTTCGTCTTTACCGTCTGCGACACGGTCGCGGGCGAGGTCTGCCCCGCCTGGCCGGGCCAGCCGATGACGGCGCATTGGGGCATCCCCGACCCGGCCGCCGCCACGGGCACGGAAGCGGAGCGCCGGCTCGCCTTCGCCGACGCCTATCGCCAGCTCAACAACCGCATCTCGATCTTCGTCAGCCTGCCGCTCGCCAGCCTCGACCGGCTGTCGCTGCAGAAGCGCCTCGACGAGATCGGCGACGTGGATGATCCGGGCCGCAGGGTAACGCCGATCCAGAACGCGAAAACCCTATTGAGTACAGTGGAATGACGCAGGAAGCTGCCACCACGCCTGAACGTCCCGCCGGCGGCATCGGCTTCTTCGAGAAGTGGCTGTCCGTCTGGGTCGCGCTCTGCATCGCCGCCGGGCTGGCGCTCGGCAGCACGCTGCCCGGCCTGTTCGCCGGCCTGGCCAAGCTGGAATACGCCTCGGTCAACCTGGTCGTCGCCGTGCTGATCTGGGCGATGGTCTATCCCATGATGGTGAATGTCGACTTCGCCAGCCTGCGCCATATCGGCGACCGGCCGAAGGGGCTGATCGTGACCATCGCGGTGAACTGGCTGATCAAGCCCTTCACCATGGCGGCGCTCGGCGTGCTGTTCTTCGAGGTGCTGTTCCGCAACATGATCGCGCCGGCCGACGCCCAGCAGTATATCGCCGGGCTGATCCTGCTCGGCGCGGCGCCCTGCACGGCGATGGTCTTCGTCTGGAGCCAGCTCACCCGCGGCGACGCGACCTACACGCTGGTCCAGGTGTCGGTGAACGACATCATCATGATCTTCGCCTTCGCGCCGATCGTGGCGCTGCTGCTGGGCGTGACGAACATCGCCGTGCCGTGGCAGACGCTGCTGCTCTCCGTCGGCCTCTACGTCGTGATCCCGCTCGCCGCGGGCGCGCTGACCCGCCACCAGCTGGTCGCGCATGCCCGGCGCGGTGAAAGTGGAGATGCGGCCGTTTCCCGTTTCACCGCCGCGGTGAAGCCGATCTCGGTGCTCGGCCTGCTGGCCACCGTCGTGCTGCTGTTCGGCTTCCAGGGGCAGGTGATCCTGCACCGGCCGCTGCTGATCGCGATGATCGCCGCGCCCTTGCTCATCCAGTCCTACGGCATCTTCGTCATCGCCTATGCCGGCGCCTGGGCCTGGCGGATCCCGTTCAACGTCGCGGCGCCGTGCGCGCTGATCGGCACGTCGAATTTCTTCGAGCTCGCGGTCGCGGTGGCGATCAGCCTGTTCGGGCTGAATTCCGGCGCGGCGCTCGCCACCGTCGTCGGCGTGCTGGTCGAGGTGCCGGTGATGCTGTCGCTTGTCGCCTTCGCCAACCGGACGCGGCGGTATTTCGCCGACTGAAACAGGAAAGGGCGCGATATGGTCAACATCGCGATCAACGGCCTCGGCCGCATGGGCAAGCTGGCGCTGCGCGCCTTCATCGAGGACGGCATCGACGCCCGGATCGTGCTGTTGAACGACGCGAAGGGCGACCCGGCGCAGCACGCGCATCTCCTGGAATTCGACACGGTGCACGGCCGCTGGCCCGCCGCCTTCGCGCATGACGCGGAGAGCGTCAGCATCGACGGCACGCGCATGGCGCTGACCACGGCGAAAACGATCGAAGCGCTGCCGCTCGAGGCCTATGGCGTCGATCTGGTCGTCGACTGCACCGGCGTGTTCAAGACGCCGGCCAAGACGCAGCCCTATTTCGACGCCGGCGTGAAGAAGGTCGTCGTCTCCGCCCCGATCAAGGAAGCCCCGGCGCTCAACATCGTCTACGGCGTCAACCACGACCTCTACGACCCGGCGGTGCATCACCTGGTCACGGCAGCGAGCTGCACGACCAACTGCCTGGCACCGGTGGTCAAGGTGCTGCACGAGGCGATCGGCATCCTGCACGGCTCGATCACCACGATCCACGACGTCACCAACACGCAGACCATCGTCGATCGCCCGGCGAAGGATCTGCGCCGCGCGCGCTCGGCGCTGAACTCGCTGGTGCCCACGACGACCGGCTCGGCGACCGCGATCACGCTGATCTATCCGGAGCTGAAGGGCCGGCTGAACGGCCACGCGGTGCGCGTGCCGCTGCTCAACGCCTCGCTCACCGACTGCGTCTTCGAGATGAAGCGCCCGACCACGGTGGCGGAGGTCAACGGTTTGTTCGAGACATGGGCCGGCGGCAGGCTTAAGGGCGTCCTCGGCTACGAGACGCGGCCGCTCGTCTCCGCCGACTATGTCAACGACCCGCGCTCGGCGATCGTCGACGCGCCATCCACCATGGTCGTCGGCGGCACCCAGGTGAAGGTCTACGCCTGGTACGACAACGAGTGGGGCTACGCCTGGCGGCTGGCCGACGTGACGCGCCTGGTGGTCGCGGGTATGGGCGAAGGGGCCGCGCGATGACCGACGCCGCCGCCAAGGAACGCCCGCAGGGACTCGCCGCCTATGTCGCGGTGACGGCGGCCTACTGGGCCTTCATGTTGACGGACGGCGCGCTCCGCATGCTCGTCCTTCTGCATTTCGACACGCTGGGCTTCACGCCGATCCAGCTCGCCTATCTCTTTCTGCTGTACGAGTTCATGGGCGTGGTCACCAATCTCGGCGCCGGCTGGATCGCCGCGCGCTTCGGGCTGACGCGCACGCTCTACGCCGGCCTGGCGCTCCAGATCGCGGCGCTGGTCGCGCTCGCCCAGCTCGATCCTGCCTGGACGATCACGGTCTCGGTCATTTTCGTCATGGCGGTGCAGGGCGTCTCGGGCGTCGCCAAGGACCTCGCCAAGATGAGCTCGAAGAGCGCGGTCAAGCTGCTGGCGCCGGCGGACGGTTCCGTCCGTCCGCCGTCTTCGGAAGACCGGCGCGCGACGACACGCGCGCCGTCGACGGAAGACGGCGCGCTGTTCCGCTGGGTCGCGGTGCTGACGGGCTCGAAGAACGCGGTCAAGGGCTTCGGCTTCCTGTTGGGGGCGGGGCTCCTGGCGCTCGCCGGCTTCGAGGCGTCGATC
>CAZPFL010000309.1:0-3729 GCA_964585785.1 uncultured Rhodospirillaceae bacterium
AGCACCATCGGTGTGAAATTGAGCATGCCGTAGATGAAGACGATGATCAGGCCGACGCTGTAGTTGCGGTCGCGCAGGTGGCGCGGATTGAGAAACGGCCGGCGCTCCGTCAGGCTGTGCACGATGAAGACATAGAAGGCCGCCACCGACAGCGCCGCCTCGAGGATGATCTCGCGCGAATCGAACCAGTCCACGCGGTTGCCGCGGTCGAGCATCAATTGCAGCGCGCAGACGGCGACCGACAGGGTGAGGAAGCCCGTCCAGTCGAAGCGCGTGTCCTTTTCCTTGCCGCCGTCGGGGAGGTAGGCCCAAAGCGCGCCGAGGGCGACGATGCTGATCGGCACGATGAGCCAGAAAGTCGAGCGCCAGTCGTAGATGTCGCTGAGCCATCCGCCGAAAACCGGGCCGATGATCGGCCCGACGACGACGCCCATGCCATAGATCGCGGTCGCCGTCCCGTGCTGGCGCTTCGGATAGACATCGAGAATGACCGCGTTGCCGATCGGCGTGATCGGCGCGCCGAGGCCGCCCTGCAGCACGCGGTAGAAGACGAGGGATTCGAGCGACTGCGCCATGCCGCAGAGCACGGTGGCGATCGTGAAGCCGGCGAGGCTGACCAGCATCACGTTCCGCCAGCCGAATTTGGCGCTGAGCCAGCCCGCCATCGGCGTCATGATCGCGGTCGCCAGGATGTTGAGCGTGACGACCCAGGAGATCTGGTCCTGCGTCGCCGAAAGGCTGCCCTGGATCTGCGGCAGGACCACGGCGACCATGAGAAAGGTCATGCCGTAGAGCGTCTGGGAGACCGTGATCGAGGCGAGAATCATCGCCCGCCGGGCCGGAGAGTATGCAGTTTCCTCTTCGTCGACGCGGTCGATCGTTTCGGCGGTCATGGGGCGTGATGTCGGTCTCGGTACCGTTCAGGCATGGGAGACATCGGTTATACAGTCATGGTCGACCGGGACCCTGCGTGGCGTCGTCGCTCGGGCGAGGGTAGGCAAAGAACGGCGCCGTGACCAGCATCCGATGCTGCACTGCGCAAAATTCTCCGGCCAGGCGCGTGCGGATCAGGTTTTTCGCAGGATCACCGTCAGATGCCAGATCTCGCAAGCGTATTTTGCGCCGGACGTCCGATACAGCGCCTCCAGCCGGCGGTAGAATTCCCCGGCGAGCCGGTCCGCCTCCGCCGCGCCGCCGGCGCTGGGATCGAAAAGCTGGGTCCGCAGGGTCGAATCGCCGAAAGCGCGGGTATATCCGACGTAGCGCCGCGCATACTCGGCCGGATCGCCGAGCGACCCGGCGAAGATGTCGGATGGATTGACCGGGGCCGGCTCGACCGAGAGGTGTTCGATGGCGAAGGCCTTTGCCAGGGCGGGATCGGACTCGAGCGGCGCGCGCGCTTCGCTGTCGGTCATGAACCACAGTCCGAAGACGAAGCTGTCGAGAACCTTCCGGTCGATCAGGCCCTCGTCGGCCATTTCCTGGGCGACGCGCTGGATGGCCCGATAGATCCCGCGGCCGGATGCCGCCGTGCCGTTGATCGCGCCGCTTTCGGCAACCGCGCCCAGGGTGGACACGAGAAGGAAGCCGCCGGGCCGCAGTTCCCGCGCCCGGCAACGAAGGAAACGGGTCCAGTCCTGCTGCGCGAAGGCGGCCATTTCGGCCCGCGCCGATCCGGTCAAGTCGGCGAACCAGATCGTGCCCGGCGCGTGAAGGCGGACCGCATGGCTGAACCAGTGGCTGGCCGCGAAGGAGGTGCCGAGCGCGACCGAGCCCTCCGTGACCATCTGATCGTAGAAACTGCCGATGGCGGCCTCGGTCCGGATCGCCGTCGTTCCCTCGAGGTAGCCTGACGGACCTGCCGCCAGCGCGAACAGCGCGTTCCAGTCGTTTCCCGGCTGGTCCGCGTGGCAAACGGCAATCGGGGCCTCCGGGAACCGCGCGCGATAGGCATCGATGGCGGGCTTCACGGCGTTGATCGCACTCATGCCGGGGCCGCAGCCGTAGTCGACAATCTTCATTTCAGGCTCGACGCGACCGAGGCGTTCGACGAGACCGCGAATATGCTCGTCATGGAGCCTGACCATACGCTGCTGTGCGGCGGAGTTCCGGTCGTAGTCGACCATGCCCTCGGTCGATTTTTCCGATTCAAGCGTGTGAGTCTGCATTTGCGCCTCGCAATCGGGCAGTCGGCCGGAACGGCGGCCTGTCTCTCGCTGTTCGGATACCCGTGAATAATGAATAATCGAGCCGGCGACTGAAAGAGAGGAATTGGAATCCCGTGACCATGCAGAGCGACAATTCAGTCATCGCGGCGCAGCGCGGCGCCGTGCTGTGGCTTACCATCAACCGCCCGGAACGGCGCAACGCGCTGAACGGCATTGTTTTCAGCGCGTTGGAAGCGGCGCTTCGGGAGGCGGATGAGGCGCCGGCGATCCGGGCGGTCGTGCTGACCGGGGCAGGGGACAAGGCCTTTTCCGCCGGCGCGGATCTCAAGCCCGACACCCAGTATACCGCCCTCAAGCTGGACGAAGCGGCGCTCGAGCACCCCTATGTCCGCTTCGCCCGCGCGGTCCGCCGCTTCGGCAAGCCGCTGGTCGCGCGGGTCAACGGCGATGCGCTGGCCGGCGGGCTGGGCGTGCTGTCGCTCTGCGACATGGCGGTGGCGGCCGACCACGCGCGCTTCGGCCTGCCGGAGGTGCGGATCGGCCTCTTCCCGCTGTTCATCGTGGCGTCGCTCCGGCGGCTGATCCCGCGCCGCCGGCTGATGGAGATGGCGGTCACCGGCGCGTTCTTCGACGCCGACGCCGCGCTGGCGATGGGACTGGTCAACTATGTCGTGCCGGCGGCGGAACTGGACGCCAAGTGCGACTGGCTGATCGCGCGCGTCCTCGACAACGCGCCGACGGCGGTGCGGCGCGGCAAGGCCGCCATGAGCCGGATGTGGGAGATGACCGAGGACGACTCCCTGTCCTACGCCCAGGCGGAGCTGGCGCTCCTGTTCGCGACCGACGACCACGCCGAAGGGCTGGCCGCCTTCAACGAGAAGCGCAAGCCCGACTGGCCGAGCCTGCGCAAGGGCGATGGCTGAGCGGCGTCTGCGCCCGGTGCGGCCATCACCCGCCGATCACCACTCTGTTAGTTGCCGGCGGCCGGGTTTCGCACTATCGAAGGGCGAAGCATCGGGCGTTGCATCTCCGACGCCGGCATAATAAACGCCCGCTCTCATTCCCTGGAGCCTGCCGTGCAGTCGATCCCGCTTCTAAGCCTCGTCGGCGTCATCACCCTGGTGACCTTCCTCGTCTCGCCCAGGGTGCGAACGGTGCAGGCCTTCTTCCGCGGCTATTCCGACGAGGGCGCGGCGCCCGGCCTGCTGATGCTGGTGTTCTCGCAGGTCACGACCTGGATTTTCGCGCGCTCGCTGCTCAATGCGGGAATCCTCGGTTACTACTACGGTATCGCGGGCGCGCTCGCCTACACGGCCTATTACCTCTCCTTTCTCACCGGCGGCTGGATCGTCGACGGCATCCGCTTTCGGCACGGCTGCGGCAGCGTGCAGGAGTTTCTGGTCTCGCGCTTCGGCGGGCTCGGCAGCGGCTGTTACAACGTCGTCGCGGGCGTCCGGCTGCTCAGTGAGGTGTTCGCCAACCTGCTGGTCATCGGCATCATCTTCGGCAACGAGGGCTCGGCCGGCTACATCCTGTCGATCACGGCGGCGGCGTTGCTGAC
>CAZPFL010000310.1:0-3700 GCA_964585785.1 uncultured Rhodospirillaceae bacterium
CGGGCGATTTTCGTGTCCAGCACGCTGGAGACGATCGCCGAGCCGGATATCGACGGCAAGCCGCGGCGTGTCATTCCGTGTACGGCGTCCGGCAAGCTCTTTCATCTCGATGCGGCGCTGCGGGGGCAAACGCGGAGCAGGCTTGGCTTTGGGGAGGAAAACCGCGTCTTTGCGTTCAGCGGAAGCCTGGCGGCCTACCAATGTTTCGACGCGACGCTGGCGCTGTTCGCCGAGATACAAGCGAACGATCCCCGGGCGCGTCTTCTGGTGCTGACGCCTGAAATCGCGGCGGCGGAGCAGCGGCTTCGCAACTATCCCGGTATCAGGAATGCCGTCTTGCAAAGCGCCACGATTAGCGAAATGAACGGCTATCTCAATGCAGCCGACGCCGCATTCATGTTGCGTGAACCCACGAAAACAAACCGGGCGGCTTTCCCGACGAAATTTGCCGAGTATTGCCTGACCGGCCTCGTGGTCATCATGACGTCCGCTGTCCCCGATGCTTACGCCGTGGCGCAGTGCCTGGGCAACCTCATTGATCCGCCGGCAGCGGGAAAAGTGGTATGGCCCGAGCGTTACGACCGACGCGGCGTGGCTGAGGATGCCCGAACCCGCCTGACGCGGGGTAGTGTGGCCTCCCTTTATGCGGAGATTTATAGGGCTGGCTCGTATTATAACGAGCAGCGTAATTCCACTGCGCAGCGATGAGGAAAGCGGATTGACCAAGCAAGTCGCTCTGATTACCGGCGTCACGGGCCAGGACGGCGCCTACCTCGCCGACTTCCTGCTCGACAAGGGATACGAGGTGCACGGCGTCAAGCGCCGCTCCTCCTCCTTCAACACGGGGCGGGTCGACCACCTCTACCAGGACCCGCATGACGAGGCGCTGCGCTTCCTGCTGCATTACGGCGACATGACGGACGCGACCAACATCATCCGGCTGGTGCAGCAGGTCCAGCCCACCGAGATCTATAACCTGGCGGCGCAGAGCCACGTCATGGTCAGCTTCGAGACGCCGGAATACACAGCGAACGCGGACGCGCTGGGCACGCTGCGGCTGCTCGAGGCGATGCGCATCCTCGGCCTGGAAAAGAGCACGCGCTTCTACCAGGCTTCGACATCCGAGCTCTACGGCAGGGCGCGCCAGACGCCGCAGAACGAGGAGACGCCCTTCTATCCGCGCAGCCCGTACGGCGCGGCCAAGCTCTACGCCTACTGGATCACGGTGAACTATCGCGAGGCCTACGGGCTGCACGCGAGCAACGGCATCCTGTTCAATCACGAGGGCCCGACGCGGGGCGAGACCTTCGTGTCGCGCAAGATCACCCGCGCGGCCGCCGCGATCGAGCTGGGGCTGCAGGACTGCCTCTATCTCGGCAATCTCGACGCCGAGCGCGACTGGGGCCATGCGCGCGACTATGTCGTCGGCATGTGGAAGATCCTGCAACAGCCGGAGCCCGACGACTACGTGCTGGCGACGGGCGAGAAGCATTCGGTCCGGCAATTCGTCGAGCTGGCCTTCGCCCGGATCGGCCGGACGATCGAATGGCGCGGCGCCGGCGTCGACGAGGTCGGCGTGGACGCGGCCAAGGGCGAGACGCTGATCAAGGTCGACCCGCGCTACTTCCGCCCGACCGAGGTGGACTGCCTGCTCGGCGACCCGTCGAAGGCACGGCTCAAGCTCGGCTGGAAGGCGACGACCCGCTTCGAAGACATGGTGGCCGAGATGGTAGACTCCGATCTTGTCGAGGTGCGCGAGGAACAAACGCGCCGGAACCGCCATGACTGAGACGCGCTTCACATTGGACGGCCGCCGCGTATGGGTCGCGGGCCATGGCGGGATGGTCGGCTCGGCGATCTGCCGCCGCCTCGCGCAAGAGACGTGCGAGATCGTGACCGCGCCGCGCGGCCAGGTCGATCTGAGGCGCCAGGCCGAGACCGAAGCCTGGATGGCCTCGACGAAACCCGACGTGGTCTTCCTCGCCGCGGCCAAGGTGGGCGGCATCTACGCCAACGACACCCATCCGGCGGAGTTCATCTATGACAATCTCGCCATCGAAACGAATGTGATCGAGGCGGCGCGGGCGGTCGGGGTGAAGAAGCTGATGTTTCTCGGCTCCTCCTGCATCTATCCGCGCCTGGCGCCGCAGCCGATGCGCGAAGACGCGCTCCTGACGGGTCCGCTCGAGCCGACCAACGAATGGTACGCCATCGCCAAGATCGCGGGCATCGAGATGTGCCGCGCCTATCGCCGGCAATATGGCTGCGACTTTGTTTCCACGATGCCGACGAACCTCTACGGGCCCGAGGACAACTTCGATCTCGACTCGAGCCATGTGGCGCCGGCGCTGATGGCCAAGGCGCACCAGGCGAAAGTCGCGGGCGCGCCGGCGGTCACCGTCTGGGGCAGCGGCCGGCCACGCCGCGAGCTGTTGTATGTCGACGACCTGGCCGACGCGCTGGTCCACCTGATGAAGACCTATTCCGACGAGCCACCGGTCAACATCGGCACTGGTGAAGACGTGACGATCGATGAGCTCGCGCGCACCATTTGCGAGGTCGTGGGTTTCCAGGGCGAGCGCCGCTACGACGCCTCCAAGCCCGACGGCGCGCCGCGGAAGCTGCTCGACGTGAGCCGGCTGCACGCGCTCGGCTGGCGGGCGCAGACGTCGCTTCGCGACGGGCTCGCCCGCACCTACGACTTCTACCTGAAGCAGGTCGTGGCCGCGGACTGAGCGGGGCCCCCAAGTCATGTGCGGCATAGCGGGCCTCTGGGACCCGGCGCGGCGCGGCGGCGCGCTCGGCGAAAGCGTCCGCGCGATGACCGACGTCATGGTCCATCGCGGGCCGGACAGCAGCGGTTACTGGCATGATGACGTGGCGGGGGTGGCGCTCGGCCATCGCCGACTTTCCATCGTCGACCTGTCCGAGGCTGGGCACCAGCCGATGCTTTCCGGTGACGGCCGCTGGGTGTTGACCTACAACGGCGAGATCTACAATGCCGACGACCTGCGTCCCGAGCTGGAGGCGCGCGGCGCCAGGTTCCGCGGCCATTCCGACACCGAGGTGCTGGTCGAGGCCTTCGCACAATGGGGTGTCGAGGCGACGCTGCCGCGGCTGATCGGCATGTTCGCCTTCGCGGCCTGGGATAGCCAAGAGCGGCGGCTCTATCTCGTGCGGGATCGGCTCGGCATCAAGCCGCTCTACTGGGGTTGGTTCGGGCAGCTTCTGCTGTTCGGCTCCGAGCTGAAGGCGCTGCGCGCGCATGCGGGCTGGACGCCGGAAATCGACCGCGATGCGCTCGCCGCCTTCATGCGGCACAATTACGTGCCGGGTCCCTGGTCGATCTATCGCAACGTCGCGAAGCTGCCGGCGGGCGGGCTCGCGATCTTCCGGCCGGGTCAGGCGCCCGAGGTCAAACGCTACTGGTCGTTCGACGACGTGGTCCAGGCGGGGCTCGCCCAACGCACAAAAATGGACGCGACCGAAGCGACGGATGCGCTCGAGGCGTTGCTGAGCGACGCGGTGCGCCGGCGCATGGTGGCCGACGTGCCGCTCGGCGCGTTCCTGTCCGGCGGCATCGACTCCTCGACCGTCGTCGCGCTGATGCAGGCGAACGCGTCGCGGCCGGTGCGCAGCTTCTCCATCGGCTTCCACGAGCAGGGCTACAACGAGGCGCAGCACGCCAAGGAGGTGGCGG
>CAZPFL010000311.1:0-3687 GCA_964585785.1 uncultured Rhodospirillaceae bacterium
ACCCCTGACCTTCGCATTGCGAACGCGACGCTCTCCCAGCTGAGCTACGGCCCCATCGGGTGCATTGCAGCCGGCGGACTGGGCCCGCCGGAGCGTGCGGAATATGTGAGCCTCCCGGTTTTCTGTCAAGCGCCGCCGCGTCGCCCAATCCGACCCAAGAGCCCGCAAGGCCTTGCCACCCTTGAGCGTATGCGGCTAGGTTGCGCCGATCGTCGCAAACGGGGGGACTCGCGGGCATGATGTCGTTGCTGTGGTTGATCCTTCAGATCATCAACCTCTATGTCTGGCTGATCATCATCCAAGTGGTCATGAGCTGGCTGATCGCCTTCAACGTGATCAACACCAACAACCGCTTCGTCTACATGGTCGGCGATTTCCTATACCGCGTCACCGAGCCCGCAATGCGGCCGATCCGGCGCATTCTGCCGAGTCTTGGCGGCATCGATCTGTCGCCGCTGGTTCTCTTGCTGCTGCTGTTCTTCGTCCAGCGGCTGCTGGTCGAGTATTGGCCTGCGTGACGGCGGCGCCGATCCGTCGGCATGCCGACGGGATCACCGTAACCGTGCGCCTGACGCCGAAGGCCGGCGCCGACCGCATCGACTGCGTGGCGGTCGACGCCGCGGGCGACAGCGCGCTCAAGGTCCGGGTGACCGCGGCGCCGGAGTCCGGTAAGGCCAACGCCGCGTTAATAAAACTCCTCGCCAAAAGCTGGAAGCTGCCGAAATCCACGCTTTCGATCGCCGGCGGCGCCAAGGACCGCAACAAGGTCGTCCATGTCGCCGGCGACCCGGCAATGCTTGAGCGCGCGCTCATCCAATGGTTCGAGGAACGCCATGACTGACGCCCAGATCATCGACGGCAAGGGCTTCGCCGCCGCGCTTCGCGCCCGCGTCGCCGACGCGGTCGGCCGGGTGACGGCGGCGCATGGTCTGGTTCCCGGTCTCGCGGTCGTGCTGGTCGGCGACGATCCGGCCAGCGGCGTCTATGTCCGCAACAAGCGCAAGCAGACGGTCGATGCCGGCATGCGGAGCTTCGAGCACACGCTGCCGGGCGACGCGCGCGAGGGGGTGCTGCTCGACCTGATCGCCCGGCTCAACGCAGACCCCGCGGTGCATGGCATCCTGGTGCAGCTGCCGCTGCCGGATCAGATCGACCCCGACAAGGTGATCGATGCGATCGCGCCCGCGAAGGATGTCGACGGCTTTCACGTCATCAACGCCGGGCGGCTGGCGACCGGCGGCAAGGGCATGGTCCCCTGCACGCCGCTCGGCTGCCTGATGCTGCTCAAGGACCGACTCGGCGACCTGTCGGGCCTCGAAGCGGTGATCGTCGGGCGCTCCAACATCGTCGGCAAGCCGATGGCGGCCCTGCTGCTGCGCGAGAACTGCACCGTCACGGTGGCGCATTCGCGCACCCGCGACCTGCCCGGCGCCTGCCGCCGCGCCGACATTCTGGTCGCCGCGGTCGGACGCCCCGAGATCATCCGCGGCGACTGGATCAAGCCGGGCGCCGCGGTCATCGATGTCGGCATCAACCGGGTGCCGAAGCAGGAAGCGCCCGGGAAATACCGGTTGGTGGGCGATGTCTGCTTTCCGGAGGCGATCAAGATGGCGGGCGCGATCACGCCGGTGCCGGGCGGCGTCGGGCCGATGACCATCGCCTGTCTGCTGATGAATACGCTGACTGCCGCCTGCCGCCAGGCGGGCGTCGAAGAGCCCACACTCTGATATTCGCAAATCGCCCGCCGCCGGGCTCTGCTACCCGGGCGCCGGCAGGCGCAGCCGCACGACGCCCTTGAAATTCTTGGGATCGACGGGCTGGCCCTTGCGGGTGATCTCGATCCGCCCCTGCCTGGCAAGGTGAATGGCCTGTTGCCGCACCGCGTTCATGTAGCGCCGCCACAGCTCGGGCCCGTCCGTCGGCCGCCGGCGCTCGTCCGCGATGGCCCGCGCGGCGTCCATCAGGCTGATGGACGCGCCCGGCCCGAGCACGGACAGCGTCTCCAGGATCGCGGTTGCGACCGGATCGTCGCCCGGCGCCTTCGGAGTCTCCTTCGCGTCACCGGTCATGATGTCGCAATCCCCGAAGAGCAATATGGACGCGGACCGGCTTCCCACGAATAATGGCGCAGATGGTAGGCACGATACAGGCGCTCTTCTTGGCTGTTGCGTTTTTCGTCGGCGGACATTTTGTCTTGTCCAGCGTAGCGGTGCGCGAAGGTCTCATCAAGGCGTTGGGCACGAACGGCTTTCGCCTGATCCACTCGGTCTTCGCCTTCGCCGGGCTCGCCTGGGTGATCCTCGCCTATAGGGCGACGCCGCTCTACACGATCTGGCCGGACACCCCGGCGCTCCGGCATATCCCCTACGCGGTCATGCCTTTCGCCTGCATCTTCATCGTCGCCGGCCTGACGACGCAGAGCGTGACGATGGTCGCGGGCGAGCGCTATCTCGACGGGCCGCGGCCGCTCATAGGTATCATCACGGTCACCCGCCATCCCGCGCTCTGGGGCATCGGACTCTGGGCCGTGGCGCATCTGCTGGCCAACGGCGACGAGGCGAGCGTCGTCCTGTTCGGCGGCATGGCGATCCTCGCCTTCGGCGGCATGGCGCATATCGATAGCCGCCGCCGCGCGAGCCTCGGTTCCGCCTGGGGGCCGGTCGCATTGACGACCTCGGTCATCCCGTTCCTGGCGGCGATCCAGGGCCGCACGCGGATCGACTGGGCCGGCATCGGGCTCGGCCGCGTCGCGGGCGGGATCGGCCTTTACCTGGCGCTCATCCTCACCCATGGCTGGGTGATCGGCGTAGACCTGCTGCCGCACTGAGACGCCGCGATCAGCCGCCCCGCCGCTTGGCCAGGCGCAGACGCAGTGCGTTCAGCTTGATGAAGCCCTCGGCGTCGCGCTGGTCGTAGACCGCGTCTTCCTCGAAGGTGACATGCGCCAGGCTGTAAAGGCTGTAAGGGCTCTCGCGGCCGATCACCGTGGCGTTGCCCTTGTAGAGCCGGAGGCGCACGGTGCCGGTGACCATCTCCTGGCTCTTGTCGATCAGCGCCTGCAGCATCTCGCGCTCCGGCGCGAACCAGAAGCCGTTGTAGATCAGCTCGGCATAGCGCGGCATCAGCTCGTCCTTGAGATGGCAGGCCTCGCGGTCGAGCGTGATCGACTCGATCGCGCGGTGCGCCACGGCGAGGATCGTACCGCCTGGCGTCTCGTAGACGCCGCGCGACTTCATGCCGACGAAACGGTTCTCGACCAAGTCGACGCGGCCGATGCCGTTGGCGCCGCCGAGCTCGTTGAGCCGCGTCAAAAGCGCCGCCGGCCCGAGTTTCTTGCCGTCAACGGCGACCGGGTCGCCGCGCTCGAAGTCGATCGCGATGACGGTCGGCTTGTCCGGCGCAGCCTGCGGGTCGACGGTGCGCGAATAGACGTAATCCGGCGGCTCCTGCCCCGGGTCTTCCAGCACCTTCCCCTCTGCGGAGATGTGCAGCAGGTTGGCGTCGACGGAAAAGGGGGCCTCGCCGCGCTTGTCCTTCGGCACCGGAATCTGGTGCTGCTCGGCGTATTCGATCAGCCGGGTGCGGCTGGTCAGGTCCCACTCGCGCCAGGGCGCGATCACCTTGATGTCCGGGTTGAGAGCATAATAGCTGAGCTCGAAGCGGACCTGGTCGTTGCCCTTGCCCGTC
>CAZPFL010000312.1:0-3628 GCA_964585785.1 uncultured Rhodospirillaceae bacterium
TGGCTGCCGCGGAAGATGAGATTGCCGAAGCGGTCGCCGCGCTCGGCGCGCAGCAAGGCGAAGTCGGCGGTCAGGGCGGTCTCCAAGATGTAGTCGCGGTCGCCGAAGCGGCGCTGCTCCTTGCCGGCGGCGAGGTCGGTGCCCACCGCGGTCGCCGTGTAGAAGCCGGCATGCCCGGCGCCGCCCGCCCGGATGCGCTCAACGAAGGTGCCTTGGGGCACGAGCTCGAGCTCGATCTTCCCGTCGGACCACAGCTTCTCGAACGGCGACATTTCCGGGCCCCGCCCGCGGCCACTGCTGGCGATGTATTTTTCGACCCGCCCGGCCTCGACGAGCTGCGAAATTCCCGAGCCGGGATAGCCGATGCCGTTGGCGATCAGGGTGAGGCCTTTGGCGCCCGTTTCGAGCAGCGCCAGGATCAGCGTCTCCGGCGCGCCGATGCGCTGGAAGCCGCTCAGCATGACGGTTTGCCCGTCCTTGATTCCGCCGAGCGCCTCCGCGGTGGTTTTCACCCTCTTGTCGAACATGTATGTCTATCCTGCCGACGCGTTCTATCCAGGCGCGCATCCTTACTAGCATGGCCCGCGAAAGCGGGCGAATCATGGGGCGGGATCATGAAGATCAGCAGTAATTTCGATTCGGGAAATATCGAGGTGGTCGACGCCTCGGACCCCGCCGACGTGCGCTTGCGTATCCGCAAGGACACGGCGGCGGACTTCTTTCAGTGGTTTCATTTTCGCGCGTCGGGCGTGCGCGGCATCGACTGCCGCTTTTCCATCCTCAATGCCGGCGAGGCCTCCTACAAGAAAGGCTGGGAGAACTACCGGGCTTGCGCGTCCTATGACCGGGTGCACTGGTTCCGCGTGCCGACGACCTATGAAGACGGCGTGCTCGGCTTCCGCCTCACGCCGCAGCATGATTCGATCACTTTCGCATATTTCGCGCCCTATTCACGCGAGCGTCATCGCGACTTCGTCGCGCGCTGCCAGACCGCGCCGGGGGTCGCGCTCGAGGTGCTCGGCGAGACCGTCAACGGCGACGACCTGGACCTGCTGGTCATCGCCGATCCCGACGGCGCCGAGCGCGGGGACCGGCGCGCTTGCTGGGTGGTCGGCCGCCAGCACCCCGGCGAGACCATGGCGGAATGGTGGATGGAAGGGTTCGTCGACCGCCTGCTCGATCCCGGCGACGCCGTCGCCCGGGCCGTTCGCGCCGCGGCCACGCTCTACGTCGTGCCCAACATGAACCCCGACGGCAGCGTGCTCGGCAACCTTCGGACAAACGCGGCCGGCGCGAACCTCAATCGCGAATGGGCCGAGCCGACGCTGGCGCGCAGCCCCGAGGTCTACCATGTCCGCCGGCGCATGACGGAGACCGGCGTCGACTTCGCGCTCGATGTGCACGGCGACGAAGGGCTGCCGTATGTGTTCATCGCCGGCGGCGACAACGTGCCGTCGATCTCCGATCGGCAGCGCCAGCTGCTGCCGGCCTATTTCGAGGCGTTGACGCGGGCCAACCCGGATTTTCAGACCGAGCATGGCTATCCCAAGAGCAAGAACGCGAACCTCACCATGTGCGCCAACGATATGGCCGAGACCTTCGGCTGCCTCGCGATGACGCTGGAGATGCCGTTCAAGGACAATGCGAACGCGCCGGACGAAGCGGTTGGCTGGTCGCCCGACCGATGCCGCCGGCTGGGCGCCGACTGCCTCGCGGCGCTTCACGCCGTGCTGCCGGATTTGCGCTAGCGGCGCTTCAGTTCTCCCGGTGCGCCATGCGCTCGCGGAAGGCGTCGAGCTCCGCCGCTAATTTCGCGACGCGTTCCTTGTAGTCCTGCAGCTCCTCGCCCTTGAGCCTGTAGCCCGCGGCGAGGCGCAGCGACTGCGGATTGATCTGCTTGCCGTCCTTGATCACCTCGTAATGCAGATGCGGCCCGGTCGCGCGCCCGGTCGCGCCGACATAGCCGATCACCTGGCGCTGTTTGACATGCACGCCGACCGCGATGCCGGCGGCGAGCCCGCGCAGATGCGCGTAGGCGGTCTTGTAGGTGTTGTTGTGGCGAATGCGAATGTATTTGCCGTAGGAGCCGGTCCAGCCCGCGCGTTCGATCACGCCGTCGCCCGCGGCATAGACCGGCGTCCCGGCCGGCGCCGCGAAGTCGATCCCGCGATGCATCAAGGTGAAGCCGAGGATCGGGTGCTTGCGGATTCCAAAGCGGGAGCTGATCCGCACCGCGTCGGTCGGCGTCCGCAGCAGGCTTTTTTGCACGCTTTGGCCCTCGGCATCGAAATAGTCCGAATATCCGGACTTGGTCTTGAACCGGTAGAGCGTGGTCTTGACGCCGCTCAGCGTCATGGACGCCATCAGGATATTACCGTCCATGACGGGGGCGCCGCTTTCGTCGGTCATGCGCTGGTACAGGATTTCGAAGCTGTCGCCGGGCTGGACGTCGCGCTGGAAGTCGACGTCAAAGCTGTAGAGATTGACCAGGTTGCTGAGGACGGCGGAGGAAACGCCCGCATCCTGGCCGGCCTCGTACAGGCTCGACTCGATGGTCCCGCGGCCGTAGGCGAGCCGCGGCGTCAGCGTGCGTTGATAGGTCTTTGCGGTGTAGGTGCCGTCGCTTTCCCGCAGCACGGACACGTCGGTGTCCGTATCGGCGACGAAGTCGATCGAGAGCAGCGACGGCGGGCGGTTCTTTCGCTGCGGCTGCAGCTGGAGGAATATCTCGATGCCCGGCTGCAGGCGGCGCGGATCGTAGACCTTGGCGAGGGCCTGGATCGCCCGGTCGGCGTCTTCCGGCACGACGCCGGCGCGGAGCAGTACGGCCTTGAAGGTGTCGCCACGCTCGACGCGATATTGCGCGTCCAGCGGCACGGGCGGGATTTCCGACGGGTCGGTCGGAAGGACCGTGTCGTTTTCCTCCAGGTCGTTGGGCTCGTTCTGCGGCTTGGTCGTCGGGAACCAGGAGCCGTTGAAGCCTTCTTCGTTGCCGGGGCCGTCCGTCGCCTCCTCGTCGGAACCGGTGCGCAATTGGGCGAGCTGGGTGGAGGCGGCCACGCGAACGGCGTCGCGCCGTTCGCTGCTCCGTGACGGATCGGCAATAGAAGAAGAGGCGGCAAGCACCAGTGCTGCGAGGATTGCCGCGAGACTATGAAGTTTCATATATCGGCGATCTGTCGCCAAGTCTGGTTAATGGGCCTTCTTAGCCAAAGTCATGGACCAAGTAAACGCCGGGGGTATGGCGAAAATTTGGTAAATATTACAATGGCCGGGGCGGCAAAGGTCCGCGGCGGGCCGATTTTCTCCGCCGGGCGGGGGGCTGTGCCGGGTCCGTTTGAGCCGATGACGGGGCGGTGGCGCGGTGCTGCGGCACATTGTTCGCTGAATTTTTGGGCGCGCGGTGGGATATTTCTAAATATCCGGAAAATATCAATTATTCTTAATTCGGCGCTTTTAAAATAATTGCCATAAAGGATTTGACACCAAGCGTACGGTTGCGTATAAGCCCGGTCCGCGTCGGCGACGGAACGCGTCGTCGCGCAGGGTAGCGCGGTTACCCGCGCTTTTTTTGTTGTTTGACATTGTGGATAGATGGAAGGGATGCGCGGGCGGCGTTGATACGCTG
>CAZPFL010000313.1:0-3625 GCA_964585785.1 uncultured Rhodospirillaceae bacterium
GGCGACAACAGCAAGGATGTCAGCTTGATCGGCCAGTTCGGCGTCGGCTTCTATTCGTCCTTCATGTTCGCTGACACGGTTACCGTCACCACGCGGCGTGCCGGCAGCGACAAGGCCTGGCAATGGACCTCGGACGGGAAGGGCAGCTTTACGATCGAGGCCGCCGAACGCGGGACGCGCGGCACCACGGTCACCCTGCACCTGCGCGACGACGCGGCAGACTTTCTCGAGCCGGCGCGGCTGCGCAGCATCATCAAAACCTATTCCGATCACATCCAGCTGCCGATCCTGCTTGCGGCGGAGGACGGCGAGACCGAGACGGTCAACCAGGCCTCCGCGCTCTGGACGCGGCCGCGCAACACGATCGAAGAGCAGCAGTACAAGGAGTTCTACCATCACGTCGCGCATGCGATGGACGACCCCTGGCTTACGATGCACTTCCGCGCCGAAGGGGTGATCGAGTACACGGGCCTGCTGTTCATCCCTTCGACGCGCCCGTTCGACATCTTCCACCCGGACCGCAAGTCGTCGATCAAGCTCTACGTGCGCCGAGTGTTCATCACCGACGATTGCCCGGAGCTGCTGCCCGCCTGGCTGCGCTTCCTGCGCGGCATCATCGATTCCCAGGATCTCGATCTCAACGTCAGCCGCGAGATGCTGCAGAAGAATCCGATCCTGGCAAAGATACGCTCGGGCCTGACCAACCGGGTCCTTGGCGAGCTGCAGAAGAAGGCGGAGAGCGAGCCAGAGAGCTACGCGACCTTCTGGAACAACTTCGGCGCGGTGCTGAAGGAAGGCCTGTACGAAGACTTCGCCTACCGCGACCAGTTGCTCAAGGTCATCCGCTTCCGCTCCACCGAAGGCGACGGCCTGGTGAGCCTGGCGGACTATGTCGGTCGCATGAAGGAAGGTCAGCAGGCGATCTACTACATCTCGGGCGAGGACATCGACGCGGTAGCGCGGAGCCCACAGCTCGAAGGCTTCCGCAAGCGCGGCGTCGAGGTGCTGCTGCTGACCGACCCGGTCGACGAGTTCTGGATCCCGTCGGTCGGCGTCTTCGACGGCAAGCCGTTCAAGTCAGTGACCCGCGCGGGCGCCGATCTGTCCACGATCAAGACGGAGGACGGGGCGTCCGACGACGCGGAGCCGAAGACGGAGCTCAAGGGTCTCGGCACGCTGATCGCACTGCTGAAGCAAACGCTTGGCGACGCGGTCAAGGACGTGCGCAGCTCGGACCGGCTGACGACCAGCGCAGTCTGTCTCGTCGCCGACGACAATGACATCGACATGCGCCTCGAGCGGCTGCTCAAGCAGCATAAGCAGCTCGACCAGTCCTTCGCCCGAATTCTGGAGATCAATCCGCAGCACCCTCTGGTTCAGCGCCTCGCGGAAGAAGCGGAGCGGGACGGCGCGGTGGACCGGCTCAAGGACGCGGCATACCTGCTGCTCGACCAGGCCCGGTTGCTCGAAGGCGAAGCGCTGCCCGATCCGCAGGCCTTTGCACGGCGGCTGGAAGATATGATGACGAAGGGGCTGACCGCGTCGGGCGCGTAAGGGCGCTGCAGCAGCCTCGGTCAATGCTGGAAGTGCATCTCCGCTGCGGCCAGAACCGGGCCTTGGCCCTGCTTCTGGATGAGGACGGCGCAGCCGCCGTTCCCCGCCTTGCCGGCGAGCGACACGTTGTATGTCGACGCTTTGCCGGACCAGGCGCCGAGGGTCATCAATTCCCGGACGACATTGGTGTTCTTCAACGTCTGGCCGCGATTCTCACCCCGCTCGACGTCGGTGACATGCGGCTTGTCGAAGGTGACGAGAACGACGTCGTAGGCCCCCTTATGCACTCCGGAGCCGACGGACACCTTCAAGGTGTCGCCGTTGCGGGTCATCGAGATGGTCGGCGCCTTCGGGCGCGCCGACAGCTGCCGCTGAATGAGCGCATCGACCTCGTCGCGGTGCGAGCCGACCACGTCGGCCGAGCCATCGATCACCATCTGCGGCGTGTAGGCGTAGCGCCCCTGCAGGCTGTTGACGTATTTCTTCTGCCGGACGCCGAAGGCCGGCTGCGCAAAGGCGTCCTTCCAGCCGATATAGTCCCAATAATTTACGTGGAACTCGAGCGCGATGACGTCCTTCCGCTGCGCCAGCTCGCCGAGGAAAGCCTCCGCGGGCGGGCAGGACGAGCATCCCTGGCTGGTGAAGAGCTCGACGACCACGGGGCTGTGTCGCGTAGCACTGGCCGCCATGGCACCGCTTCCCGTGGCGGATACCAGCGCGAACAAACCGAAAAATACAGGGATTGCCCTCGTCATCATGCGGGAAACATAGGTACGTCGGTTTGTCCGGACGAATCAATTTCGGGTGAGTCGGTGTGAGCCCCGATCGTTGGATTCCGCGCTCATCCTATCACTGTCTCGGCACAACGACGCAACCGCATGGTTAACGCGGAGACCGGCAGCCGGTCTCCGCGTTGCCTTATTTTCAGGCGCTAGGCAGCCTTCGATTCCTTAACGATCTGACGGAGGACATACTGAAGTATGCCGCCATTCATGTAGTAGTCGACCTCGTCCAGCGTATCGATGCGACACAAAAGCGTGATCTGCTCGACCTTCCCGTCGGCGCGGGTGATCTTGCAGGCCACGTCCATGCCCGGCTTGATGCCCTTTTCGAAGCCGGTGATGTCGAACGTCTCCGTCCCGGTCAGTTTGAGCGACTTGCGGCTGGCGCCATCCTTGAACTGCAGCGGCATTACGCCCATGCCGATCAGGTTCGAGCGATGGATACGCTCATAGCTCTCGACGATCACCGCGCGCGAGCCGAGCAGGGCAGTGCCCTTCGCCGCCCAGTCGCGCGACGAGCCCATGCCGTAGTCCTTGCCGCCGATGATGATCGTCGGCACGCCTTCGCGCTTGTAAAGCGTCGCCGCTTCGTAGACCGACATCACCTGTCCCTCCGGCTGGTGCGCAGTAACGCCGCCCTCGGTGCCGGCCGCCATTTCGTTGCGGATGCGGATGTTGGCGAAGGTGCCGCGCATCATCACCTCGTGCGCGCCGCGCCGGCAGCCGTACACGTTGAACATGTTCGGCCGAACCTGATGCTCGAGCAGGTAGTCGCCCGCCGGGCTGTTGCGCTGGATCGATCCGGCCGGCGAGATGTGGTCGGTCGTGATCGAATCGCCGAGGAGGAGGAGGAGACGCGCGCCGTGAATGTCGTGCACCGGCTCCGGCGTCATCGTCATGCCCTCGAAATAGGGCGGATGCTGGACGTAGGTCGAGCCCGGATTCCAGTCGTAGAGCTCGCTGTCGCCGCCCGTGATCTTGCGCCACTGCGCCGGGCCCTGCTCGACGTTCGAGTAGCGCTTGCGGAACATTTCCGGCGTCAGGCACTTCGCGATGGTGTCCGCGATCTCCTTGTTCGACGGCCAGATGTCCTTGAGGAACACGTCGTTGCCGTCCTTGTCCTGGCCGAGCGGGTCCTTGTACATGTCGACCTTGAGCGACCCCGCCAGCGCGTAGGCCACGACCAGCGGCGGCGACGCGAGGTAGTTCATCTTCGACATCGGGTGCACGCGGCCTTCGAAATTGCGGTTGCCCGAGAGCACCGCCGCGACCGTGACGTCGCCCTCTTC
>CAZPFL010000314.1:0-3568 GCA_964585785.1 uncultured Rhodospirillaceae bacterium
CCTTGGCGACCTTCGCCACCTCGCGCAGATCCTCGATCCGGCCGTTGGTGCAGGAGCCAATGAAGACGCGGTCGACCTCGATGTCGGTCATCTTCGTGCCCGGCATGAGGCCCATATAGTCGAGCGAATGCTGCATCTTGGTGCGGCGCTCGGCACTGGACGCGTTCTTCGGGTCGGGCACGACGCCGGTGATCGGCACCACGTCTTCCGGGCTGGTGCCCCAGGTGGTCAGCGGCACGATCTCGGAAACATCGATGCGCACTTCCTTATCGAAAGTGGCGCCGGAGTCGGTAGGCAGCGTCTTCCAATAGGCAAGCGCCTTGTCCCACAGCTCGCCCTTCGGCGCCTTCGGCCGGCCCTTGAGATAGGCGAAGGTCTTCTCGTCCGGCGCGATCAGGCCCGCCCGCGCGCCGGCCTCGATGGTCATGTTGCTGACCGTCATGCGGCCTTCCATCGACAGCGCCTCGATCGCCGGCCCGGCGTATTCGATGACGCAACCGGTGCCGCCGCCGGTGCCGATCTTGCCGATGACGGCGAGGATCAGATCCTTCGCGGTGCAGCCGAAAGGCAGATGGCCGTCGACATAGACGCGCATGCTCTTCGCCGGCGCCTGGATCAGCGTCTGGGTCGCCAGCACATGCTCGACCTCCGAGGTGCCGATCCCGAAGGCGAGCGCGCCGAAGGCGCCATGCGTCGCCGTGTGGCTGTCGCCGCAGACCAGCGTCGTTCCCGGCAGGGTAAAGCCTTGCTCCGGCCCGATAATATGGACAATGCCGTTGCGGGGATCGGTGAAATGGAACAGCTCGATGCCGAATTCCTTGCAGTTCTGGATCAGCGTGTCGATCTGGAGCTGGGAGTCCTCGGGGATGCCCTCGCTGCGGTCCGTCGCAATGTTGTGGTCGATGACCGCGAGCGTCAGCTCGGGGCAGCGCACCTTGCGGCCGCTCGTCCGCAAGCCCTCGTAGGGCTGCGGCGTCGTTACCTCATGCGTCAGGTGGCGGTCGATGAAGAGCAGGCAGGTGCCGTCTTCCTCCACATCGACGACATGGCTGTCCCAGATCTTCTGAAACATCGTGCGCGGTTTGCTCATGGTCTTTACTCAGCTCCCGCGGCGGTTCGTTGACCGCCGCTTATTCTTGCAAATCCGGCGTAACGAAGACGGCTTACGACTCCGTTCCGTTGTCCGCGACGTCCCGGTTCTCCGCCGACCCCGTCTCCGGCACGGCCGCGCTGTCGCTCCGGCGCTGGCTCGTGTCTTCGGAAATACGGGCCGCCTTGCCGCGCCGTCCCCTAAGATAATACAGCTTTGCCCGACGCACCGAACCGCGGCGGACGAGCTCGATGCCCTCGACCCGCGGGCTATATAGGGGGAACACCCGCTCCACCCCTTCGCCGTAGCTGATCTTGCGCACCGTGAAGGCGCTGTTCAGACCCGCGTTCTTGCGCCCGATGCAAATGCCCTCGAACGCCTGGATGCGCTCGCGGGTGCCTTCGACGACGCGCACGTTGACGCGCACCGTATCGCCGGGCCGGAAATCCGGAATCTGGCGATTTTCCGCCAGTTTCGCCAGCTGTTCTTGTTCTATCTGTTGCACAATATCCATCGTTCCGTCCTCGCTTTTTAAATCTGTGCGACGCTGCGAGCCCAGAGATCGGGGCGCCGTTCCCGCGTCACGCGTTCAGCCTGTTCGCGCCGCCAGGCGCGGATCTTTTCGTGGTGGCCGGATAGCAGGACTTCCGGCACCCGGCGGCCCAGCCATTCGGCCGGCCGCGTGTAATGCGGATATTCCAGCAGCCCGGACTCGAAGCTCTCCTCGGCGAGCGACGCCGCGGCGCCCATAACGCCGGGCAGCAGCCGCACGCAGGCGTCGATCAGGGCGATCGCCGCCGGCTCGCCGCCCGACAGCACGAAGTCGCCGAGGCTGATCTCGACCATGTCATGCGCTTCGAGCACCCGCTCGTCGACGCCTTCATAGCGGCCGCACAGCACCGTCATGCCGGGGCCGCGAGCAAAATCCCGCACCATCGCCTGATCCAGCGGCCGGCCGCGCGGCGTGAGATAGATCACCGGGCCCGGCGCATCCGCAACCGATTCCAGCGCCGCGTGCACGACATCCGGCCGCATCACCATGCCCGGCCCGCCGCCGAAGGGCGCGTCGTCCACCGTGGCGTGGCGGTCTTGCGCGAAGTCGCGGATATTGACCGTGCGCAGCGACCACAGCCCGTCCACCGAGGCCTTGCCGGCAAGCGATTCGCCGAGCGGCCCAGGGAACATCTCGGGGAAGATTGTGAGCACGCGGACATCCCAGCTCATGCGCCGACCTCCATCCGCTCATCGCCGCCAATGTTCTCGGTGGCGTCCTCGGCTGCGTCCTCGGCGCGCGCTTCGGTTACAGACGGCGGGGCGATCACGACGAAGCCGCGCTCGAGGTCGACCTCAGGCACCACGGTCTTGGTGAAGGGCAGCAGCTCCGAGCCGCCCGCCCGCAGGCGGATCTCGATCATGTCGCCGGCGCCGTAGTCGTACAGCGCAGTGATGGTGCCGATCTCCCGTCCGTCGGTCGACCGCGCCGCCAGCCCGATCAGGTCGGTATGGTAGAACTCATCCTCGTCGGCTGCCGGCAGCCGGGCGCGGTCGATATAGAGTTCCACCCCGCGCAGCGCCTCGGCGGCGTTGCGATCCTTCACGCCCTCGATGCGCGCGATCAGCGTGTCGCGCGCGCTACCGGTCAGCCGGATGCGGAATTGGCGCGCGCCAGCGGCGTCCGTGACCGGGCCATAGGCCGCCACGTCCTCCGGATCGGTGGTGAAGCTCTTGACGCGCACGAGGCCATTGACCCCGTGCGGCCCGGCAATCACTCCGATGCAGACCTTGCGGTCCTTTGTTTCAGCGCGCTGTGCCATCGTTCCCACTCGAAACCGGAAGGACTATCCTTCCGCCTTCTCTCCTTCCGCACCTTCTACGGCCGGCTCCGCAGCCGGCTGCTCGGCCGCGGCCACTGCGGCGGCAGAGGCTTCCTTTGCGGCTTCTTCCGCTGCCTTGCGCTTCTCCTCGCGCGCGGCCATGCGCTCCAGCGTCTTGGGACGCGGCGCGCTCTGCTTCGGCTGCTCGCGGAAGCTCGGCATGGGGATCACCGACGCCTGCCCCAGGAACCGCGCGACGCGATCGGACGGCTGCGCGCCGATCTGCAGCCAGTGCTGGATGCGCTCGGTCTGCAGCGTCACCCGCTCCGGATGGTCCTTCGCCAGCATCGGGTTATAGGTCCCAACCCGCTCGATGAACCGTCCGTCCCGCGGCATGCGGGAGTCCGCCACCACGATGCGATAGAAGGGCCGCTTCTTGGCGCCGCCACGTGCTAGTCGAATCTTCAAAGACATCTTATTTCGTATCCCTCATCGTTCGTCTCTCGTCCACGCCGCCCAAGGACGGCTCTAACGTCAGAAGCGGGGCGGCATGCCCGGCATTCCGGGCATCGGCGGGAAACCACCCCGCATCATGCCCTTCTTTCCCAGCTTGCCGACCTTCTTCATCATCTTGTTCATCGTCATGAACTGCTTCAGCAGCTTG
>CAZPFL010000315.1:0-3562 GCA_964585785.1 uncultured Rhodospirillaceae bacterium
CATTTGCGCCGCGGCGCCCTGGGCCAGCATCTTGCCGACCTCGGTCGAGCCGGTGAAGGTGATCTTGCGCACGGCGGGGTTGGCGAGGAACTCGTCCCCGATGGGCGCCGGGTCGAGCGCGGTGACGAGATTGGCGACGCCCGCGGGGATGCCGGCGTCGTGCAGCACCTTGAAGACCTCGACCGCGCAGAGCGGCGTCGCCTCGGCCGGCTTGAGCACGATGGTGCAGCCCGCGGCGAGCGCCGGCGCGACCTTGCGCGTGATCATCGAGACGGGATAGTTCCAGGGCGTGACCGCGCCGACCACGCCGACCGGCTGGTGCAGCACCAGGAAGCGCTGGTCGCCGCGCGGCGCGGGGATGGTCTCGCCGTAGACGCGCTTCGCCTCCTCCGCGTACCACAACAGGAAGTCGGCGCCGTACTGAACCTCGTTGCGCGCGGCGCGCAGCGGCTTGCCCTGCTCGGCGGTCATGGTCCGCGCGAGGTCTTCCTTGCGCTCCATCATGATCTGCCAGGCGCGGTAGAGATGGGCCGAGCGCTCGTAGGCGGTGATGCCGGACCAGGCGGGAAAGGCCTTCGCCGCGGCGTCGATCGCGGCCTTCGCTTCCGCGCGGCCGCCGTCGGCGACCCGGCCGATCGTCTCGCCCGTCGCCGGGTTGGTCACGTCGAAGGTCTTCGAGCCTTCGGCCGCGACCCATTCGCCATTGATGTACATGCGGTGCTGTCTCCCCGGCGCCGTGTCATCCGGGCCGTTGCGGCCTCGTTTGTCGCTGTATAGCACGAGGATGCCGCGGTTTCACAACCGCCGGCGGCTCAGCGCTTGCCCCGGCGCAGCGGACTCTCGATCAGCAGGATGAGCGGCATCAGCAGCACGATGAACAGCGCGAGCCATTCGAAGTCGTGCAGGTAGGAGAGGAACTGCGACTGGTGCAGCACGACGCGATCGAGCGAGGCGAGCCCGCGCAGGTCGCCCATGCTCCACATCTCCGGCAGCGGCTGCTGGCGCAGCGTGTCGTTGTAGGGCGTGACGTTCTGCGACAGCACCGAATGGATCGACTGCGCGCCGCGGATGTACTGCCCGACCAGGATCGAGACGCCGATGCTGCTGCCGATCTTGCGCATCAGGCTCACGAAGGCGGTGGCGTCGCCGCGGTAATGCGGCGGCAGGGTCGAGAAGGCCGCCGTGTTGACCGGCACGAAGAACATGCCGAAGCCGGTGCCCTGGAGAATGACCACGATGACGAAATAGATCATGCTGGTCTCGGGCGTGAACCCCGACATCATCCACATCGAAAAGGCGATCAGCGCCATGCCGACGAGGATGAGCGGGCGCGGGTCGAGGAAGGTCAGCAGCCGCCCCGAGATGGTCGCGGTCACCGCGGTCGCCAGCCCGCGCGGCGCCATGATCAGCCCGACGGTGAGCACCGGCATCGCCATCAATCCTTGCAGGAAGGGCGGCAGCAGGCCGGTCAGCCCGACCATCACCACGCCGTGCATGGTCGCCAGGATCAGGCCGATGGTGAAGTTGCGGTTGAGGAAGATGCGGGGGTCCAGGAAGGGCTGCCGCGCGGTCAGGATGTGGACGACGAAGGCATAGCCGAAAGCGCCGAAGAGGAAGGCCTCGATGACGATCTCGGTGCTGCTGAACCAGTCCTCCCGGTTGCCGCGGTCGAGCATGAGCTGCATCGAGACAAGCGCCACGGTCAGCAGCAGGAAGCCGCTCCAGTCGAAGCGCTGGGTGGCGTTGCGCTCGCTTTCGGGCAGGAAGATCGCGATCATCGTCAGCGCCAGCATGCCCATCGGCAGGTTGACGTAAAACACCCAGCGCCAGCTCATGTATTCGGTGAGCGCGCCGCCCAGCGTCGGGCCGACGATCGCGCCGAACATCACGCCGACCGACCACCAGCCGAGCGCGAAGCCGATCTTATCCTTGGGAAAGATGTCGAGGATGATGTGCTGCGACAGCGGCACCAGCGACGCGGCCGCAAGGCCCTGCAGGAAACGGTAGGTGACGATCTCGCTCAGCGAGGTCGAGCTGCCGGCCAGCATCGAGAAGATCAGGAACAGCACGATCACGCTCATCAGGAAGCGCTTGCGGCCGATGCGGCGGCTGAGCCAGCCGATCGGCGGCGAGGCGATGGCGACGGCGATCAGGTAGGCGGTCAGCACCCAGGAGATCTCGTCCTGCGACACCGACAGCTCGCCCCTCATGTTGGGCAGCGCGACCGCGGCGAGGAAGGTGTCCATGCTCTGCAGCCCCGAGCACAGCACCACGCTGAACAGGATCACGTTCCGGTAGGGCACCGTTTCGGTGGGGGCGCCCGCGGCGGCCGTTGCGCTCATCGGCGGCTCTCGTCCGCGCCGGACGAGCAGCCATAGGGCTGCGAAGCTGACCTATTTTGTTGTGACAACGGCAAGTCCGGATTAGGGTTGCGGGAGTGTCGCCGGCCCCGGGGGGGAATCGCTCCGCGCACGGCGGCGCGCCAAGACCTTATATCATACTCCAGCGTTCAAATTTCGTACCAACAAACCGGCAAAGGACAGGCACTCGTGACCAAGTCGCATGCGCTCGGGATCGACATCGGGGGCACCTTCACCGACATCATCATTTTCGACCAGGCGACCGGCCAAGTCCACAAGGCCAAGGAGCTGACCACCCACGACGACCCCGCCCGCGGCGTCATCACCGGGGTGAAGAAGGCGCTGGACGGCAAGGTCCCGCCCTCGGCGATCTACCGCACGGTGCACGCGACGACGCTGTTCACCAATTCGCTGATCGAGCGCAAGGGCGCGGTCACCGGGCTGATCACGACCGAGGGCTTCCGCGACGCGCTGGAGATCGGCCGCGAGCGCAAATACGAGCTCTACGACATCTTCATCGCAAAGCCCGACCCGCTGGCGCCCCGCAACCTCCGGCTCGAGGTGCCCGAGCGCGTGGACGCCCACGGCGCGGTGGTGACGGCGCTGGACGAAAAGGCGCTGCTCGCCGAGGCGGCGAAGCTGGCGGCCGCGGGCGTCGAATCGCTCGCCGTCGTTTTCCTGCACGCCTACGCCAACCCGGCGCATGAGAAGGCGGCGGTCGCGGCGATCGCCAAGGCGCATCCCGGCCTCTACCTCTCCGCCTCGCACGAGGTCTCGCCCGAGATCCGCGAGTACGAGCGCACCTCGACCACGGTGATCAACGCCTTCGTCAAGCCGCTGGCCGAGCGCTACATCGAGCGGCTGGCCTCGGAGATCCGCGATCTCGGCGCCGACGCGCCCTTCTTCATGATGCTGTCGAACGGCGGGCTCACCCATGTCGCCGAGGCCAAGCACCGCCCGGTGCAGCTGCTCGAGTCCGGGCCGGCGGCCGGCGCGCTGGTCGGTGCCTATTTCGGCAGCATGGCGGGCGAAAAGAATGTGCTGGCCTTCGATATGGGCGGCACGACGGCGAAGCTGGCGCTGGTAGAGGACGGCGAGCCGCATGTCGCCTATCACTTCGAGGCGGCGCGCGAGAAGCGCTTCATCGAGGGCAGCGGCATGCCGGTCAATATCTCGACCATCGAGCTGATCGAGATCGGCGC
>CAZPFL010000316.1:0-3539 GCA_964585785.1 uncultured Rhodospirillaceae bacterium
GCGACCACCGGCGGCCCGGCGACGAACATCTGCGCCGTCTCCTTGACGATCACCGAGTAATGGCTGGCCGCGACGCGCGCCGCGCCGAGACCCGCGGTCGAGCCGAGCGCGAGCGAGACGCAGGGCACGGTCGCCAGGTTCTCCAGCATGTAGACCCATTTGCGGCCGTCATAGCCCGGCAGCAGCGTATGGCCCTTGGTCTCGATATTCTTGACCGAGCCGCCGCCGCCCGTGCCATCCACCAGCCGCACGATGGGCAGCCGCAGGTCGCGCGCCATGCGCTCCGACGCCAGCGCCTTTTCGAAAATGCCGGCGTCGTTGGCGCCGCCGCGCACGGTGAAGTCGTCGCCCGCGATGACCACGCGCCGGCCGTCGATCAGGGCGCGGCCGAGCACGAAATTCGCCGGGGTGAAGTCCTTGAGCTCGCCAGCCTCGTCATAGACGCCGACGCCGGTTGCGGTGCCGATCTCGTGGAAGGAGCCGGGATCGACCAGCGCGTCGATGCGCTCGCGCACCGTCAGCTTACCCTGGTTGTGGTGGCGGGCGACCTTCTCCTCGCCGCCCATGCGCTTGGCGAGCGCCTCGCGGCGGCGCAGCTCGTCGATTTCCTTCTGCCAGCTCATCGTTCCGTCCCGATCCGTCCCATATTTTCGTTGGGGAGCATGCTACACGGGAAGGCGGTATGGGGAACAGCCACGAGCAACTTCCCTCTCTGCCCCTCCGGCGGCCGGTTACGTCCGGCCGCCGTTTTTTATTGGACCGGCGCGCGCCGGGGCGGAGAGGGTTTAAGAAGCGGGAGCGGAATAATCGCTCTGCCGTTCCGGCATGCCGGCCTGGAATGCCGGCAGCGCACGGCACGCTTCGTCGATGGCGAGGATGCGCGGGAAAGGCGTGAGGTCGGTCTTGTAGCGCCGCCCGTTCATCACCTGGGGCACGAGGTAGAGGTCGGCCATGGTCGGCCGGTCGCCGAAGCAGAATTTTCCCCGATCCGGGCGGCGGCGGAGATTCTCCTCCAGCGCGGTCAGCCCGGTGGTCATCCAGTGGCGATACCATTGATGCGTCTGCGCCTCGCTCAGTCCAAAGGCGCTCATCAGGTAGTTGCGCACCCGCGTGACGTGCAGCGGGTGCATGTCGCACGCGATGTGCTGCGCGAAGGCGCGGCACTCGGCGCGCTCGACCGGATCGACCGGCAGCAAGGGCGGCTCGGGCCATTGTTCCTCGATGAATTCGAGGATCGCCGTCGATTGCGCGAAGCGCTTGCCGTCGACGTCGAGCGTCGGCGCCAGGCCCTGCGGGTTGACCTTGCGGTATTCGTCCCAGCCCAGCTTCTTGATCGAAATGTACTCGAAGTCGAGCCCCTTGAGATGCAACGCCGTCCGCACCCGCTGCCCCGCCGAGTTGAAATCCATGCTGTAGAGCTTAAGCATTTGCCGCCTTCCCGTGAGCCTCGTCCGTCGGCATGAGGTTAACGGCATGGATTGGTTTGTGACAAACGCGCGTGGCTGCTAGCTTGGGACTGCGGTCCGCCGCCGCGGCCCATCCACCCTCGAACCAATCGGAAAGCAGCAGACATGAAGACGGCACTCGAAGAAGTCATGGCGATCCGCGGCAAAGGCATGCCGGCGGATGGCGAGGTCACGATCACGGGCGCCGATCCGGTCCTCCCGACGCGGTTCAAGATCGGCGACACCTGCGCCGCCGTGTTGGCCGGGGTCGGCACGGCCGTCAACGACATCTGGGAAATGAAGACCGGCCGGCGCCAGAAAATCTCCGTCGATGTCCGCAAGACGGCGGCCGGGCTGGGCAGCTCGCGCCACATGCAGAAGCCGGGCCCGGACGGCAAATACCACGCCATCGTCAACGAGAACCACGAGAAGATGATCAAGATCACCCAGCCCTGGCCGACCAAGGACGGCCGCTGGGTCCTGCCGCATTTCGGGCTGCCGAACCTGCAGGCGCGCATGCTGAAACTGCTCGGCTGCGAGCCGACGCCCGAATCCGTCGCGAAGGCCGTCGCGCAGTGGGACGCGCTCGACCTCGAAGCGGCGATCGACGAGGCGCGGGTCTGCGGCGGCATGGTTCGGACCAATGACGAATGGCTGGCGACCGAGCACGGCAAGGTGCTGGCGGCGAAACCGATCGTCGAGATCATCAAGATCGGCGACAGCCAGCCGGAGCCGCTGCCCAAGGGCGACCGTCCGCTGAGCGGCATCCGGGCGCTCGACCTGACCCGCATCCTGGCCGGGCCCGTCGCGGCGCGGACGTTGGCGGAGAACGGCGCCGAGGTGCTGATGATCGCCGGTGAAGGCGTGCCGCAGATCGCCGAGCACGTCATGGACACGAGCCACGGCAAACGGAGCTGCTATCTCGACCTCAAGAGCGCCGAGGGCGCGGCCAAGCTCAAGGAACTGGTGCGCGACACCGATGTGTTCTCGCAGGGCTACCGCCCCGGCATCCTGGCGAAGCTCGGCTTCGCGCCGGAGGTGCTCGCGGAGATCCGCCCCGGCATCATCTGCTGCTCGATCAGCTGCTACGGCGCGGACGGCCCGTTCAGCCATCGCGGCGGCTGGGAGCAGGTGGCGCAGACCATGACGGGTATCTGCAAGGAAGGCAGCCCCGAGCGGCCGAAGCTGCTGCCGGGCGCGGCCTGCGACTACACGACCGGCTATCTCGGCGCCTACGGCATGCTGCTGGCCCTCGCCCGCCGCGCGCGCGAAGGCGGCAGCTATCACGTCCGCGTCTCGCTCTGCCAGTCCGGCATGTTCGTCTACCGGCAAGGCAAGACCGCGGAGATCGACCCGACGATCGGCCTGTCGGAAGCCGAGCTCGACTCTTTCCGGATCACCTCGCACCCCGCGTCGGGGCCGCTGCGCCATCTCGGCCCGATCATCCAGATGTCCGAGACGCAGCCTTACTGGTCGCGCCCGACGCCGGTCCTCGGCGGCGACAAGCCGGAATGGCCCGACCCGGCGGCGGCGCAGGCGGCGGAGTAACGAACACAGCCGTTCCTATTGGGTAGGCCTCGGCGCCGTGCCTGTCGAAGGGTGCGGCGTCAGGCAGCACCCAAGCATCGCGCCACTCATGCTTCGACAAGCTCAGCGTGAGGCTTAACGGTTAGGCACAAGACTCTGCAAAGCGTCATCTTGAGCCTGTCGAAAGATGAGGCGGCGCGCACAGACGCCTTACGCCCTAAATCCCGATGTCCTGCAGGTTGTAGTCGCGCAGCGTCGGCTTCGCGGCCGGGGTCCAGCGGTAGTTGTCCGCTTCCTCGGCCAAGGGCGCGTAGCGGTAGGGCGTCTCGTCCGGGTAGCGCTGACGGCGGGCGTCGATGCCGTACATGATCAGCCGCGAGCGGTTGCGGATGTAATCCTCGTCATAGACCGTGACCGGGTTGTGCAGCCCGCCGCTCTTCACGTTGAGCACGCAGTTGCGCCGGTGGAAGCCCATATTCACCGTCACGCGCACGTTGGGACTGGTGTTGGCAAAGGAGCCGTGCACCGCCTGGCGGCTGGTGATCGCCACGTCGCCCGGTCCGCAGA
>CAZPFL010000317.1:0-3456 GCA_964585785.1 uncultured Rhodospirillaceae bacterium
TCTCGTCAACCTGACCAAGGGCGGCGCGGACTACAGCTTCGAATGCATCGGCAATGTGAAGGTGATGCGCGACGCGTTGGAGTGCTGCCACAAGGGCTGGGGCGAGAGCACGATCATCGGCGTCGCCGGCGCGGGTCAGGAAATTTCCACCCGTCCCTTCCAGCTCGTCACCGGGCGCGTCTGGCGCGGCACGGCCTTCGGCGGCGCGAAGGGACGCACCGACGTTCCCAAGATCGTCGACTGGTACATGGACGGGAAGATTAACATCGACGACCTGATCACCCACACCATGCCGCTCGACAAGATCAACGACGCCTTCGACCTGATGCATAGCGGCGAGTCGATCCGGAGCGTGGTCATCTATTGAGCGCGCCGGAAGCGACTGTCCCAGGGGATCGGGCAAACAACAGATGAGCGAGCTTGCGCCGCCGAAAGCGGACCGTCGCCCTGTCACCATCGAACATCACGGCGAGCGCATCGAGGATCCTTATGCCTGGCTCCGCGCGGACAACTGGCAGGAAGTCATGCGGTCGCCCGACAAGCTGCCCGCGGACATCCGCCGGTACCTGGAGGCGGAAAACGACTACGCGAAGGCGAATCTCGCATCGACAGAGGCCCTTCAGACGCTTCTGTTCGAGGAGATGAAGGCGCGGATCAAGGAGGACGACTCCTCCGTCCCCGCGCCCGACGGCGCCTACGCCTACTACCGCCGCTACGCCATCGGCGGACAGCACCCGATCTTCTGCCGCTTCCGCAACGACGATGCCGCGAAGGCGGAAGAGATCCTGCTGCACGGCGACGAGGAAGCGAAAGGGCTTTCCTACCTCAACATCGCGGCCTGCGATCACAGCCCGGACCACACGCTGCTCGCCTACGCCGTCGATCTGAACGGCTCGGAGTTCTTCACCATCCGCATCCGCGACCTGGCGACGGGCGAGACGCTGCCCGACACGATCACCAGCGCAAGCGGCGGCTTCGCCTGGGCCGCGGACAGCCGCACCCTGTTCTATTCGGTGCTGGACGACAACCACCGGCCGATCGGCGTGCGCCGGCACGTCGTCGGCAGCGATGCAGCCGCCGACCCCATGGTCTACAAGGAGGCGGATCCCGGCTTCTTCGTCGGCGTCGGCAAGACGCGAAGCGGCCGCTTCATCGTCATCGACGCACATGACCATGAAACATCGGAAGTGCATGTGATCGACGCCGACCATCCCGATGCCGAACCCCGCTGTATCGCGCCGCGCGAGACGAAGGTCGAGTACGACTTAGAGCATCACGGCGACCGCTTCATCATCCTGACCAATGCCGACGGCGCCGAAGATTTCAAGCTGGTGGAGACGCCGGTCGACGCTCCCGGGCGGACGAACTGGCGGGACATCGTCCCGCATCGGCCCGGGCGCCTGATTGTCGGTTTCGACGTGTTCCAGGACTACCTCGTCCGCCTCGAGCGCGCGGAGGCGTTGCCGCACATTATCGTCACGCGCTTCGCGGACGGCGGCACCTACGAGATCAGCTTCAAGGAGGAGGCCTACAGCCTCGGCCTCAGCGGCGGCTACGAATACGCGACCGACACGCTGCGCTTCGTCTACAGCTCGATGACGACGCCGGAGCAGACCTACGACTACGACATGGCGACCGGCAGCCGCGTCCTGCGCAAGGAGCAGGAAGTGCCGAGCGGCCACGATCCGGCGGACTACGTGACGCGCCGGATCTTCGCGACCAGCCATGACGGCAAATCGATCCCGATCTCGCTGCTCTACCGCAAGACGACCCCGCTCGACGGCAGCGCGCCGGTGCTGCTCTACGGCTACGGCTCCTACGGCATCACGATTCCGGCGGCCTTCGCCACCACGCGGCTCAGCCTCGTCGACCGCGGCTTCATTTACGCGGTCGCCCATATCCGGGGCGGCATGGCCGGCGGCTACAACTGGTACGTCGACGGCAAGATGGAGCGGAAGAAGAACACCTTCCTCGACTACATCTCGGCCGCGGAGAAGTTGACCACCGACGGCTACGCAAAGCCCGGTAATTTCGCCGCGCATGGCGGCAGCGCCGGCGGCATGCTGGTCGGCGCGGTCGCGAACATGCGGCACGACCTGTTCAAGGCGGTCGTCGCGGACGTACCCTTCGTCGATGTGCTCAACACGATGCTGGACGCGACCCTGCCGCTGACGCCGCCGGAATGGGCGGAGTGGGGCAACCCGATCAAGGACGCGGATGCCTTCCGCTACATCCACTCCTATTCGCCCTACGACAATGTCGAGGCCAAGGGTTATCCCAACATTCTGGTGACCGCCGGCCTCACCGACCCGCGCGTGACCTATTGGGAACCCGCGAAGTGGGTGGCGAAGCTGCGCGCGCTCAAGACCGACGGGAATCTGTTGCTGCTCAAGACCAACATGGACGCCGGCCATCACGGCGCGGCCGGGCGCTTCGACCGGCTCAAGGAAGTCGCGCTGGCCTACGCTTTCCTGCTCCACGTGTTCGGCCTGGCGGATAGGACGGTTTAGCCGCGGCGGTCGAGCGTCACGAAGCTGACCGGCGCGCGATAAATGTCGTCACGGTCCTCGCGCGCGACTTCCCGCCATTCCCCCTTGTCGAAGGCGGGGAAATACGTGTCGCCCTCCGCCGTTTCGTGGATCTCCGTCAGGTAGAGACGGTCGGCGCGCGGCAGCAGCGCCTCATACAGCGTCGCGCCGCCGATGATCATGATCTCGTCAACGCCGACCTCGTCCGCGCGCCGTGTTGCGATCGCCAGCGCGGCCTCTACATCGGCGGCCGTGTCGACGCCGTCCGGATAAGTGCCGCCGCCGCGGGTCACCACGATGTTGGGACGGCCGGGCAACGGCTTGCCGATCGAATCATAGGTGCGCCGGCCCATTACGATCGGCTTGCCCATGGTCACGGCCTTGAAGTGCTTGAGGTCGGCGGGGATTCGCCAGGGCAAGCCGCCCTTCGCGCCGATGACCCGATTATCGGCCATCGCGACGACCAGCGCGACGCGCACGCGCCCTTCCGTCACACCGCGACCTTCGCGGGGATATGCGGATGGAAGCGATAGCCGGTCAGCTCGAAATCCTCATAGCGGAAGGAAAAGATGTCCTTCACGTCCGGGCTCAGCGTCATCCTCGGCAGCGGATAAGGCGCGCGCCCGAGCTGCAGGTCCGCCTGCTCCAGATGGTTCAGGTAGAGATGCGCATCCCCGAAAGTGTGCACGAATTCGCCCGGCTCGAGTCCGCTCACCTGCGCCAGCATCATGGTCAGCAGCGCGTAGGACGCGATGTTGAACGGCACGCCGAGGAACGTGTCGGCGCTGCGCTGATAGAGCTGGCAGGACAGGCGCCCGTCCGCCACGTAGAACTGGAAGAAGGTGTGACAGGGGGCGAGCGCCATCTTGCCGAATCGCACGTTCTCCTGGGGTGAGACCGTCTCGTCGGGCAGATCTGCGGGATTCCA
>CAZPFL010000318.1:0-3449 GCA_964585785.1 uncultured Rhodospirillaceae bacterium
AATTGTTGAGCAGGATCGACAGGATCGGGATGCGCTCGCGCACCGCCGTCTCGAAGTCCATGCCGGTGAAGCCGATCGCCGCATCGCCCCAGAAGTTGATGCAGAGCTTGTCGGGATGCGCGAGCTTGGCGCCCATAGCGAGGCCGAGACCGTAGCCGAGCTGCGTGGTCTTGCCCCAGCCGATGTAGGAAAGCGGTGTCTCCGCCGGCCAGAAGGGCGAGATCTGGTCGCGCGGGCTGCCGGCATCATGCGTGATGATGGTGTTCGCCACGTCGACGGTGTTGGCGAGGTCCCAGAGCACGCGGTAGGGCGAGAGCGGCGTCTGGCTCGAGGTGAGCTTCTTGCTCCACTTCTCGAACCAGGGCTTGCGGACGTCGGCAATCTCCGCCTTAACCGCGCCAATCTCGTGCTTCTTGCCTTTCAGCCGGTCAGCCACCGCCTCGTTTAGCGCGTTCAGGATCAGCCCGGCGTCGCCGACCAGTGCGTCGGTGGCAATTACGTCCTTGTTGATGTCGCCCGCGTCGAGCGTCGCGTGGATGACCTTCTTGCCGGCCGGCATCTTCACGCCGAAATTCGTATCGGTAAGACTGCAGCCGATGCCGAAGATGAGGTCCGCGTTTTGCAGGAAGTGATGCACCGGCGCGGGCATCGACCGGCCGCCGGAGCCGAGCGAGAGGTCGTGGCTTTCCGGAAACGCGCTTTTGCCGCCGAGGCTCGAGGTCACCGGCGCGGCCAGCATCTCGGCGAGCTTCCTCAGCGCGCCCCAGGCCTTGGCGTAGTGCACGCCCTGGCCGGCGTAGATGACGGGGCGCTTCGCCTCGACCAGCGCCGCCGCGACGCGATCGACGTCGCGCGGGTCCGGGCCGGAGCGGTAGGCCTTGGTCGGCGTGTAATCGAGCTCGCCTGGCATGTCCTGCATCATGATGTCGGACGGGATCTCGACCATCACCGGCCCGCCGCGGCCGGTGCGGAGCTGCGAGAAGGCGCGGCGGAAGACGTGCGGCACCTCGGCGGCGCTGATCAGCGGTTCGATCGACTTGGTGACATGCTGGAAGTTGAGCGTCGAGTTGAAGTTCGGGTGGACATGCGCCTTGCGCGCGGCATAGCCCATCGGCAGCACCAGGATCGGCGAGGACTCGCCGTAGGCCTGCGCGACGCCGCCGAAGGCGTTTTCCGACCCGGGCCCGTGCTGCATGGCGAAGACGCCGAGCTTGTCGCCGCTGGTCGTGCGCGAGATCGCATCGGCCATGTGCAGGCCGATCCGCTCCTGGCGGCAAATGATGCTGCGGATGTCGGCGCGGGCGGCGTATTCCAGGACGTGATTCACGGGATAGCCCAGGATCATGTCGATGCCTTCGCGCTTCAGGATCTCGGCAATCGCTTCGACGGCTTTCATGGCGGTTCTCCTCCCGAACTGTCGGTTGTCACCCTTGAGTCATAGGGTCGCACGAAAGGCCGTCACGATCCACTCGCACGGGAAATGCCCGCGCGCGCTGCAACGCGGTTGGTCCGCAAATCGCTGCATGTTACGGTCGCAGGCACACCAACGATCGACGAGGGCATGATGCGTGCGGCCGACAAGAAGCTACTCCCGACGTCACTGGTCGGATCCTATTCACAGCCGGACTGGCTGATCGACAAGGCCATGCTGGTCAAGAGCCGGGTGCCGCGGGTGCGCATCCAAGAGCTCTGGCGCGTCGCCCCGGAATGGCTGGAAGAAGCGCAGAACGATGCCACGGTGCTGGCGATCCGGGATCAGGAGCGGGCCGGCCTCGATATCATCACAGACGGCGAGATGCGGCGCGAAAGCTACTCCAACCGCTTCGCTACGGCGCTCGACGGCATCGACCTCGACAACCCGGGTGTCGTGAAGAGCCGCAGCGGCAAGGACAGCATCGTGCCGCGCGTGGTCGGCAAGATCCGGCGCCGGCATGCGGTCGAAGCCGAGGACGTGCGTTTCCTGCGCGCCAACACCGACCGGAAAATCAAGATGACCGTGCCCGGTCCCTTCACCATGACCCAGCAGGCGCTCGACGACTTCTACAAGGACGAGGCCGCGCTGTCGCTCGACTACGCCGCCGCCGTGAACGCGGAGATCAAGGACCTGTTTGCCGCCGGCGCCGACATCGTACAGATCGACGAGCCTTACATGCAGGCGGCACCGGACAAGGCGCGGGAATACGGACTGGCCGCGCTGAACAAGGCGCTCGGAGGTGTAGGAGGGACAACGGCGGTGCATATCTGCTTCGGCTATGCGGCGATGGTCAAGGACAAGCCCGCCGGCTATTCCTTCCTGCCGGAACTGGCCGACTGCCCCGCGGACATCATCTCGATCGAGACGGCACAGCCCTCGCTCGACTGCGTGGTGCTGGAAAAGCTGCCGGGCAAGAAGATCATGCTGGGCGTCATCGATCTCTCGACGACCGAGGTGGAGACGCCGGACCAAGTCGCCGGGCGCATCCGCCGCGCGCTGCCGTACTGCGCCGCGGAACGGATCATCGTCGCGCCCGATTGCGGCATGAAATACCTGCCGCGCGACGTCGCCTACGGCAAGATGAAGGCGATGGCGGACGGCGCCGCGATCGTGCGGGCGGAGGTGGGGTGAGACATTGAATAAGGGGAAGGGCGTGCCGACTACCGGCCCTCGTGGTTCGACAGGCTCACCATGAGGGCATCATCCTGAGCTTGTCGAAGGACGAGGCCCGAGGCGCACGGCGTTGACAGTTGACCTCACCCCGTCTTGCGTAACGCCGCGTCTTCGCTGAGCCGGTATTCCGTGACGGTGCGGTTGGCGTAGGGTGCGGGGACGGCTTGCAGCACGCCGTCGGCTGCGTCCATGACGATCATCGCCGCGGTGACCGTGACGGGGCCGCCGGCAATCGATCGTGGCGGCCGGCACACGGAATAGGGCGTCCCGTAATCGTCGAACAGCGCGTCGCGCAAATCGTCGAGCGTCAGCGCGCCGCGCTTCTTCATCAGCAGCTTGCGGACGCGTCCGTCGCGATAGAGCGAATCCGGCGACGTGGCGTGATAGGTGTCGCGCAGCTTCACCTGCGCCGCAGGATGGACGAAATGATTGGCATGCGTGATCAGGCCGTCTTGCGGGTAAACGCAAAACAGCTCGTCCGGCGCGCATTCGAAATTGATCGCCTCGCCGGCCGCGTCGCTCACCATCATGTTGCTGGAGCATGAGCGCGGCACTGCCGCCAGCACATGGATCGCGAGGGCGAAATGCGAGGATTCCAGTATGCGCCGCCGGATCAGCGGCAGCGGCACGCCCTGCCGCTTGTAGTCGCGGTCGCAGGCGAGGAAGTTGCCGGTAACCGCGATGCCGGCTGCGTTCAGGCCGCTGCGCGCGAGCCCGCCCGCTTCGGTGAAGGTCAGCACGTCCGGGCCGTCGTCGCGCCGGATGCGCAGCACGACGCCGGTATGGACGCATTCCTCGCGCC
>CAZPFL010000319.1:0-3436 GCA_964585785.1 uncultured Rhodospirillaceae bacterium
CCGAAATAGGTCTCGCCCGGCATGGTCGACGGCCCGGTGCCGTGCGACGGCAGCATGAACTGGGTCATGCGCCAGTAGACGCCGTCCTCGTCCGCCGCCCGCGCGCCGCCGACGACGAAGCCGACGTCGTGCTCGAGGATGCTGAACTTCGGCATCGGGTCGTTGCGGATCCAGCGCAGCCGGCGCGCATCCGCCGGCGCGTAGGGATTGTCGTTCGACGGCACCGAGGGCGCCGGCATGTGCAGGAAGGAAAAGTGCGAGGTGTCGAGATCGCCTTCCATCACCTGCGCCCAATTGCACTCGATGAGCTGCTTGCTGACGTAGCGCCGCGCCGGCGGCATCAGGCCGAACTCGAGCTTGGGTACCTCGGGAACCGCGTCCGCCGGCCCCATCCAGGCCCAGACGATGTCGCCGTATTCCCGCGTCGGATAGGCTTTGATCCGCACCGTGTCGTGATGGCGCGCGCCCTTCGGCACGTTCGGCAGGTCGACCGCCTTGCCGCTCACGTCGAATTTCCAGCCGTGATAGACGCAGCGCAGCCCGCATTCCTCGTTGCGGCCGAAGAACATGTCGGCGCCGCGATGCGGACAGCGCACATCGACGAGGCCGACGCGGCCCTCCGTATCGCGGAAGGCGACGAGCTCCTCGCCCATGACGGTGACCCGGATCGGCGCGCCGTCCGCCTCGGGCAGCTCCTCGGACAGCGCCACCGGTTGCCAGAAACGCCGGAAATAGTCACCCATGCCGGTTCCGGCGCCGGTCTGCGTCAGCAGGTTATTATCTTCCGCCGAAAGCATGCCTTCCTCCCTGTGTCCGGTCGGGACATGACGGTATCACGCTGCCAGCTTGCCCGGTTCGGTAGGCCAGGGTCAATTCAAACGATCGCCCCGTTGCGGCCGCACGATCGGACGGGCGAGCGGCGCGCGCGGGTCCGATCCGCTTCGCGCGGACACGGCGGCGGGCCCATTCGGCGCGGGCTGCGTCGCGACCGGCATGAGCGCGCGCCTGACGGATCGGAGAACGCTCTTCCACAAGGGGCTGGGCTTGACCGGATGCCACAGCGTGTTGGGCTCGTCGCCGGGACGTTCCATGATCGGCCGGAACACGAAGGTGCCGGGCCCGAGATGGCCCTCTGTCGGTGTGTTGCGATAGAAGCGATTGACGTTACCCGGCCGGACGAGCTCTCCGTCGCCGCCGATATCTTCGATCGTCATGCCGGCATGCTGCAGCAGCGTGGGAACGAGGCATTCAAAATGCCCTTTGACGCCGGTCCGGTAGTCGCGGTCGAGCCGCTCGAGCGCGCGCCGGGATAACCGATAGACCGGGAAGAAGCCGCGAAGATACGCGTCCTTGCCGACGCGCATCGAGCCCAGGTCGAGCGACGGCCAATGGAACCAGCCGGGTATCCGCTCGTAGCGGGTCAGGGTGGTGCCGAGCAGGTCCGCGTCATTTTTTTCGAAGGTGGAAAAAAATCTGTCCCAAGCGCCGGAGAAGCGGACGTCATATTCAATCGTCCAAAAATGGTCGTATTCCGGGTGCGCCTTGAAGAACAACAGCACCGGCAGCTCGACATTGCCGGGATCGAAATTGAATCGCCTGTGGTGGTAGTCCCCTTGGTTCGATCTGGAGAGAGTCTCGCTCGCCGATTTCGCGGGATAACCCATGGCGCGCAATTGGGAGACATCGAACAGGAAGAAGCGCCTGTCGTCCTTATAGCGGTCGAATTTTCCTTCGCTATTATCACAGAGAACAAAAATATCAAATTGATTGGAACATTGTTTGAATAACCTGGAGATTTGTCTATTTATAGTCTTGTTTTTTATATGCGTCAGAAAAAGTAATACGGTTTTATTTTTTGAAGGAATCATAGAGTTCTCTTACACATCCCAAGATATTTATTTTCTAATGTCCTGCGCAGGCGCTCGTTCTGCTGCCGATGAGGCCACTATATCGGCTTTACCTGACATTGAGCTGATATCATATCGTCGAGAGCGGGTGCCGGTCCGGCGCTCTTTGGAGTGAGGGGCTGGGAAGCGCGGGCGGTGAGGGCCGCCCGGCGCCCTGGTTTGCTGCCGTTCCGCCCGGCGCGATATCATCGGGCGACGACGCGCCGCTGAGCGCGGCAAGGACTGACCTGGGCGAGGAAATCAGACATGCATGAGACGCGAACGCTGGCCGAGTGGGTTGCCGGCCTGCGCTACGACGACATTCCCGAGGACGTGCGCGACCACGCGCGCCGCTTCATTCTCGACAATTTCGGCTGCCAGATCGCGGGCGCGACCTTGCCCTGGAGCCGGACCTATTACGACATGATGCGGAAGACGCGGAGCGGCACGCATTCGACCGTCGCCTATTACGGCGACAAGATGTCGCCCGACGATGCGGCGTTCCTCAACAGCACCTTCAACCACGCGAACGAGACGGACGACACGCATCTCAAGAGCCCGACCCATCCAGGCGGCATCGCCGTGCCGGCGGCGCTCGCGCTGTCGGAATATGCGGGCGCGACAGGCAAGCAGCTCCTGGTCGCCGTCGTCGCGGCCTACGAGATCCAGATCCGCATCTCCTGGGCTTGCTCGCCCTACCTGATCTACAAGGGACACCATCCGCCGGTCGGCGTCGGCCCGTTCGGCGGCGCGGCGGCGGGTGCGGTGCTGTTCGGCTTCGACAAGGAGACGACGCTGAACGCCTTCGGCATCGCCGGCAGCCACTCGGCGGGACTCATCGAGTACACCAAGACCGGCGGCAGCGTGAAGCGTATCCATAGCGCGATCCCGGCGCAGGCGGGCGTGCGCTCGGCGCTGTTCGCGCAGGCCGGCATCACCGGGCCGCACTCGATCCTCGAAGGCGAGAAGGGCTTCTGCAAGGTCTTCGCCGGCGAGTACGATCTCAAGCGGCTGACCGACGGGCTCGGCACGCGCTACCACCTGCTCGACAACGGGCTCAAGCCCTATAGCTGCTGCCATCTCATCCATGCGGCCTTCGACGCGCTGGACGTGGTGCGCGAGAAGACGCCGCTACGGCCCGAGGAGGTCAAGGAGATCAGGGTCGCGACCAACTCGGAGCCGATCCTGAGCCACATCGGATCGATCGTCGAGCCGCCGGACATCCTGGGCGCGCAGTTCAGCCTGCCCTTCAGCCTGGCGATGCGGCTGCATCACGGCGGCAGCGGGGTAAAGGGCGGCAACGGCTTCTGGGATTACCTCGAGGTCGATTTCCGCGATCCGAAGCTGCTCGAGTCGGCGCGCAAGGTGAAGGTCGTCGTCGCCGCCAACGACAAGTGGGAACGGGTCGACGAAGGCGCCGGCATCGAGGTCGAGACGGTCGACGGCCGGCGGCTCACCGCGAGCGTGCCCTTCTCCAAGGGCCTGCCGGAGAACCCGATGTCGCCGGCCGAGGTGGAGGAGAAGTTCCGCTACCTCGTCGATCCGGTGAT
>CAZPFL010000320.1:0-3368 GCA_964585785.1 uncultured Rhodospirillaceae bacterium
ATCAGCGCCGTCAAGCAGAATTCCATCACCGACTATGTTCTGCGGGTGGTCAGCCTAAGCGGACTGTCGCTACCGTCCTTCTGGCTGGGGCTTCTGATCCTGATGGCGTTCGTCCGCTATTTCGACATAATCCCGATCTACACCGAGCCGCCGGCAACCTTCTGGGATGCCATGCTGCTCTACAGCGTGCCGGCTGCTGCCGTCGGTTTCCGAAGTTCGGCGCTGATCATGCGCCTGACCCGATCGTCAATGCTCGAGGTCATGCGGCAGGATTACATCCGGACCGCGCGCTCGAAGGGCGCCTCGGAGAACGCGATCAACTATCACCACGCGCTGAAGAACGCGGTGCTGCCCGTCGTCACGGTCATCGGCATTGAAGCCGCTTTTCTCATCGGTGGCCTCGTTGTCACCGAGACCGTGTTCAACATTCCCGGCGTGGCGCATTTCCTCGTTCAAGGCATCCTGATGCGCGATTACCCAATCGTGCAGAACCTGGTGATGCTGATCGCCCTCGTTGTGGTGGTGGTGAATTTCCTCGTCGATATGACGTATGCGGCGTTGGATCCACGGATCAAATATTCGGGCTAAGGAGCGCAAGCAGTGACCGATATCGACCATAAGGCCGAACTGGCACGGGCGGGCGCCTTTGTCGAAGGCTGGTGGGGCTCACTCCTCTTCTTCGTGCGGCGGTACCCGCTGGGCACGGCCGGCGCCGCCATCATGGTGGTATTCGTCCTCTCGGCGCTTTTTGCGAACGTCATTTCCCCGCACGATCCCCTGCTCACCAAGGCGTCGGCGTCGCTGCAGGCGCCCAACGGCACCTATTGGCTTGGCGCGGACAATATGGGGCGCGACGTGCTGAGCCGTATCATCTACGGCGCCCGTATCTCGCTCATCGTTTCGGTTTCATCGACATTGCTCGGCGGCATCATCGGCGTCTTTCTCGGCCTGATGTCCGGCTATCTCCTCGGCTGGTTCGACCTGATCACCCAGCGCATCATCGACATCATGCAGGCGCTGCCGTTGCTCGTCATGGCGCTGGTGATGGCGGCGTCGCTCGGGCCGTCGATCCAGAATACGGTCATCGCCATCGCCATCCCGCTGGTGCCGCGTGCGGCGCGCGTCGTGCGTTCCAGCACGCTGTCGCTGCGCGAGTTGCCGTTCATCGAGGCGGCCCGCGCCGGCGGCATGGGCGAGTTTCGCATTGCGTTCCGCCACATCCTGCCGAACACACTGGCGCCGCTGATCGTACTGTTCACCGCGCAGCTCGGCGCGGCGATCCTGGTCGAGGCGTCGCTTTCCTTCCTCGGCCTCGGCGTCCCGGAGCCCTATCCGTCCTGGGGCCGGATGCTGTCGGAGTCCGCGGCCGACTTTGTCCGCACCGCGCCCTGGCTCGTGATCTACCCGGGAATCGCGATCAGCTTGGCGGTGTTCGGCACGAACCTTTTGGGCGACGCGTTGCGCGATCTCCTCGATCCCCGGCAGCGCAGCTGAAGGGCGGACGCATGTTTCTTCAACCCTATCCTTCAATCTTTCTAAGGGACCCGATGAAGACGCGGTCGACCATCGGGCAATCGCATGGCTGAAGTCGCAATCAACAAACGAGAAGAAACCGAGGAAGGCGTGAAACCAGCTGCCGATCCGGCCGAGACCGTGTTGGAGGTGGACGGCCTCAGCACCTACTTCTTCACCCGCGGCGGAGTCGTCAAGGCGGTCGACGATGTGTCCTTCACGCTCGCGAAGGGCGAAACGCTCGGCATCGTCGGCGAGTCGGGCTGTGGCAAGAGCATGACCGCCCTTTCCATCATGCGCCTCGTGCCCACGCCGCCGGGCAGAATCGTTGCCGGGTCGGTCCGACTGAACGGCGTCGACCTGCTTGAGCTCGACGAGTCCGAGATGCGCGATCTTCGCGGCAACGAAGTCTCGATGATCTTCCAGGAGCCGATGACGTCTCTCAATCCGGTCTTGACCATCGGCTATCAGATCGCGGAGGCGCTGCGGCTGCATCAGGGCATGACCAAGGCGCAGGCGATGGCTCGCGCCGTGGAAATGCTGCGGATCGTGCGCATCCCGGAGCCCGCGCAGCGCGCGAAGGAATACCCGCACCAGCTCTCCGGCGGAATGCGCCAGCGGGCGATGATCGCCATGGCGCTCGCCTGCAATCCCAAGGTCCTGATTGCCGACGAGCCGACCACGGCGCTGGACGTCACGATCCAGGCACAGATCCTCGACCTGATTATCGACCTCAAGGAGCAGCTCGGCACGGCGGTCATTCTGATCACGCATGATCTCGGCGTCGTCGCCGAAACCGCGCAGCGCGTCATCGTCATGTATGCAGGCCGGAAGGTGGAGGAATGCGACGTGGACGGGCTTTTCGCCGAGCCGCTGCACCCCTACACGAACGGTCTCCTCGCCTCGGTGCCGCGGCTCGCCATCATGAGCGGCGAGAAAGAGGCGGAACGGCTGACGGAAATTCCCGGCATCGTGCCCGCGCTGAACGAGCTGCCGGCGGGCTGTGCGTTCGCGCCGCGTTGCCCGTTCGCCGATGCACAGTGCCAGGCCGCCTATCCGCCCTATGAGCAGAAGCGTCCGGGGCATTGGGCGGCGTGCTGGCATTCGGACCGGCTTTACGGAGGCGAGCATGACTGAGCTGCGGACGAGCGCGAAACCGGCACGCGGAGAGGTGCCGCGCAGCAATGTCCCGGTGCTCGAAGTTGCCGGCCTGAAGAAGCATTTTCCGCTCAAGAAGGGGCTGCTGTCGCGTACGGCCGGCTATGTCTATGCGGTCGATGGCGTCAGCTTCTCGATCGGCGAAGGCGAGACGCTGGGTCTCGTCGGCGAAAGCGGCTGCGGCAAGTCGACGGTGGGCCGGACCGTGCTGCGCTTGATCGAGCCGACGGATGGCTCGATCAAGATCTCCGGCACCGACGTGACCAAGCTCCGCAAGAGCGACATGCGCCCTTACCGGCGTGAGATGCAGATCATTTTCCAGGACCCGTTCTCATCGCTGAACCCGCGCATGTCGGCGGGCGACATCGTCGGCGAGCTGCTGCAGGTGCATGAGATCGCCGAAGGCAAGGAGAAGGAAGACCGGGTCGCCCAGCTGTTCGAGAGGGTCGGGCTGCGCCGCTCGCAAATGAAGGCGTTTCCGCATGAATTTTCCGGCGGCCAGCGCCAGCGCATCGGCATCGCCCGCGCCCTGGCGCTGAACCCAAAGCTGATCATCGGCGACGAGCCGGTCTCGGCGCTCGACGTGTCGATCCAGGCGCAGGTCATCAACCTGCTCATGGATCTGCAGAAGGAGTTCAAGCTCTCCTACCTGTTCATCGCCCACGACCTGGCGGTGGTCGAGCATATCAGCCACCGCA
>CAZPFL010000321.1:0-3350 GCA_964585785.1 uncultured Rhodospirillaceae bacterium
TTTAGGAAGAGCGGCGCGCGGCGACACGCGCGCCGCAAGGGGGGAGGACTTTAATCAAATGGCGCTCCGCCAAGTTCCCTCCCCCCTCGCGGGGGAGGGTTAGGGTGGGGGGTAATTTGAAGCCCGCCAATTCGTCATTGCCCCGACGCAACTTGCGGTATTGAATTAACGGACTGCAACTCTGACGATCTGAGGCATCCCCATGAAGCCGGAACTCCTGCTGGTGTCGCCGCTCCCGTCCCGCGTGACGGAGGCGCTGAAGGACGACTTCGTCCTGCACGACTATTACCGCGCGACGGACAAGCCGGCGATGCTGAAGGAGGTCGGGCAAAAAGTGCGCGGCTTCGTCGCCTACGCCTCGGCCGGGGGCGCGGACGCGGCGCTGATGGACGCGGCGCCCAACCTCGAGATCATCGCCAACTGGGGCGTCGGCTACGACCGGGTCGACGCGCCGGCGGCCAAGGCGCGCGGCGTCATCGTCACCAACACGCCGGACGTGCTGACCGAATGCTGCGCCGACCTCGCGATGGCGCTGATCCTCGCGGTCGCGCGCCGCGTCGCCGAGGGCGATCGCTACGTGCGCGCCGGCAACTGGAAGAAGCGCGGCGCGCTCCGCTTCGGCACGCGGGTGAACGGCGCGCGGCTCGGCATCATCGGCCTAGGGCGCATCGGCAAGGCCGCCGCGCGGCGCGCGGAAGCCTTCGACATGAAGATCGCCTATTACGGCCGCAGCAAGCAGGCCGGCGTGCCCTATGACTACTACGACAATCCGGCGAGCCTGGCGGCGAACAGCGACTTCCTGCTGCTCACCTGCCCCGGTGGACCGGAGACACATCACCTGGTCGATGCGGACGTGCTATCGGCGCTCGGACCGGAAGGCTTCCTCGTCAACATCGCGCGCGGCTCGGTCGTCGACGAGCCGGCGCTGGTGCAGGCGTTGCAGGAAGGGCGCATCGCCGGCGCGGCGCTCGACGTCTTCGCCAAGGAGCCCGAGGTGCCGGAAGCGCTGCTGACGATGGAGAATGTCGTGCTGCAGCCGCATCAGGGCAGCGCCTCGACCGCGACGCGGCGCGCGATGGACGACCTGGTTGTCGAGAATGTGCGGCTGCACTTCGCAGGAAAGCCCGTCAGGACGCCGGTTTAAAGCATCCTGACGGGATCCCGGTCCCCCCGCTAACGACACGTCAACCGCCAAACAGAAACACGCGGCGGGCCACCCGCCCGCTCACGTCCCCGAACGACTCGTCGATGCGACGATGCGCTTGCCCCGCACCGCCATCAGGCACTCGTGATAGGTGTTCAGCAAATAGTGCCGGTCGGCCGGCGTGTACGGACCGGCGGTCGCGTTGCTCGCAATGGTGCGGTTCTCGACCTTCATGACGTCGAGCAAGAGCTTGTACGCGATCATCTCGGGCGACCCCTCGCCGAAATGAAGGATCGACGGATCCGACATTCCCAAGTCCCTCCTGGCTAGTCCGGCCATCGCGGGGACAGCGCGCGCTCTGGACGCAGCAGCCGGAAACCCTCGATGGATCGGGCCGGCCCGCCGCGCTTATACCGCGAAAAGGCCGGATTCCACGCGCGCTATGCTTTCGCATCGTCGTTAAGAAGCCGTTAATCTCAGTAAGTATTTGTATAATATAATTATTTCTGGTCATGGCGGGCGTTCTGGCCGGCGCTCTTTAGCACCCCGTCCGCGCCAAGCCGCGCTTCTTGGTGAGCCGCCGCGCCTTCATGTTACGCTGGCCGCGGACAAGGCGCGCGCTCGAAGCGCCGGCGGCCGGTTACGTCCGGCCGCCATCTCAAGAAAAGCCGACGCGCGACGGCAAAGCAAAAAAACCTGGAGGCACGCCCATGGCGCAGGAAACGCTCTTCGACAAGATCTGGAACCGGCACGTCATCAAGGATCTCGGCGACGGCTACGCGCTGCTGCATGTCAGCCGCAACATCATGCATGACGGCGGCGGCGGGCCGATGCGGCTGATCCGCGAGCGCGGCTACGCGGTGCGCAGCCCCGAGCTCAACCTCGGCACGCTCGACCACGCGGTGACGACCGAGCCGGGCCGCACCAAGGCGATGAAGACCCAGTTCTCCGCCCGGCTCGACATCATGCGGGAAGAATCGGAAAAGGCCGGCATCGCGCTCTACGACGTGGGCGAGCCGGGCCAGGGCATCGTGCATGTGGTCGGGCCGGAGCTCGGCTACACGCTGCCGGGCACGCTGCTCACCTGCGGCGACAGCCACACCTGCACCCATGGCGGCATGGGCGCAGCCGCCTTCGGCATCGGCGCGAGCGAGGTCGCCCATGTGCTGGCGACCCAGACCATCGTGCAGCGCAGGCCGCAGACCCTGCGCGCGACTTTCGAGGGCGCGCGTCCCGCGGGCGTCCAGCCGAAGGACATGATCCTCTACCTCATCGGCAAGATCGGCACCGCGGGCGGCACGGGCTATGCGGTGGAATACGCCGGCGGCGCGGTGCGCGACCTCGACATCGAAGGCCGCCTCACCATGTGCAATCTCTCGATCGAGCTCGGCGCCAAGATCGGCATGGTCGCGCCGGACGAGACCACCTTCGCCTATCTCAAGGACCGGCCGCTGGCGCCCAAGGGCGACCTGTGGGAACGCGCGGTCGCCGACTGGCGCACGCTGCCAACCGATCCGGACGCCGTGTTCGACCGCGAGGTCGCGATCGACATGGCCGAGATCGCGCCGCAGATCACCTGGGGCACCAGCCCGGAGAACGTCATCGCCGTGGACCAGACGATCCCCGACCCGGCGACGCTCGACGACCCGGATAAGCGTAGCGCCTGGGAAGCGTCGCTCGACTACATGGACCTCAAGGCGGGGCAGCCGATCGCCGGCACGCCGGTCGATTGGGTATTCATCGGCTCCTGCACCAACAGCCGGCTGTCCGACCTGCGCGCGGCCGCCGCCATCGCCAAGGGGCGCAAGGTCGCCGATCGCGTCACCGCCTGGGTCGTGCCGGGATCGGAGACCGTCAAGCGCCAGGCGGAGGCGGAAGGCCTCGACGCGATCTTCAAAGCGGCCGGCTTCCAGTGGCGCGAGCCCGGCTGCTCGATGTGCCTCGCCTTCAACGGCGACCGGGTGCCGCCCGGCAAGCGCAGCGTCTCGACCACCAACCGCAACTTCGTCGGCCGCCAGGGTCCGGGCGCGCGCACCCATCTCGCCAGCCCGCCGATGGCCGCGGCCGCCGCGATCGCCGGCTGCATCGCCGATGTGCGCGCGCTCTGAGGAAAGGGAGGCAAGACCATGGAAAAATTCACGATCCTCGAGGCGACCGCGGCGCCGCTGATGCGCCAAAACATCAACACCGACGTGATCATCCGGGT
>CAZPFL010000322.1:0-3269 GCA_964585785.1 uncultured Rhodospirillaceae bacterium
TCGGCCGCAACGAGATCGTCGCCGGCACCGTGTCGCCGAACTACATCCTGCCGCTGCACGCGCTGCAGCGCCTCGAGAAGCTCATGGATGAGTACTGCGGCGGCATCACGGTGAACTACATGACGAACGAGCCGCTGCTCACGCGCGGTCTCGAGCTGATGGAGATGCTGAAGGAGGATTCGGATCACATCGGCGCCGAGGACCTGCATCAGCTGCAGCGGACCTGGGAGTTCAAGCACCGGCTGCTGGCGTCCGAGAGCGTCATGCAACACACGCTGTTCCGCAAGGAAACCCGCTGGCCGGGCTACTACTACCGCGGCGACCACATGAAGCTGGACGACGAGAACTGGCACTGCTTCACGCTGTCCCGGTACGACGCCGAAAGCAACAAATGGACGATGGAGAAGGCGCCGGTCTATCACATCGTCGAGTGACCGGGATCGCGCGGCGACCGCGCGACTCCAGCCGCCGAAGGTTTCGGGAAGGGGCCGGCAAGCAGCGTGACGCTTGCCGGCTCTTTCTTATAACTCGGTGTATTTGCGGGCGTTGCCGCGCGCCTTCTCGACGGGATACTTGCGCGCGTTGATCTCGATCTTCTCCCGTGCCGCCGTACCGAGGTCGAACCCGGCCCGTTCGGCGACCAGCAACAGATAGAGCAGCACGTCGGCGCATTCTTCGGCGAGGCGGGCGCGGAATTCCGGCTCGGCGACCCGCGCTTCGAGCGCATCGTCCTCGGCCCACTGGGTCAGCTCGAGAAGCTCCGCCGACTCGATGCTGACCGACATGATGAGGTTCTTGAGCGAGTGGAAGCGCCGCCAGTCACGGGCGTCGCGAAAGGCGATGAGGCGATCGGTCAGTTCCGCGAGTGTCGTCGACATTGCTTGGTCCGGGGCCGTGACGGGGGAGGCGTGCTGCCGCTCATTAGACCGAACGGGGGCAGGCGCCGCAACGGCCATTCGCGCCACATTGAATGCAGCGCTATCGCGTTTGGCAATGTATGGCCGACTGGGCCAGGCGCGGTGCGTGCTTCGACAAGCTCAGCATGAGGCTCTTTCTCAATGCCACCAAGAATTTACCTCATCCTGAGCTTGTCGAAGGACGCACGGCACTGAAGCAACAGACAAAAATGCGTTAGCCCTATCCGCTGGACGGGATGTCTCTTTTGTCGCGCGGACCATTCGGGAGAAAGGGGAAGACGCGCCTCAGCCGCCGCCGACGGATAACGCCTCGGGCTGCCGCGCCGCCCGGATCTCGCTGACGAGGCCGCCCTCGGCGCTGATCCGGTGGATCTTGTAAAGCGGGACAGCCGCGACCTCGGCCGGGAAATCACCGAGCCGCAGATCGACGGCGACGCTCGGCATGCTGCTCACCGGCACGCCGGCGATCTTGCCGGCGACGTTCCGGTGGGTATGGCCGCAGAACAGCCCGACAACCTGCCGATGCCCGTCGAGCGCCCGGCCCATTCGCTCGACCGACTCCCACGCTACGAATTGAACCGGATAGTCCGACTCGTGAACCCGGAAGGGCGGATGGTGCATGAAGACCACGGTTGGCTTGGCCGTGTCCTCGGCCAGCGCCGCGCGCAAGCCGTCCGCCCGGACCTGGCAAAAATCCCCCTGGTTGCTCTTTTCAGCGAGCGTGTCGATGGCGATCAGCCGCACCGGATAGGTCTCGACGCGGTATTGCACGAAGGGCGTACCGGGCAGCAGGTCGTCGCCCGCCGGGAAGGCTGCGCGGATCGCGGCCCGGTCGTCGCGGTTTCCTGCGCCGACATGGAACGGGCACCGGAGCGTGCTCAGAATGCGCCGCGCCGCCTCGTATTCCGCGGGCTCGCCATGCTGGCTGAGGTCGCCCGTGTGAAGGACGACATCCGGCAGCGGGTCGAGCCGGTTGATGTCGGCTACACAGGCTTCGAGGTTGCGGAACCGGGCGGCGCCGTTCGGGCCGTCCGGATCGATATGGGTGTCGGAGATTTGCGCGATGATCATGCCGCTCCGCATATACCAGCCGAGGCCCTGTCCTGCAAAGCCCCGAGACCGGGCCGTTGGCGACTAAGCCATAGTGGCATCCTCGACTCTGCGCGATGTGGCGCAAGCCAAGCTAAAATGGACAGCCGCAGCCGGTACGGGCAGATGGCAGGGCTCGCGCTTGTAAGGAATTAGAAGAGGCGGCGGGCCTATTCAAAAATGATAGGTCGGGACGGCGGGCGGCTCCTCCTTGGCGGGCTCTCGCGGGTGCAGCTTGGAGCGCGGATGGTAGGACAGGCCGTTCTCCTTCATGAACCCGCGCACCTGATCCTGCGTCCACGACGCCAGCGGATTGATTCGGAGCAATCGTCCTTCTTCCGTGATTCGCGGGCCCGGCGTTTCGGTGTAGGGGCCGTGATACACGCCGCTGATCCAGCAGTCGAAGGTCGCCAGGGTCCGGTTCAGATGGACGATCTTGTAGGCGCGGGTGTGGTCGTGCGGGTTTTCCGCCCAGAGCCCTTCGCTGTGATCGCAATCGCCGGGCTGCGGCCCGCTTTCGTCGCCGGCCGGTTCCCGGACGTCGCGCAAGCCCAGCCGCTCGACCAGCTTTGCCCGATATTCCAGGCTTTCCGGATAAAGGCCCGGTGCATGGCAGAACACGATCGGCGTGGACGCGTCGATTTCGGAGATCATCTTCAGCAGCACGACGCTGCGGCCTCTGAGCGAGCAGGTGACCACGGTCTTGTGCGGAAACGCTTCCGCGATCAGGAAACGCAGAAACGGACGCGTGTCCATCTCTCGCGTGCGTTCCCGAAGGTCCTCGACACGTGACATCGCAACCTCCCTAGGTTGCCGTATGGCCGGCCGACGTTAACCCGCACGGCCATTTTTCATTTTTTAAATGGTACCACTATTGGTTCCGGGCCGACAAACTTGCGGATACGGCGCGCGGTTCTTCGGGCGCAAAAAAAAGACCGCCCCGGGGAGCCGGGGCGGTCGCGGATCGGTCGATTGCCGGATCGTTACTTCAGTTTCGGGTCGATCCAGACATTCTCGAGACCCTGGTTGACGTAGTGGCTCGGCCCGATCTTCCAGCCCTTCACATAGCTGCGGTACGGGACGATACGATACCACCAGAAGCCGGGAAGAAAGTCCGCCTCGTCGAGAAGCACCTGCTTCTCGTAAGCGCGCATCTTGTCATACTGCTTCTCCGGATCGGGCTCGGTGAGCATGGCGAGATAGAGTTGGGTGGTCTTCGGGTCCTTGTTGTTGACGTAGTTGTTGCCGGCGCCGACGACCCAC
>CAZPFL010000323.1:0-3233 GCA_964585785.1 uncultured Rhodospirillaceae bacterium
CGCTCCAAGCTCCTCGGCTGGACCCGCGATCAGGGACGGGGCCTGCGGATCGCCCTGCAGGTGGAGACCGTGTGGATCCGGGCCGTCGTGAATCGCTACGAGCGGATGGCGTACGAGGGGGCGGACCGCGTCCTCGTGAACTACGACTCCGTCGCGGCGATGGTCGCGCGAAGCTATCCGCGCGTTCGCCCGGAGAAGGTCCCCTACGCGATCGACCGCTACGTGAAGGAGACGGCGCGGCTCTACCGCGTGCTGGACACGCGGCTCGCCGACCGGGACTTCATCGCCGGCGACTATTCCATCGCCGACATGGCGAGCTATCCCTGGATCGTGCCCCACGAACGCCAGGGCCAGGACCTTGCCGACTTCCCCAACCTCGCCCACTGGTTCGCCCGCGTGGCCGCGCGCGACGCGGTCGAGCGCGCCTACGCGAAGGGCCAGGCAGTCAACGTCACGCCCACCGTCACGGAAGAGTCGAAACGCATCCTGTTCGGCCAGGACGGCCGCAAGAGCGCGTAACGCCTGATCGCTGGGAACGCCCTCTCTGCCCCTCAGGGGCGGAGAGGGTGTTTTCAGATCACCGGCCGCCGCCTCATTGCTCCGCCAATTCCAGCGCCGTCACGGCCAGCAGCTTCGCGCCTTCGCCGAAATCCGTCATCTCCATCGCCTCCGCGGCGTTGTGGCTGCCGTGTTGGTTGCGCACCAGCACCATCGCCGCCGGAATGCCGGCGCGCGCGAAGATCGACGCGTCGTGACCGACCGTCGGCATCTCGATGACCGGAATGCCGAGCGCCTGCGAGGCCGTGCGGAGCCGGTCGCGCAGGCCGTCGTCGAGCGGCGTCGGGTCCGAGCCGACGCAGTCGCCCAGCGCGAAGGTGACGTTGCGCGCCGCCCCGATCTCGTCGGCCAGCGCATAGGTTCGGTCGCGCAGGCGGTCGAGGACATCCTTGGACGTGCCGCCGAAATTGAGCGTGAAGCAGCACGCGCCCGGCACCTTGGTCATCGCGTGCTCGGCGGCGTCCGTATAGAGCTTGCCGACGGTGAACACCGTGTCGGGATGCCCTTCCGCTTCCAGCTCTTGCCACAGCGCGTCCAGCCGGGCGACCAGCTCGACGGTGGCCAGCAGCGCGTCCTTGCGGCCGCCGCGCGGCACCGCCGCCGAATGCGCGTATTCACCAAGGCAGCGCGCGTAGGGGAAGCGTACGTTGCCGCGGATCACCGTCGGGATCGCGGCCGGCAGGTCGCGCGCGACGAGCACGGGCCCCTGCTCGATATGCAGCTCCAGGAAGGCCTTGGTGTTCGCCGGCGACACGAAAGGCGGCGCTCCGGCGAGCCTGGAAGGATCGATGCCGAGATCGCGCATGTGATCGGCGAGCGTCCGCCCGGTGTCGCCGCGAACCAGCCGCGCCGGCTCGGCCGGGTCGAGCGATCCCACGGCGAGCCGGCTGCCGATATAGGCGATGCCGTACCACACGCTCTCCTCGCCGCGCAGGCCGACGCAGCGCATGTCGCGGGCCGGCGTAACGCCCTGCGCCCGCAGCGCCGCCAGCACGACGAGGCCCGCCACCGCGCCGGCCGCGCCGTCGTAATTGCCGCCCGTCGGCACGGAGTCGAAATGCGAGCCCATCAGCACGCCGGGCAGGCTCCGGTCGCGGCCCGGCAGGGTGAGATAGACATTGCCCGCCGGATCATGCGCGACCTCGAGGCCGAGATCCCGGCCCGCCTCGGCCAGCATGTCGATGCCGACCTGGTCCTGGGCGCTCCAGGCCGCGCGCGTCACGCCCTCGCCGTCGCGCGTACGGTCGGCGAGATCGGCGAAGAAGCGCTCGGCCAAGGGCAGTTGTTCTTCGACCGCGCGGGCGAGCGCCCGGGCCGGCATCGGCGGCTCAGTCATCCGGCAGCGCGCGTTTCAGCAGGGTGGAAAAGATCACCATCTCGGGACTCGTCACCTTGAACATGTCGAGCGCGGCGATGATCGCCTTGGTCTCCGCCGGCCCGGGGCGCGGCAGCTCCGTCGGCACCGGCGGCAGCTTGGCGACCATGCCGGGCGCGGCCTCGGTGATGCGGCGCGCCATGGCGAGCCCGGCCTTGCGCACGCGCTCGTCGGCCATGAGCGGCGTCAGCTCGGTCGCGACATGCGCGAGATAGGCCGGCCAACGCGCGAAATAGCGGTAGAGCCCCGGCACCATGACCTGCCCGCCGAGGCCGCTGCCGAGCTGCATCAGCACGGTGGCGGCGTCGGGGCTCAGCGCATCCATCGCCGGCATCGGCGGCAGCTCGGGCACCATGGCGGGCGGCGTCCAGCCGGCTTTGCCCGCGTCCTTGCCCTCACCGTCCGCGCCCGTCATCAGCAGCCGCGCGCAGTCCGAGAACATCAGGTTGCACGGGCTGACCCGCGCATACATGTCGCAGACGTTGTGCAGCGTCTCCAGCCCCTGCGCATCGACGCCCAGAAGGCGGAGCGCGGAATCACTGATCGGCGGCAATGGATCGAGGTCGATCTCGCCCGCCAGCCGCCAGGCCGTTTCCGGCATCGCGCCCGAGACGAAGCCCGGCTTGATCGCCGCCCACATCCACTCCAGGCAGCCCGGCATGGTCGCGACATGGCGCTGCAAGGTCGAGACGTAAGGCACCGCGAAATAGACGCGCATCTCCTGATAGATGCGGGCCAGCTCGCCGGTGGCGTCGCCTTCGGAAAGCTCTGCGAGAAGGGCCATGATGCAGCATCCTATCGGGAGACGGCCCGGGACCGGCGCCGTCGCCCGATAGTATGGCCCGACTTTCTACCCGTCCAGACCGGTCGTCTCGTCGAGGCCGAGCATGATGTTCATGTTCTGCACCGTCGAGCCGGACGCGCCCTTGCCGAGATTGTCGAGCAGCGCCATCAGCACGACCTGCCCTTCCTTTTCATTGCCGAAGACATGCAGGCGCAGCTCGTTGGTGCCGTTGACGCCCTCCGGCTCGAGCCGGCTGATGCCCGCCGCCGCGTCCGGCGCGGCGACGGTGACGAAGCGGCAGCCGGCATAGTGATCGGCCATCGCCTGGTGGATCGTCGCCGGCGTCGGCGCGCCGGGGAGCGCCCAGAGCTGCAGCGGGATCTGCACGATCATGCCCTGCGCGAAACGGGCGACGCTGGGCACGAAGATCGGGCGCCTGGTCAGCCCACCGTGTTTCTGAATCTCCGGCACGTGCTTGTGCTTGAGCGTGAGGCCGTAGACGAAGAACGGCGCCTC
>CAZPFL010000324.1:0-3153 GCA_964585785.1 uncultured Rhodospirillaceae bacterium
GGCCCGACGATCAGCAGCGGCCGCTTCGCGTTGACGAGCGCGTCGTGCATCTTCTCCATCGTGCGGCCGCCCGGCACCTCCGCCATCTCCAGCCCTTCCGCCGCCACGATCGTGCCCTCGACGTTCTTCGCGTCCAGCGCCGGGCTCGAATACGCGATGTAGACCGGCCCGGTCGGCATGGTCATCGCCTCCTTGAAGGCGCGGCGCGTGGCGAGCGGAATGCCGCGGGCGTCGCAGACTTCCCAGCGCTTCTTGGTGATGTCCTCGACCGCGCCCATCTGCGAGAAGCCGGCCGAGGCGCCCAGCGTGTTGTGGTCGCCGAAGGCGCCGTTGTCGCGCAGCGCCGCGGTCACCACCATCGGCGAGCCGTCGAAATAGGCGTTCTGCAGCTGGCCCGAGCCCTGGCGCGTGCCGGCCGCGAGATGCACGTTGACGAAGGCCGGCTTGTTCGCCGCCTTGGCGTAGCCGTCGGCGGCCGACAGCACGAGCGATTCCGCCAGCAGAAGGATCGGCTGCACGCCCGGCACGGTGAGAAACGCGTCGAAAAAGCCCGCCTCCGCGCTGCCCGTGTTGGTGAAGGCGTATTTCACGCCCTGGGCGACGAGTTGATGCATCAGCAGCTCCCCGCCCGTGCCGACGACCTTTTTCTTCTCCATGCGCCTCATCCTCGCTCTGAATCCACCTGCAGTGGCAAGTATAGGCGACGGTAGAAGGCTCCGCCAATTGGGAGCGACCGTTGAACCGATAATTCGTCCGGCTTCCTAATCGATTGGGACTGGCGTGGCGCGTGCTTCGTCCCTCGACAGGCTCGGGATGAGGAGGCTCAGCATGAGGCTTTTCTCAATTCCACGAAGACTCTCCCTCATCCTGAGCTTGTCGAAGGACGCACAGCGCTACGGAAGCGTCCAATGGGATTCCCCCCCGTTTGGGCGAAAGCCGGGCGAGCGCGTATCATCCTCGGCATCGCCCAAGCGCACGCGAAGGAGCCCGCCATGATCCGCCATTTCGGCATGCTGATCCCGTCCACCAACACCACGGTGGAAATCGAGTACAGCCGGCTGCTGCCGGAGACGCTACAGCTCCACGTCGCGCGGCTCGGCAAGGACGGCAACACGCCGTTTCACCCGAGCCTGAAGGCGGACATCGACTACCAGTCGAAGATGCTGGGCAACGCCAAGGTCGAGGCGATCTGCCTGACCCAGACCTCGGCGAGCCTATTCGAGAAAGGCTACGACGCGGACGTGAAGCGGCGCATGGAAAAGGGCGCGGGCGTACCGGCGCTGACCTCGGCGGAAGCGGTCGGCCAGGCCGTGTGCGCGCTGGGCTGCCGCCGGATCGCCATCGCGACGCCCTATTCCGAGGAAGTCATCGGCCTGGCGAAGCGCTATTACGAGACGCACTTCCGCCTCGAGACCGTCGCGACGGCAAGCTTCGGCGCGACCGACGCGTACGCCATCGGCGGGCTGACCGCCGACAACGCGACCGACGCCTTCGCGCGCATCGACCGGCCGGCGATCGAGGCGCTGGTCGTGCCGGGCGGCAACTTCCCGACCATGAAGCATGTCGCCGAATGGGAGCAGCGCTTCGGCAAGCCGGTGATCACCACCAACCAGGCCGCGATCTGGGCGGTGATGGGCGTGCTCAAGGTCAAGACGCCCTTACCCGGGCTCGGCCGGCTGCTCGAGACGCTGCCGGCGGCCTAGATAGAGCCCCCCAATTAGGCGCCGTCACGGCATTCGATCTAAGCTGGACGGCAATCGTTCCGTTCCAGCGAAAGGCACCGGCCATGAACTATTTGCCCGAGATCCTCGAAACCACCGACGCCGTGCGCGAGGCTACCGGCTTCGTCTTCACCGAAGGGCCGCTCTGGCATCCGGACGGCTTCTACTATTTCAACGACATCCGGCCGGGCACGCTCTACAAGCTGACGCTGGGCGGCAAGCCCGAGATGGTCCGCAAGACGGTCGGCGGCAACGGGCTCACCTTCGACATCGAGGGCCGCCTGATCCATTGCGAGGGTGAAGCGAAATGCGTCACCCGCACCGAGCATGACGGCCGCGTCGCGCCGCTGGTCGAGCGCTTCGAGGGCGGCCGTTTCAACCGGCCGAACGACGTCGTCTGCCATACCGACGGCAGCATCTGGTTCACCGATCCGTCCGGGCGCATTCCCTTCGCCCAGCGCGAGATCCCGGGGCCGGAAGGCGACAACGACACCTGGCTCGGCGCCAACGTCTATCGTGTGGCGAAGGATGGCTCGATCGCGGCCGTCGCGCCGTTCGAATACCCGAACGGCCTCGCCTTCTCGCCCGACGAGAAGACGCTCTACGTCGCCAACACGCGAAGCAGCAAATACATCCACGCGATCGACGTGGACAAGTCGGGCAAGATGCTGCGCCGGCGCATTTTCGCCGACCTCAACGAAGGCGACGAGCCGGGCATCCCCGACGGCATGAAGGTCGACGTGAAGGGCCGCGTCTACTGCACCGGCCCGGGCGGCATCTGGGTGATGAACCCGGACGGCAGCCGCGTCGGCATCATCAAGCTGCCCGAGCAGTCGGTGAACTTCTGCTTTGGCGGCGACGACCTGAAGACGCTGTTCGTCTGCGCCTACACCTCGGTCTACACGCTGCGCGTGACGACGCCGGGCAATCCCCATCCCTGGTACAAGGTGCGGAAGAAGTAGGCGCGCGGCGGAAGACGCGGCCGAGACCTTGCGCCAGATCAAGGCGTCCACGCACGGCGGCGGCTTCAATGCGACATATTCTGTTTGGTCCCTCGAAACATGACGCGCGGTTGCGCACGGAAGGAGGGAATAATGAGCAGACTGTCGTTCTGGGCGCCGGCGCTGGCCGTGTTCTCGACGCCGATGCCCTCGCTGGCGCAAGTCGCCGGTCCCTATTTCTACGGCCAGCACATGTGGGACAGCGGCTGGCACTCGTGGTTCTTCGGACCGCTCATGATGATCCTGTTCCTGGCGGTCGCGGTGCTGCTGATCGTGCTGCTGGTGCGCTGGGTCGCGCCGCCGAGCCACACGGCGCCGCACCACACGCCGATCAGGACGCCGCTCGACATCCTGAAGGAGCGGTTCGCACGCGGCGAGATCGACAAGGACGAGTTCGAGGAGCGGCGGCGCATCCTCGGCGACTAGCGCTG
>CAZPFL010000325.1:0-3148 GCA_964585785.1 uncultured Rhodospirillaceae bacterium
GCCGAGAGCAGATGATAGGTCGCCGGCGTGTGCGGGCAGTTGACCGAGATGATGTCCATATGCGCCAGCATCTGGTCGAGGCTCTCCCAATAGGTCGCCTGCAGCTCCGCCTCGACATCCGGATGGACCCGGCGGCGGTTGTGGTAGTGCACCGACAGCCCGAAGCCGGCGGCGCGCTTGGCCACCGCGCGGCCGATCCGCCCCATGCCGATGATCCCGAGGCGCTTGCCCCAGATGCGATGGCCGAGCATCCAAGTCGGGCTCCAGCCCGACCAGGTGCCCTCGCGGACCGCGCGCTCGCCCTCGATCAGGCGGCGCGGCACGGCCAGGATCAAGGCCATGGTCATGTCGGCGGTGTCTTCGGTCAGCACGCCGGGCGTGTTCGTCACGGTGATGCCGCGCGCGTGAGCCGCGCCGAGGTCGATATGGTCGACGCCCGTGCTGAAAGAGGCGATGAGCTTGAGCCGGCTGCCGGCTGCTTCGATGAGCGCGCGGTCGATGCGGTCCGTCACGGTCGGCACCAGAACGTCCGCCGTCTGCACCGCTTCGACGATCGCCGCCTGGGACATCGGCCGGTCGTCGCGGTTCAGCCGCGTGTCGAACAGCTCCATCATGCGCGTCTCGACGGCTTCCGGAAGCCGGCGCGTGACGACCACGGAGGGTTTCTGCTTGGGCACGGTCCCTGACCTTGCTGGGAAAACCGCCAGCGGTTTACACACTCATGGGCGGTATTGTCCAGGGCCGTCGGCGTAAGGCGCTTGACCCGGCGCAACTCCCGCCTTTTTATAGAATTGGACGCGAAGTTGGACTAAGGGTGGGCCATGAGGTCGATGCGTCTCACGGTTTGGCATCTTTTCGCGGTACTGGCGCTCGTACCCGCGGCGTCCGCGCTTGCGCAGAACAAGCAGGTCGCGCGCACCACGGAGGGCGAGATCACCCGCTTCGCCTCGCTGCGGGCGGACGACGTCAATGTGCGTGCCGGCCCGGGCGTGCGCTATCCGGTGAAATGGAAATTCGTCCAGCGCAACATGCCCGTTCAGGTCATCGCGGAATACGATACCTGGCGCAAGATCCGCGACTGGGAAGGCGCCGAAGGCTGGGTCCATCGCGCCATGCTGTCGTCCAAGCGTAGCCTGATCATGGTCGGACACGGCCAGACCTTGCGGAAGGATGCGACCGAGGATTCGGCGGCGGTCGCGCGCCTCGCCCCCGGCTATGTCGTCACTGTGCAGCGTTGCCGGGTCGAATGGTGCGAGGTCGATGCCGGCGGCTACGAAGGTTGGATCAAGCGCGACGGCACATGGGGCATCGCGCCGGGCGAAAAGCTGCATTAACCGCCGGCATGCCGCCGCGTCCCGTCGGCGCGGCTGACCGCTTTCCGCTCAGCTGAAATCTTCGCTCAGCGCGTTTCGCGTCGCTTCCTGCAGGATCGCCATGTGGGCGTATTGCGGATGGCGGAAGCCGATGATCACCTGGGTGCCGGGCGCCCGGAACTTGCGGACCTGCTCGTCGGTGAATGGGAAGTGGATGAACTGCACCGAGGAAGCCTTGCCCTCGGCCGAGGTGCGGTCCAGATCTGCCTCGGGTACGCCTTTGACGGTCTCGCCGGCGAATTCGAGAAAGGCCGTCTCCTCGACGCCGCCGAGTCTCGCCAGGAAATTGGCCCGGCGGATGGGATCATCGATCTCGAACATCACCGTGCAGACCAGCTCGCGTCCCTTGGGAATGAGCGGGTTGTAGGCCGCGAGCTCGTCGGGAATCTGGTCCTCGCCGCCCTTCTCGATGAACAGCATCTCGTGCACCTGCCACCACATCGTGTGGTAGTTCTCGAAATAAAAGGTGGCGACAGGGCCGACTTCGACACGGCGATCCTTCTTGATGCCGACGAGCTCTTGGCGCTTCGTCTTGCGGATCTTGGCGAACTCGTCCAGCGGCAGGATATCCGCGCGGGTGATCTCGGTCTTGGTTGGCATCTCCAGCATCTCCTCGTCTCCGTCTCGCGCTCCCAACGTCTATATGGTGATCCCGTAAGCGCGGGCGAACAGAATGATCGGATGGGACACGGTCTCGATCGCCGGCTTCTCGCCCTCCAGCTTCTCGATGCCCTGCGCAATATGCAGGCCGGCGAGCGGGCATTCCGAGGCGAGGTAGCGCTTCGCGTTGCGCACGGCCTGGCGTGCGACGGGCTTCCCTACCTTGAGCGCGGTCTCGAAGTTGTCCTTCATGACGCCCCATGAGCCGCCATGCCCCGAGCATCGCTCGATCACCGCGACGTCGGCGTCGGGCAGCAGGCGCAGCATTTCGGCAGCCTTGGCGCCCATATTCTGCGCCCGGGCGTGGCAAGCGAGGTGGACCGACACGCCGCCGTTGATCGGGCTGAGCCCTTCGGCGAGGCCCTCCTTCTTGGCGATGTCGACGACATACTCCGACACGTCCCGCGTGGCCTTGGACAACACGGCGACGTTTTCATCGTCGCCGACCATCAGCGGCCACTCGAACTTCATCATCAAGGCGCAGCTCGGCACCAGCGCGATCACGTCATAGCCCTTGTCGATCCAGGGCCGAAGCGCGGCGGCAACGTTCCTGGCCTTGTCGGCGACCTTGGCGATATCGCCCTGCTCGAGCTGCGGCATGCCGCAGCAGCCCGGATACGCGACCTCCGTCTCGACGCCGTTGCGCGCCAGCACCGCGCGCGTGGCGACGCCGATCTCGGGGTTGTTGTAGTTGCCGTAACAGGTGGCGTAGATCACCGCCTTGCGGCCATGCGCCGGCGCCGCGGTGTTGACCTGCGGCGGCTCGGCGGCGGCGCGGGCGACGAAGGTGCGGCCGTTGAACTTCGGCAGCGCCGCTTCCTTGTGCACGCCGGCCACGGCCTGGAGCAGCGGCCGGGTCAAGCCGTTGTCTTCCTTGGTGGCCCAGTTCGCGAGCGATGCGACGGCGCCGGCGAGGCGCCCGTTGCGGTCGGTCTGGGTGAGCTGGGTTTCGCCGAAGCTGCGCATGCCCTTGCGCAGCTCGACGGCGCGATAGCGCAGCATCAGGTGGGGGAAATCGAGATCGAATTCATGCGGCGGCACGTAGGGGCACTTCGTCATGCAGCACATGTCGCAGAGCGTGCAGGCATCGACGACCGGCTTGAATTCCTTGCTGT
>CAZPFL010000326.1:0-3127 GCA_964585785.1 uncultured Rhodospirillaceae bacterium
CTCGCGCATGAACAGCGTGATGTAGGCGAACAGGCTGAACTGGCCCGCCTGATAGATCCCGATGCCGAGATTGTACCAGCCGAGATTGCGGTCCAGCAGCACCACGCGCAGGTCGCGCAGCATGCGCCGGAGCGACCAGCCGCCCTCCCGCGGCGGGCTCGGCGGCAGGAACAGGCAGGGGATCAGGATCAGCGCCGCCATCGCGGTGACGAGCAGCAGCAGGTGCCGCCAGTCGGCATATCCCAGCAGCGCGCCGACGCCCGCGCCGAGGATGCCGCCAAGCGGCACGCCCGACTGCTTGATCCCCATGCCCGTCGCGCGCCGGTTGGGCGGCAGCCATTCCAGCACGCCCTTGCTCGTCGCCGGGTTGACGAAGGCGTAGCCGAGGCCGATCAGCGCCATCGCCGCGATCGCGCCGGGGAAGCTCGCAGCGACGCTCATGCACCACGCGCCGGCGCCGGTCAGCACGCAGGCGGTGACCAGCGAGCGGCGCACGCCGATGCGGTCGATGATGCTGCCGATCGGTAGACCGAGCACCGCCTGCATCGCCGAATAGGTCGCGACCATGACGCCGAGCGCCGTCGCGCTGAGCCCGAGCGCCGGGCGGATTGCCGGCGCCATCGCGACGATCGAGACATAGGCCATCGAACCCACCGCGTGGACCGCGGCGAAGACGACGAGGCGAAGATAGGTGGCGAGGCCGGGCCGGGACCCCGGCGGCAGGTCGGTCATGCCAGAGGTATAGGGCCGCGCCCGCGCGCGGGGAAGCGGGATGGGGCGGGGCAGGCGTTGTGCCGCTTAACCCCCCACCTAAATCCTCCCCCGCAAGGGAGGAGGACTTGTCCAGCGATGGCACTCATGAAAGCCCTCCCCCCTTGCGGGGGAGGGTTGGGTGGGGGGACTTGATCAACAAGATCGCCGCCGCCGCTTCGCCCCACGCCCCGATATCGCCAGCGATGGCGCCGCCTGCTACGATGATACCGGCGCATGGGAGAGGGATGGGGCAATGATCACGGTCTATGGCATCAAGACCTGCGATACCTGCCGCAAGGCCATGAAGTGGCTGGCGGCGGAGGGGATCGAGGCGCGCTTTCACGACTTCCGCGCGGACGGGCTCGACCCGAAGGCGCTGGACGCCTGGATCGCCGCGCATGGCTGGGAGCTGCTGCTCAACCGCCGCGGCACGACCTGGCGCAAGCTGCCGGCGGGCGAGACGGCGACGGTGGACGCGATGCGCGCCCGCGCGCTCATGCTGGCGCATCCGGCGCTGATCAAGCGGCCGGTCTTCGACCTCGGGCAGGCGCACGGAACCGTGATCGGTTTCCAGCCGGCCCAGCAGCATAAGATCCGCGACGCCCTTTCCTGACGCGCGGCGACGCGCGACAATGCGGCAGCGAATTTCAACAACCGGTCCCCGGCGCACGGTCGCGGGGACCTGAACACATGCAACGAAGAACGGGAGAAGAGACATGGATTGCAGGATGGATGGACGCGTCGCCCTGATCACCGGCAGCAGCCGGGGCCTCGGGCGCGCGATGGCGCTCAAATTCGCGGAATCGGGCGCGCATGTCTGCATCGTCGGGCGGCGCGAGAACCTGCTCAAGGAGACCAAGGGCGAGGTCGAAAAGGCGGGCGGCGGCAAGGTCAAGGTCGCGGCCGTCTCCGCCGACATGTGGCAGCCGGCGGATATCGAGCGCATGGTCAAGACGGCGGAGAAAGATCTCGGCCCGGTCGACATCCTGATCAACAACGCCGGCTCCTCGCAGCGTGGCGAGTTCCTGACGCTCTCGGACGAGGACTGGAAGAGCGACCTCGAGCTCAAGCTGTTCGGCGCGATCCGCGCCTGCCGCCTCGTCATCCCCGGCATGCAGAAGCGCAAATGGGGCCGCATCATCAACGTGCTCAACACCGGCGCCAAGGCGACCGGGCCCGCCGGCTATCCTACCGCGGTCTCCCGCGCGGCCGGCATGTCGCTGATGAAGGGGCTGGCCGGCGAGTTCGCCAAGGACAACATTCTGGTCAACGGCCTTTTGGTCGGCCGCATCGAGAGCGACCAGTGGCTGAAGCGCTGGGAGGCGAGCAACAAGGAAAAGACCTACGACGAATTCCTGCTCGACATGGCCAAGACCCAGAAGCTGCCGATGGGCCGCCTCGGCACCGCGGAAGAGTTCGCCAACATGGCGGCGTTCCTGTGCAGCGATGCCGGGTCGTACATCACGGGCTGCGCGATCAACGTGGACGGCGGGTTGAGCCCGGTGGTGTAGGCGGGGCTACAGTTCGAACGGTTACCAAGGGCCGCGTCCGGAAGGGCGCGGCCTTTTGCCGTTTCGAGGCTGCCAGCCGTGGATGCCACGCATAAAGCGTGGCATGACGCTCTATAGGAAAATCCAATAAAACACGTCATGCCACGGCTTGTCCGTGGCATCCATCGCGCTCACAGAAGCGTTTGATAAAGGTCCTTCCAATTCGGGTTGGCCTCGCGAATAAGGTTGACCTTCCAGGCCCGTGGCCAGCTCTTCATGCGCTTTTCGCGTTGGATCGCGTCAGCGATTTCGTCGTGACGCTCAATATAGACGAGCTGCTTTAGGCCATATCGCTTGGTGAAGCCCTCGACAATGCCTTCTCGGTGCTCCCAGGCGCGTCGCGCGATATCGGCAGTGACGCCGACGTAAAGTGTGCCGTTCCGCTTATTCGTGACGATGTAGACCCAGCCGCCTTTCATGCGGGCAGGGTGTCTCGTGCGCGCGCATCGAGCAAGTGGATGCCACGCATAAAGCGTGGCATGACGCATGAGAGAGTGGGCGGCGTTAGCCGCCCTCCATTCCCCCTACGCCGCCTTCCCCAACGCCTGTCGCAGCACGTAGTGCAGCATCCCGCCGTTCTGGTAGTACTCGACCTCGACCGCGGTATCGATGCGGCTCTTGAGCGTGATGTCCTGGGTACTGCCGTCCTTGCGGGTGATGCGGCAGGCCACGTCCATGCGGGGCGTCAGGCGCTTCTCGATGCCGGTGATGTCGAACACCTCCGTGCCGTCGAGCTTGAGCGTCTTCCGCGTCATGCCGTCCTTGAACTGCAGCGGCAGCACGCCCATGCCGATCAGGTTGGAGCGGTGGATGCGCTCGAAGCC
>CAZPFL010000327.1:0-3109 GCA_964585785.1 uncultured Rhodospirillaceae bacterium
GATTCCGGGTGTCGAAATCTGCATCGGCGCGCATCGAAACGCGTGCCGCGCGTGATGATTTTTCGACGCGATTCCGACGCGATTCCGGGACGGTTTTCGCTGCGATTTTCGGGCGATTTTTGCGCCGGTTCCGGCGTCGATTCCTGCGCCAAATTCGACGTCGATTCCGGCCCCGAATCCGTCACCGAACCGACGCCGGATCTGCACCGGATCGCGTCGCAATTTGCACGTCCGGACGCGTCGTTTTCGAGTGCGGATTTTGCGGCGGATTGCGCGCGCCGAAGCGCTGCCGCGGCGCGCGTTTCAGACCTCGATCACCATGCCGTCATAGGCCGGTTCGACGCCCGCCGGGAGCTCGCCGCAGAGCGTCCGGTAGTCCATGCCCGTCCCCATATGGGTCAGCACGGCGCGGCGCGGCTTGACGCGCTCGATCCATTCCAGCGTGCGCGGCAGATGCGCGTGCGTGCGGTGCGGCGTCTTGCGGAAACTGTCGACGATCCAGGTGTCGACGCCGTCCAGCGCATCGAAGGCCGCGTCGGGCATCTCCACCACGTCGGTGGAATACGCGATGCGGCCGAAGCGGAAGCCGAGCGTCGTCGAGAAGCCGTGGCTCTGCTCGAACGGCGTCACGTCGATCGTCCCGGCGCAGAACGGCCCGTCGATCTCCTCCGCCAGCAGCACCGGCTTGTAGTATTGGGTCTCGCTCTGATAGCGCAGCGGCTCGAACGCATAACTGAAGCGCTTCTGGACCTCGGCGAGCGTCTTGGCGGTGCCGTAGGCCGGCAGGTCCCGGCCCGTCGCGATGTTGACCCAGCGCAGGTCGTCGACGCCGTGGCAATGGTCGGCATGCGCGTGCGTGAACAGCACCGCGTCGATCCGCGAGACGCCGGCGGATATGAGCTGATTGCGGCAGTCCGGCGAGACGTCGACCAGCAAGGTCGTCGGGCCGTCGGCGACCATGATCGAGGCGCGCAGCCGGCGGTTCTTCGGTTCAGCCGGGTCGCATTCGCCCCAGCCGCCGCTGATCGTCGGCACCCCGCCCGAGGAGCCGCATCCGAGAATGGTGACCTTCATGCCTACTCCGTTGGCGCCCCCGGCGGCTGGTTTCGCCCGGCCGCCGTCTTCGGAAGACCGGCGCGCGGCGACACGCGCGCCGAGGCCGGCCGCTCCACGCGCTTGAAAAGCTGGAAGAAATTGTCGCTCGTAGACGTTTCGATTTCGTTCAGGCCGACGCCGCGCAGCCGGGCCAGCGCCGCGGCCGTGTGCACGACATAGGATGGCTCGTTCGGGCGGCCGCGCAACGGCACGGGCGCCAGGTAGGGCGCGTCGGTCTCGACCAGCAGCCGGTCCGCCGGCAGCGCCGCCGCCGTCTCGCGCAGCGCCTCGGCGTTCTTGAAGGTCAGGATGCCCGAGAGCGAGATGTAGAAACCGAGGGCGACCGCCCTCTCCGCCAATTCGCGGCCCGTGCTGAAGCAATGGATCACGCCGGTGAACGGCCCCTTGGCGTATTCCTCTTCCAGGATCGCCGCGGTGTCCTCGTCGGCGTCGCGCGTGTGGACGACCAGCGGCAGGCCGCTTTCGCGGGCGGCCGCGATATGCGCGCGGAAGCTCGCCTGCTGCTCGGCGCGCGGGCTGTGCTGGTAGAAATAATCGAGGCCCGTCTCGCCGATTCCCGCGACCAACGGGTTCTGTGTCAGCGCGACCAGCCTTTCCGCCGTGACCGCGGGCTCCGCCTCGGCCTCGTGCGGGTGGATCCCGACCGTGCACCAGACGTCGTCGTAGCGCTTGGCGATGGCGAGGATCGTGTCGAACTCGGAGACCTTGGTGCAGATCGTCAGCATGCGCGCGACGCCGGCCGCCCGCGCCCGCGCCACGACGGCGTCCAGCTCGCCGTCCCGGGCCAGGTAGTCGAGATGGCAGTGGCTATCGACCAGCATCGCCGGGCCTATCCCGCCTCGGCGTCTTTTTCGACGTAGCGCGGGAAGATGCCTTCCGGTGCCGGCAGCGTCGTGCCGGGCTCGAGCGCCCGGTCCCAGGCGGCCAGCGTGCGGGTATCCGCGGGCAGCGCGAGCTGGTTCAGCAGCTTGTCCATCGCCATCGGCATGAAAGCCTGCAGGATCAAGCCGATGCGCCGCAATGCCTCGCACAGCACGTATAGAACGGTGGCCATCCGCGCCGGATCGCTCTTGCGCAGCTTCCAGGGCGCCTGCTCGTCCACATAGCGGTTGGCGGTGGCGACGACCTCCCAGACCGCGTCGAGCGCCTTGTTGTAAGCCTGCTGCGACAACTCACGACGGACGGTTTCGAGTAGCTTCCCGGCCGCCGCCGCCCCGGCCCATTCGTCCGCCTGCGCGAAGGCGCCCGGCGTCGGCACCACACCGCCGCCATTCTTGGCGATGAAGCTCAGCACGCGCTGCGCCAGGTTGCCCAGGTCGTTGGCGAGGTCGCCGTTGAGCCGATGGACCATCGCGCGGTGGGAAAAATCGCCGTCATTGCCGAACGGGACTTCACGCATCAGGAAATAGCGCACCGGGTCCAGACCGTAGGTCTTCACGAGCTCGAACGGATCGATCACGTTGCCGACCGACTTCGAGATCTTCTGGCCTTCGTTCGTCCACCAGCCGTGCGCGAAAACGCGTTTCGGCGGCGCGATGTCCGCCGCCATCAGGAAGGCCGGCCAGTAAACCGTGTGGAAGCGCAGGATGTCCTTGCCGACCATATGCAGGTCGGCCGGCCAGTATGTGCGGAAATCGGCGCCTTCGGTATCGGGATACCCCGCCGCCGTGACATAGTTCGTCAGCGCGTCGAGCCAGACATACATGATATGGGCTTCGTCGCCCGGCACCGGGATGCCCCATTTGAAGGTCGTCCGCGAGATCGACAGGTCCTTGAGCCCGCCCTTCACGAAGCTGATGACCTCGTTGCGGCGCGTGTTCGGCGCGACGGCGTCCGGATTGGCCTCGTAGAATTCCAGGAGCGCCTCCTGCCAGTCCGACAGGCGGAAGAAATAGCTCGGCTCCTCGACCCATTCGACCGGCGCGCCCGATGGCGCGAAAAGCTGCCCGTCGGCGCCCTTGGTGAGCTCGTCCTCGGCGAAGAAGGCCTCGTC
>CAZPFL010000328.1:0-3102 GCA_964585785.1 uncultured Rhodospirillaceae bacterium
TAGACCGTCGGGTAGTTGATGCGCCAGGTCGCGCAGTGCGACCAGTAGACGCGGATGCGGTCGCGCATCTTGCCGCCGAGCAGGGCGTAGCACGGCACGCCGAGCAGCCGCGCCTTGGCGTCGAGCAGCGCATTTTCGATGGCGCCGAGCGCCTGCGATACGACGCTGCCGGAGCCCGGCCGGGTGATGCTGCGCAGCTCGGCGTGGATGCGTTCGTGATCGTCGACGGCCTGCCCGACGACGCGCGGGGCGAGCCGCTCGATGATCGTGCCGACGCCGGGCGAGCCGAAACCTTCGTCGAACTCGCTCCACCCGACCGCGCCCTCATCGGTGGTCAGCTTAAGGAAGTGATAGTTGCGCCAGCCCGCGTCGCAGGCGAGCGTCTCAAGACCTGTCACCTTCGCTTTCATGGCACCTCGCTCCCGGGTTCGTTGTTTTTGGTTGCAGCTTACAGTCCGGCGAGCGGGTACCCGCCCTCCTTGCCGTCTTGCGGCCGTCGCGTTGCGATCAGGCGGCGCGCGTCGTCGCCATGGCCGCCGCGCAGCATGGCGCAGGTCACGACATATTCCAGCAGGTCGCGCTGCGCGCGGCTGCCGCCAACCCGTTCATGGGTCGGAAGCACGGGCTCGATCTCCCGCACGACACCGGCCCAATCCTCGCGCGCGAAGGCCGCGAAGCCACGCGCGATCGGAACGAGGATGTCGGTCGCCGGACCTTTCGGCGTCTCGATGATCCGTTGCAGCGCGTCCGTATCGCCGGCCATGGCGAAGGCGAGCGCGCTGTGCATGTCGGCGAAGGTGACGCCGGAATTCGGAAACCACGTTGCGGCGTAGCGGCTGATCTCGCGCCACAGGTCCGGCGGCACGGTCTCGCCCACAATCATTGCTCGCGTCATGAAAGAGACGCTGTCGCTCAGCGCGTTGATCGGCGGCCCCCAGGACCCGCCGGGAAACACCGAATTCCGGAAGATATCCCACGCCTGCGCCCGACGCCCGGTTTCGAGCGACCAAAGCGCGAGATGCCAGCTCACATGGCAATGGAGCTGACCTTCGCGCGGGTAGTCCTTCGCCCAATCCGATAGGTAGGCCAGGCCTTCCTCCCGTTCGCCCATCTCGTAGTATAGGTGCGCGCGGACATGCGCGCCGTGCGCGTTGCGCGGGTTGCCGCGCAGCGAAATCTCGATGTTGCGCAGGCCGTCCTCGTGCTGCTGCAGCTCGATCTGGGCAAAGGCGAACACCGTGCGGAACCACCAGTCGTCGCCATAGACCGATGCCATCGGCTCGAGCAGGGTGAGCAGCTCGACCTCACGGCCGGCCCGGCCGGAAAAGGCGATGAGGCCGAACACGCTGGTCGCCGGCTGCAGCGCCATCGCGTCGCGCGGCCAGCTTTTCAGATGCTCGACGATCATGGGAATTGCGGCGGTGCCCTGCCCCGTTAGGATCTTCTCGAAGATGGCGATATGGCTCTGTTCGCGCGGTGTGGTCTTTGCGGCAAGCACCAGCGCGCGGTCGAGCGGCGCCCTGACCGCATCACCGCGACCGATGACCTGGTAGGTCCGCGCCAGTCCGATATGCGCGAGCGCGAAGCCGTCGTCGGCCGCGATGGAATCCTGGAACGTCTTGTCCGTGCCGGCGCCGGCCGACAATATCTTGTCGATCCCCAGGACATAGGCGTCGCGCGCCTGCGGTGAATTCGTCGTCACCGTGTTGCCGTACCGGTCCTTCAGCCCATTCATGCTTTCCTCATGGCTTCCGCAATTTGGCTTCGGTGCGCCGGCGACGGCGTTCTTCACCCAGGGCCCGCAGGCGCTCCCTGTCGGCAGGATCGACGCGGTCATATCGCGCGCGCCAGTCCGGGTCGTCGTCTTTCCAGCGGTAGGGCGCCGTCACCGTCGTCCGCGGACCTTCCGCCGACGCCAGCAGACGGAGCGCCTGACCGACGATAGCTTTCTGCATGTCCCGACGCCAAGGATGGCCGCACGGATTGCCCAATGGGAAATCCGTGAACAGGAAGCGCGGCACGCCGCAATGCTCGACGATGTCGCGCGCAGAGCCGATGATCACCGTCGGGATGCCGTTCGCTTCGAGATGTCTGGCGACCAAACTCACGGTTTGGTGACAGACGGGTCAAAGCGGACAGAGAAGCGCCGCGTCGGCGCCGTCCTCGCGCAGACGATCCAGTATTCGCGGCGCGTCTTCCTCGGTCGTCTTGCGCTGACTGTGCTCCGTCGGGACGCCGTGGAAGCGGGGGGTCAGTCCCGCGATGACTCCATCTTTCGCCAGTTCGGACGCGACCTCGACGGGAAGGAAACAACCGCGATCGTCGGTATGGGTCGACTCCTTGTCCCAGGCGAGGTTGGCGGTGAAGAGTCGGGGTGGCGGCTGTGACACCGGACCCGACCAGACCCGCTTGATGCCGTCGAAGTCCGGCGGGCCGGCGGTGGTGATGAGCGCGATCCGACAAGCCGCCAACGGCTTCCGCAGGGGCGCGAACGGGACTGTGTCATATGTCGCCCAGACATAGTCCTTCGTGTATCCCAGCGCCCGGTAGTAGTTCCGGGTGCGTTCCATGTAACGAACGGGCTCTTCTGCGTCGGTCATCCGGGCAAATCCTCCGAAGGATGCGCCGGGATCTCACTGCGGACTCCGGCGTCTTTTCCTGGAAATGGTAACGGCTCGCTTGCCGCCGGGCCAGCGCGCCGGCGGGCGGCGGCGCTACGCCGCGTTCCGGGCCAGCGAGTAGAACGGCTTGTCGCCCTTTAGCGTCGCCCGCGCCGCTGCGCGATGACATGGCCCGCATCGAGAGGACGCGACCTGCGCCGACGCCGGGCCGGTACCGACCACCGTCGTCCGGTCGCCGGAAGTACCGTCATGTCCGCGAAGTACCATCCCCGAAGACCCGGTTGAACGTCTCTTCGCCGTCGGTACCGGCAAGCTCTTTCAGTTGCTCTGGATACAGGAACGTCTTGAAGCGCCCGGCTCGCCAAATCGACGTCCGCTTTGCCCCCGAAAGCGGACATCCAAACCGCTGCCGCCTATGTCCGCTTTTGACCCAAATCGGACGGATCAAACGGGACTGTTCAACCCGAGGGCTACGGCTGGC
>CAZPFL010000329.1:0-3101 GCA_964585785.1 uncultured Rhodospirillaceae bacterium
TCACGGATGGCGCCGGCCGGGTACGGCGAGGGGTCGCGGTACCCGGCCGGCGCGTGATCCGTCACGGGAGGACGTTACGCGGCGCGGATATTGCCGAGGAACTTGTCCACTTCGCCGCGCAGCACTTCGGACTGCTTGGCTAGGTCGCCGGAGGTGGACAGCACCTGCGCCGACGCCGCCCCGGTCTGGCTTGCCGCCTGGGTGACGCCGGTGATGTTGCTGGAGACCTCCGACGTGCCGGCCGCGGCCTGCTGGACGTTGCGCGCAATCTCCTGCGTCGCCACGCCCTGCTCCTCGACCGCGGAGGCGATCATCGTCGCGATCTCGCTGATCTTGGCGATGGTGCCGCTGATCCCCCCGATCGCTTCGACCGCGGTGCCGGTCGCAGCCTGCATCGCGGTGATCTGGCTGGCGATCTCCTCGGTCGCCTTGGCCGTCTGGTTGGCCAGGCTCTTGACCTCGGACGCCACGACGGCGAAGCCCTTGCCCGCCTCGCCGGCGCGCGCCGCCTCGATCGTCGCGTTGAGCGCCAGCAGGTTGGTCTGCTCCGCGATCTCGCTGATCAGATCGACGACGTTGCCGATCTTCTTCGCGGCCTCCGCGAGGCCTTCCACCTCGGCGTTCGTGCGGGAAGCCTCGCTGACGGCCTGCCCGGCGATCTCGGTGGATTCGGCGACCTGACGGCTGATCTCCGCGACCGAGCTCGCCAGCTCTTCCGCCGCCGAGGCGACCGTCTGTACGTTGGACGACGCCTGCTCCGACGCCGCCGCGACCGCCGTCGACTGGCGCGAGGTCTCCTCGGCCGTGGCCGACATGCCTTCGGCCGTCGAGCGCATCTCCGTCGCCGCGGAGGCGAGGATGCCGAGCAGCCCGGAGACGGACTCATCGAAGCTCTTGATATAGCCTTCGACGGCCTGCTGGCGTGCTTCCTTGCGCTCCTGCTCCTGGCGCTGTTCTTCCGCCAGGCGATCCATCTCGATGGCGTTCTGCTTGAACACCTCGACCGCGTCGGCCATCTGGCCGATCTCGTCCGTACGGCCGAGCGCCGGGACGGTGATCGTCTTGTCGCCGCCCGCGAGCCGCGCCATGGCGCCGGTCATCGCGACGATCGGCTTGGCAATGCCGCTGCCGATGAACCACGCGATGATCAGGCCGAGCGTGATGCCGCCCAGGCTGAGGATGATCGACAGCGTTTCGGACTGGTCGATCACGCCGTGCGTCTCTTCCCCGATCTTCTTCTCCTGGGCCGCGGCGTCGGCGCGGACGGACCCGGCGTCCGTCACGACGCGCTTGGACTCGGTCCCGATCGTACCGTTGACCAGGTCCTCCATCTTGCCGTCGATCGACCGGCTCTGGTTGAAGGCCTCGTTATAGCTCGAGACCAGCCCCTTGATAGTGGCCAGATCACCCTTGAGCGCGGAAGCCCCGACGGCCTTGTCCATCGCGTCAACGGCGTTTTTGGCGGCCTCGAACGCCTTCGCTGCCTGGTCGGCGTCGACCGTTTCGTGGCGCTCCAGCATCAGGTTGGCATAGAGCCGCGCCTTCATGACCTCGTGCAGCGCGGTCCCGGCGAGGATCGCCGTGTCGCTGTTGCCGCTCTGCGCGGCCTTGCGAACCAGATCCTCGAAATCGCCGGCGAGCTTCTGCCCGGCGACGTTCAGCACGCCGTTGGCGATCTTGACACGCTCGGACTCGAGGCTCTCGACCTTCTTGAAATTGTCGAAAATCGTGGTGAGCGTATCGGCCATGGCGCCGAACGCCTTCTTCTGCGCGGGATCATCCGACTCCTTCGCGCCTGCCGCGATGCGCTTGCGGAGATCCGCCTCCCGCGCGAGCGCGTCCTTCGCCGCCTGCGCGTTGCGCGTGCCGACGTAGTTGTCGATGTCGCGCCGCAGCTTCACCAGATCGCGCTCGATCCCACCGGAGTCGGAGGCGATGGTGACGGCGTCGGAATACTGACCGAACTGCCCGGAAATTCCGTTGAACCCGAAATAAGAAACACCCGCAACCGTGGCCAGCAGCAGCAGTACCATCGCAAAGCCCAGCAGGACCTTGGTCTTCACTTTCATATTGGCGAAGAACGTCCGCAACCCCCCGATCTTCGCACTCGCAGAAACTGACACGTTTGTCATGCTCACGACCTCCTCCATTCGGATTCCCGGCGCCAATCGCCGGAATCCGGACATGAATCCGCTATCAAAGGGACTAAAACGAATAGACGGGCAGAAACGGGAAAAGGCTTTGAAACGAGAATCGGCGCTTGGTTGTCAGCGCGAGCCGTACCCCGACGAGGTCACGAACGCACGAAGCAGAAAATTGCTTCTTGGAATACATACCTAAGACATCTTGCGAATTCCTTAAGGCATAAGCCTTTCGACACGAAGCCTATGCAATTTCGTGGAGTTATATGCGGAATGCCTCAAAATAAAAGAATTATAGATAGTCTATACAACTTTATGTTCGAAAAACGAGGCGGCCGGCGTCGGATTTGCCTTGGCCTTTTCTCTCCTCTCTAATGGGGCGGTTTGGAGTGGAACCGTCGATTGCATGGGACGACATGGGGAGGAAGACGCACGAATGATCGACAAGCGCGTCACATCGGTGGAAGCGGCGCTCGACGGCCTCGACGACGGGGCGTCGATTCTGGTGAGCGGATTCGGCGGGGCCGGCGTGCCCTTCGCGCTGCTCAAGGCGCTGGAGGAGAAGGGGGTCCGCGACATCACCCTGGTCATCAACGGCATCCGCTATGTCGAGGGCTTCTGCCCGAAGATCTTCGGCGACCGGCGAGTCAGGAAGGTGATCTGCTCGGCGGCGCGCAGCCGCGGCCCGAACACTTCCAACTACGAGCGGCAATGGCTCGACGGCGAGCTCGAGATCGAGATGGTGCCGCAAGGCACCTTCGCCGAACGTGTCCGCGCGGGCGGCGCCGGCATTCCCGCTTTCTACACGCCGACGGGCGTCGGCACGCAGCTCACCGAAGGCAAGGAGATCCGCGAGTTCAGCGGCCGGCTTTGCGCGATGGAGCATGCGATCACGGGCGACTTCGCCTTCATCCGCGCGATGCGGGCGGACAAGTGGGGCAACGTGCGCTTCCGCGGCAC
>CAZPFL010000330.1:0-3098 GCA_964585785.1 uncultured Rhodospirillaceae bacterium
GGCGGCGGCGATGATGCCGCGCTCGACCTTGCGGTCGGCGATCTCGGCGATGCGGTCGCAGCCCGTGCAGATCAGGAATTGCGCGCCGTGCTCGCCGTCGGGATGGCTGCAGGCAACGAACGCGTTGCGGCTGTGCAGCCTGTGCACGAGGCCGTGCTCGGCGAGGAAGTCGAGCGCGCGGTAGACCACGGAAGAGGCCCGCCGGCGGCCGCCCCAGTCCATGCTGTCGATGATGTCATACGCGCCGACAGCCGTATGCCGGCGGAGCAGGATCTCCAGCACCTGTCGCCGGTCGGGCGTGAAGCGCGCCGCGCTCGCCTCCAGAATCTGTTCCGCCGCCTTGATCCCGGCGTCGATGCAGGCGCGGTGGTCATGCTTCGGATCGGGAAAATGGGCGGCTTCGGTCTGCATGCGTCGAATTCCACTTGATGTAATGTTGTAACAGTGCATTAATGCCGACACGAAATCAACTCCGGTCCCGGGAGCTCTTTCATGCGTTCCATCAGTTTAGGTGCCGCTGCGCTGGCTGTCTTCCTGTCAGCGCCTCCTTCGGCGCCCGCTGCGGCGCCCGCGCCCGCGCCGGTCGAGGTCGTCGCCTCGATCATGCCGGTGCATTCGCTCGTCGCCGGGGTCATGCAGGGCGTCGGCACGCCGCATCTGCTGGTGCCGGGCGGCGCGTCGCCGCACAGCTTCACGCTCCGGCCGTCCGACGCGCGCCGCCTCAACGCGGCCAAGGCCGTGTTCTGGATCGGCCCGCAGGTCGAGAGCTTCCTGGAGCGGCCGCTCAAGGCACTCGCGCAGAAGGCCGAGGTCGTGTCGCTTGTCGACGCCAAGGGGGTGCGGCACTTGCCCTATCGCAAGGGCGGGCCGTGGGAGCCCGACGCCGACGAGGATGCGCATCACGGCGCGCGGGCGGGCGGCGACGGCCACGATCATGGCGAATACGGGATCGACGGCCATGTCTGGCTCGACCCGCAGAACGCGATCGCGATGACCCGGGCGATCGCCGCGGCGCTCGGCCGCGCCGACCCGGCGCACAAGGCGCGCTACGCCAGCAACGCCGATCATATGGTCGCGCGGCTCGAGGCGCTCGACGGCGCGCTGCGGACCACGCTGGCGCCGGTCAAAGGCAAGCACTACATCGTCTTTCACGACGCCTACCATTACTTCGACACGCGCTACGGGCTGACGCCGGCGGGCTCGATCACGGTGAGCCCGGAGGTGAGCCCCGGCGCCAAGCGCCTCGTCGAGATCCGCCGGCGGATCCGGCGCGACAAGGCGGTCTGCGTCTTCGCCGAGCCGCAGTTCCAGCCCAAGTTGGTGGGAACGGTGATCGAAGGGACGGGCGCCAAGGCGGCGACGCTGGACCCGCTTGGTGCGGCGCTCAAGCCCGGACCGGACGCCTATTTCGAGCTGCTGCGGAACCTAGCGAAAGACCTGACGGCCTGCCTCGCCGGGACCACCTGAGCCGGGCGCTCAGCGGGGCACTCAGCGGGACGACGGGCCGACCATGCGCACGGCCTCGCCGGCCCGCGCGTTGATCACCACGGTGCCGGAAAGCAGGTCGTGGACGTGCCGCCGGCGGTTGCTGAACACCGCGACGAGCAGGATCAGGCCGCCGGTGAGCGGCACCAGGAACCAGAACAGGGCCGACGCGATGAAGGCCTGCAGGTAGCTCGGATAGACGCCGTCCCAGCTCCGCACCTGCAAGCCGAACAGCCGCATGCCGAAGGTCGCCGACGATTCCCCGCCGACCGTCAGCGTGTCGTAGATGACGAAGAGCGGCGCTGCCCAGAGCAGGAAGATCACCGCCGTGAAGATGAAGAGCGTCAGGATGTTGAATATCCAGAACAGCACCACCGCGGCCGTCAGCAGGAAGCTGTCGACGCAGAAGGCGAGGCTGCGCCGCCAGAGCAGCCCGTCATAGAATTCCGGCCGGTCGAGCGGGTCCGGCGGTTCACCAACCCAGTCGAACGGCGCATCGATGCGTTCCGGCAGATTCGAAGGCACGGCATACTCCCGAACCGTTGGTGCGCCAGTATGTCATATGGGATGCGCGGGGGAAGCCGGCAAATGGCGCGCCGGGGCGCGACCGCTTTACGGCGAGATCGCCGAGGGTGGGATCAGGTCCTTGGCGGCTTCCGCGGGTTTCTGGCGCAGCAGCGTGACCTCGATGCGCCGGTTGATCGGTGCGTCGGGCTGCTTGGCATCGATCGGCATCTGCGAGGCGGCGCCGCGCACCGCGTCGAAGCGCTGGTCGGGCGTGCCGTATTTCGCCAAGAGCTTGCGCGCCGCGTAGGCGCGCTCGATCGAGATCGCCCAGTTGGTCGTGCCGAGCACGGCCTTCTCGTCATTCGGGGTGGTGAAGCCGGCGACCTGGATCTGGTTCGGCATGCGGTCGACCACCTCCGCGATCACCTGCATGAGCTTGCGGCCGGTCTCGTTGAGCTCCGTGCCGCCGGGCTTGAACAGCGGCCGCTTGTTGCTGTCCAGCAGCCGGATGCGCATGCCGTCCTTGACGATCTCGATGCGGATCGAATCGTAGAGTTCCGAGAGCTCGGGGATCTGCTCGATCGCGCGCTGGATCGCGGTCTTCGCGGCGTCGAACTGGCGTTCCTCGTCGGTGTTGCGGGGAAAGTCGGTGCGCCGGGGCGTCTTGATACGGTCCTGCGGGTCGCCCTTGGACAAGTCCCGTTCCTTGCGCGTGATCTCCTGGTGGCGGACCTCCGCCAGTTGCGTCGGCGTCTGCCCGGGAATCCGGATTGGCCCCGGATCGGTCGCCGAGATGCCGCCGAGCAGCCCGCCGCTGCCGGTCGAATTGTTGGTCGCGCCGACCGGCTCGAAATAGTTCGAGATGCCTCGCTTCTGCTCTTCGGTGGTCGCGTTGAGCAGCCACAGCAGCAGAAAGAACGCCATCATCGCCGTCACGAAGTCGGCGTAGGCGACCTTCCAGGCCGACCCGCCATGCACTTCGGGGGCGATCTTCTTCTTGACGACGAGGACTTCGCGTTCGTTCGGGCGCGCCATGGGCTCAGCCCTTCGGCTTTGCGGCGGCCGCGCCGCCGGTATTGCCGCCGGTATTGTCGCCGGTACTGCCG
>CAZPFL010000331.1:0-3046 GCA_964585785.1 uncultured Rhodospirillaceae bacterium
GGATGCGGCTGCGTGTCGTCCGGCATGACGAGGACCGGCGTCTGGACGCTGCGCACGAAGTCGCGCGTCACGCTGAACACGAAGTCGTTGTGCTCCATGTACATCTTCTTGAGGAAGGCGTCGCACATCTCCATCGTGACGTCGTCCCGCTTCTCGCACAGTGCCGGGGCCCAACCCTTCATGTTGTTCTGGTAGAACAGGTCCGGCACCTCGGGGCGGAAGCCGCTCGGCTGCGCCGGCACGGCCGAGACGACCCGGTCGGGCGCGCGCTTCAGCATGTTCCAGATGAAGGGGCCGCCGATGCAGAAACCGATCACGTGAAACTTGTCGATGCCGAGATGGTCCATCAGTCCGAGCTGGTCATCGGTATAGGCGTCCCAAGGCCGGTCGACCTCGACCGGGCCGTAGGATTCGCCGCCGTTAGCGTTGCGCAGATCCATCGTGATGCAGTGGTATTCGTCGCTCAGGACTTTCATCGGGTTGAAGGGCACGCGCTCGGAGAGATAAGGGATCGTCGCGTTCAGCCCGCCGCCCGGGATGACCAGCAGCGGGAAGCCGGAGCCGGCCTCTTCGTAATGGATGCAGACGGGTCCCTTTTCATAGAACGGCATGGCGTTTCTCCTTTCCCGATGCGGCCTGAGCGCTTTCGCGACAGCCTAGCACTCCCCTCCCCGCGCGCGCCAATTCTGCGCGGGCGCGCAGCCTTATCGCCGAGGCCGACCGCCGCAAACGGCGGCCGACGGCCTTGACCCGGGGCCATTCCCGCCTGACATACATGAATGCGTGCCAGACGCGCCGAAAAGGTCCCGCCCATGAGCAAGCTCCGCATCCACTGCTTCGCCATCTCCCTCGACGGCTACGGCGCTGGCCCGAACCAGAGCCTGGAAAACCCGCTCGGCGTCGGCGGTCTCGCGCTGCATCAGTGGGCCTTCGCCACCCGCACGTTTCAGAAAATGTTCGGCAACAGTAGCGGCGCGACCGGAACCGATGACAGCTTCATGGTGCGCGGGTTCGAGAATGTCGGGGCGTGGATCCTCGGCCGCAACATGTTCGGCCCAGTGCGCGGCCCCTGGCCCGACGACGCCTGGAAGGGCTGGTGGGGCGACAATCCGCCCTACCACGTCCCCGTCTTCGTGCTGACCCACCACGCGCGCGCGCCGATCGCCATGGAGGGCGGCACGACCTTTCATTTCGTGACCGACGGCATCGAGCGCGCGCTCGAACGCGCTCGGGACGCGGCCGGCGACCGAGACGTCCGGCTCGGCGGCGGCGTCGCCACGCTCCGACAGTATCTCCAGGCCGGTCTGGTCGACACGATGCACGTCGCCATCGCGCCCGTCCTGCTCGGCGCCGGCGAGCCCCTCTTCACCGGCCTCGACATGCCGAAACTGGGCTATCGGGTAGCCGAGCACGTGCCCACGGCGGGCGCGACCCACGTCGTCGTGTCGAAAACGGCCGGCTGACCGGGTGAACACGCGCGCCGCCCGATGCGCTTTCGTCACTTGTTGAGGAAGTTCAGCGGCAGTCCGGGGCAGTGCCAGTCCGCCTCGTAGAGGATGCCGAGGCCCGCCGACGTGATGTAGGCCTTTTGCAGCCCGGGTCCGCCGAAGCAGATGTTGGTCACCATGATGTCGAATTCCGGCACCGGCACGACCGCGCGTACCCGCCCTTCCGGTGAGATCGCCGTGACGCAGCCCGTGCCCAGCGTGGCGACGACGACGTTGCCTTCGCTGTCGAGCGCCAGTGAGTCGAAGCGCTCGTACCCCGGGGCCTTGTAGTGCAGCCGCCCCGGGTGGAGCGGATGCGGCGCGGGGCCGAGCTTGCCCGGCGCCAGGATGTCCCAGGCCCAGATGCGGGCGCCGTGCGTGTCGGCGACGTAAAGCGTCTTCTCGTCCGCCGAGAGGCCGATGCCGTTGGGCGTGTCAATCGGAAAGACGAGCTCGGTGATAAGGCTGCCGTCCGGCTTGGCGTAGTAGACGGCGCCGCGGTCGATCTGCCGTCCCCGCCGCCGGCCGAGATCGGTGAAGTAGAAACCGCCCCCGGCGTCGAACACGATGTCGTTCGGCCCTTTCAGCGGCTCGCCGTTGCACTCGGTGTAGAGCGTCTCGACCGCGCCGGTCTTGATATCGACCGCCTGGATGCTGCCGCTGGTGTAGCTGTCGGGGACGACGTCGCCGCTGCGCAGGAAGGGCCCGTCCTCGCGCCAGACGAAGCCGCCGTTGTTGCACACATACATGCGCCCGTCCGGTCCCAGCGCCGCGCCGTTCGGCCCGCCGCCGCAATCCGCGACGAGCTCTTTGGTTCCGTCCGGCTTGCAGCGCGTCAGCGCGCCGGCCTGGATCTCGACCAGAATGACCGAGCCGTCCGGCATGGCCACCGGCCCTTCCGGAAACCGCAGTCCGCGGCAGATCTCTTTCATGGCTGTCCTCCCCTGACGCGTCAGTTGACCGGCCGGATCGGGTTCCCTTCGAGCGCCACCGACCGTTTGCCGTCCGGGCCGACGGGAACGTCGCCCATCAGCGTCGTGCGGTGAATCTCGCGCGCGAAGTCGGAGCCGACGATGTCCTTCGGTCCCATGTGGAGCACCTGCCGGTTGTCCCACATGGCGAGCGCATGATCGTCCCATTTGAAGCGCACGGTGAACTCCGGCCGCGCCGCATGCGTCTTGAGCATGGCCAGCAGCGCGGCGCTTTCGGTCGGCGTGAAGCCGACGATGCTCTCCAGGAAGCTCGGGCTGACATAGAGCGCCCGCTCGCCCGTCTCCGGATGGACCCGCACCAGGGGATGCTCGGTGACGATGCGGTTCTTGTTGAGCGTCTCGACGTATTCCTTGCTGACATTGACGCCGGCATTGCCCTGGTAGCGGTGAATGCCGCGCATGCCGTCGACGATGGCCCGCATGTTCGGCGACAGCGCGTTATAGGCGGCGACCATGTCGGCGAACTGCGTGTCGCCGCCATAGGGCGGCATCCGGTCGCCGCGCAGGATCGAGATCGCCGGCGGATTGATCGCGGGCGTCACGTCCGCATGCCAGCCGGACCAGGGA
>CAZPFL010000332.1:0-3016 GCA_964585785.1 uncultured Rhodospirillaceae bacterium
TCTCCTTCGGCATGAAGGACCATTTGAGGCCGGTCGGGAAGCCGGCGCCGCCGCGGCCGCGCAGGCCCGACGCCTTCATCTCGTTGACGATCCCGTCGCGGCCCTTCTGGATCAGCGCGGCGGTGTTGTCCCAATCACCGCGCTTGCGCGCGCCGTCGAGGCCCCAATCGTGCAGGCCGTACAGATTGGTGAAGATGCGGTCCTTGTCCTGCAGCATGCCGCCCTACCCCTTCGCCATCTCGATATTCTTGAGCGTCGTCGGCCCGCCGGCGGGCGCCGAGGTCTGGCGCTCGATCTGCGGCCCGGGCTTCGGCGTCTCGCCGGCCTGCAGCGCCTTGAGAATCCTGACGATCGAGTCGGCGTCCAGGTCTTCGTAGAAATCGTCGTTGATCTGCACGACCGGCGCGTTGACGCAGGCGCCGATGCACTCGACCTCGAGCATGCTGAACAGGCCGTCCTTGGTGACCTCGCCGAAGCCGATGCCGAGATGCTTCTTCATCGCGTCCACCACCTCCGACGAGCCGCGCAGCCAGCACGGCGTCGTCGTGCAGCATTGCAGGTGATACTTCCCGACCGGCTTGCGGTTGATCATGGTGTAGAAGCTGGCGACCTCCATCACCCGGATGCGCGGCATGCCGAGCAGCGCCGCGACCGCGTCGATCACCCCGTCGGAAGCGAAGTTGTCGTTCTGGCGCTGCGCCAGGTCGAGCAACCCGAGGACCGCGCTCTGCTGCCGTCCCTCCGGATAGCGGGCGATGATTTTCTTCGCCTTCGCAAGGTTTTCGTCGGTGAACTTGAAGCTTTCGCTCATCGAATGCGTGCCCGTTTTCCTTGCCCGTTCAGCGGTCGATCTCGCCGAACACGATGTCCATCGACCCGAGGATCGCCACCGAGTCCGCAAGCATGTGCCCCTTGCACATGTAGTCCATGGCCTGCAGATGCGGGAAACCCGGTGCGCGGATCTTGCACTTGTAGGGCCGGTTGGTGCCGTCGGCGACGAGGTAGACACCGAACTCGCCCTTCGGCGCTTCGACCGCGGAATAGGTCTCGCCCGCCGGGACGTGGAAGCCCTCGGTATACAATTTGAAATGATGGATCAACGCTTCCATCGAGCGCTTCATTTCGCCGCGGGTCGGCGGCGCGACCTTGCGCTCGCGATAGAGAACCGGACCTTCCGGCATCTTTTCAAGGCACTGGTCGATAATCCTCAGACTCTGCCGCATCTCCTCGACCCGCACGAGGTAGCGGTCGTAGCAGTCGCCGTTCTTGCCGATCGGGATGTCGAAGTCCATCCGGTCATAGACCATGTAGGGCTGCGCCTTGCGCAGGTCCCAGGCAACGCCCGAGCCGCGCAGCATCGGCCCGGTCAGCCCCCAGGCCAGCGCGTCCTCGGCCGAGATGATGCCGATGTCCACGGTGCGCTGCTTGAAGATGCGGTTCTCGTTGAGCAGCGTCTCCATGTCGTCGATGAATTTCGGGAACTGTTCCGCCCAGGCGCGGATGTCGTCGGTCATCCCGGCCGGCAGGTCCTGATGCACGCCGCCGACCCGGTAGTAGCAGGCGTGCAGCCGCGCGCCCGACGCGCGCTCGTAGAACTCCATCAGCAGCTCGCGCTGCTCGAAGCCCCACAGCATCGGCGTCATCGCGCCGACGTCGAGCGCGAAGGCGGTGAGGTTCAGCAGGTGATTGAGGATGCGCGTGATCTCGTCGAACAGCACCCGGATATACTGGCCGCGCTCCGGCACGGTGATGCCGAGCAGCTTCTCCGCCGCGAGCACGAAGGCATGCTCCTGGTTCATCGGCGAGACATAGTCCAGGCGGTCGAAATACGGGATCGCCTGCATGTAGGTCTTGTACTCGATCAGCTTCTCGGTGCCGCGGTGCAGCAGGCCGATATGCGGATCGACCCGCTCGACCACCTCGCCGTCCATCTCCATGACCATGCGCAGCACGCCATGCGCGGCCGGGTGCTGCGGCCCGAAATTCAGCGTCATGGTCTTGATCTGCGGATCGGCGGTCACGACGATTTCTCCTTGGTCGCCTTCTCGTCGCCGGGGAGCGGCGTCATGCCTTCCCACGGGCTCAGGAAGTCGAAGCTGCGGAAATCCTGGCGCAGGCTGACCGGCTCGTAGACGACGCGCCGTTGCTCGTCGTCGTAGCGCACCTCGACATAGCCGGTGAGCGGAAAGTCCTTGCGCAGCGGATGGCCGTCGAAGCCGTAGTCGGTCAGCATGCGGCGCAGATCGGGATGGTCGCTGAAGAACACGCCGTACATGTCCCAGCATTCGCGCTCATACCAGCCGGCGGACGGAAAAACGTCGGAAACCGATGGCACCGGCGTCTCCTCGTCCGTCGTCACCTTCACGCGGATGCGCTGGTTCTGCTTGAGCGACAGCAGGTTATAGACGACCTCGAAACGCTCGGCGCGCTCCGGGTAATCGACGGCCGTGATGTCGATCAGCATCTGGAACAGGCAGTTGGCGTCGTTGCGCAGCTGCTTGAGCACGGCGCCGATCGCGTCGCGCCGAACGGTGATCATCAGCTCGCCGAAGCGGATGTCCTGGCTCAAAATGTCGCGCTTCGCCAGCCCGGCGACGTAGTTGCCCAACTCTTCCAGGGCTTCGAGTTTTTCATCCATGTTGCGGTTCCGCCCCCTGCCCTTCGCTCAACGCGCGATCGTGCCGGTACGGCGGATTTTCTTTTGCAGCTGCAGGACCCCGTAGACCAGCGCTTCGGCGGTCGGCGGGCATCCCGGCACGTAGATGTCGACCGGCACGATCCGGTCGCAGCCGCGGACGACGGAATAGGAATAGTGATAGTAGCCGCCGCCATTGGCGCAGGATCCCATGGAGATCACCCAGCGCGGCTCGGCCATCTGGTCGTAGACCTTGCGCAGCGCCGGCGCCATCTTGTTGGTCAGCGTGCCGGCGACGATCATGACGTCGGACTGGCGCGGGCTCGCGCGCGGCACGACGCCGAAACGATCGAGGTCGTAGCGCGGCATGTAGGCGTGCAT
>CAZPFL010000333.1:0-970 GCA_964585785.1 uncultured Rhodospirillaceae bacterium
CGCCGAACCGGCGCGCCAGCTGGCGATCCAGCCGGCTGCTGTGCCCCGACCAGTGGGTGAGCTCGTGGAACAGCACGGCGTAGTAGCTTTCCGTGGCCGTGCTCGTGGCGGTGCCGGTGAAGGCCTCCCGCGCCGGCATGTCGATGATGTCGGAGGCCGGCCGGTAACAGGCGTCGTCCCCGCCATGATGGATCACGGCGCCGGTCCGTTGGACGAAGGTCTCGGCCTCGGCGACGATTTCCGCGGGCGATCGGATCGTGGGCCTGGGCGGCGTCCAGCCCTCGACCTGCGCCGCGTTGAAGGCCCAGGAGGCGCGCGCGAACCAGCGCACCGGCAGACCCGGCGTGTCGGGTGGGGAGCCGGGCGCGTTATGATCCGCACCGTTCGCGGACGCGCCGGCGACATACGGCTTGTAGAAGACGATCGGGCTGCCCTTTTCGCCCTTGCGCACATGCGCGCCGAGACAGCGCCACTGCTTGAAGGTCGCCCAGTGTCCCGCGCCGAACGCGTTCAGCGTCGCGGCCGCCCAGAGCGAGAGGATGTTGACGCCCTGGTAGGGCTCGCCGGTGAAGGCATTGATCGGGCGGCTGGTCGTGATTCCGCTTCGATGCCACGGCATCTCGGCAGGACCGTCGCTCGTGTCGATGGCCGCCAGGATCTGGTCCGTGATCTGCTGGTAGATGTCGCGTTTCGGTCTGTCGATCTCAGTGCCTGACATGGTTTCCTCCTGTGCAGGGTGGAAACACCGAAGGATTTCGATGCTCCCGGCTGCAGAGGAGGCGGCCATCCCGATCACGGGGTCCCGACGCGGCAGAACGATTGGCCTTTTGTGAGGTCCGTGACCGGTCTCAGGCCGACGGCGAAGAATCCGCTTGCGCCTCCGCTTCGGGCCGGCGACCCCGCGCCGCGGCGTTCTTGGCGACCGTGCCGGGCTTGATGGCGTGGAAATAGAAATGGGTGAAGATCAGCG
>CAZPFL010000333.1:980-3007 GCA_964585785.1 uncultured Rhodospirillaceae bacterium
ATTTCGATGCTCCCGGCTGCAGAGGAGGCGGCCGTGCCGATAACGGGATCCCGACGTGGCAGAACGATTGGTTTTTGTGACGTCCGTGACCGGTCTCAAGCCAACGGCGAAGAATCCGCTTGCACGTCCGTTTCGGTCTGGCAACCCCGCGCCGCGCCGTTCTTCGCCACCGTGCCGGGCTTGATGGCCTGGACGTAGAAATGCGTGAAGATCAGCGAGACGGCATCGAACACGCTCATGCGCGGATCCTCGGGGAGCCAGATCTTGCGCGCGGGCGGCAGCTGCGGCGGGAATTCGGGGAGGGCATCCGAGATTGCCTTCGCGATGTCGTATTTGCTGACCGCACCGAACTCGGCAAAGCATTCCCGGATCTGGTCGCGAGAATAGCGCGCCACCGCGATACCCTTCAGCGTCGCCAGCGCGGCGATCTCGTCGATCAGCGCGGCGACGCGTGGCGACCGGCGCGATCCCGCACCGGCATGATCTTCCAGCAGCAGGACGTCCGGCGCGTGCTGCGCGAGCAGCTGGCCGACCTTCTCGAGAGCGCGCGTGTTCTTGTCGCCCTCGACATGGCGGAACCCCCAGTCGAGCGGGGTCCAGGCGCCGTGGAAGAGCGCGAAGCCGAAGCCGCGGACGGCCGGAAAGACCGCCAGGACAAGAGAACTGTCAGGATTTTGGGTCTTCATGGTTTGTGGACGGAGATGCCGCACCGCCGGTGACGGCCGCGGCCAGGAGCCCTTGCTTGAAGCGGGTCTTCCGGTCGCCCGGTCGGCCCGCCATGCGTCGCGAGAACTCTGCGGCGCGCGCCTGCACGGCGCGGACCGCGTGACGATACTCGTCCGGGAACAGCTCGTGCACCGGCACGCCGAAGACGGCCTGGTAGGCCAGCGCCGTTTGCAGGCTGGGGGGCCGGGTCGCCCGTTCGTGCCGGGACACCTTGGTCCCGCAGCCGGCGCCGATGACAAAGGCCAGTTCGGCCTGGCTCAGCGCCCCGCGCTTCCGGTATCTCCGTAGATGATTATGTGACATGGATAATGAATAAGGAGCATGGCTCAAACCGCACGTTTGAGACCATGCGCATAGCTTACGCGCCCCGACAGGTCGTGGTAGAACGCGAAATCTGTCGGATTGGCAAGAAAATGAACTGTATTGGGAGAACAATATTTGAACGAACTATAACATATTGAAACTATTTGTCAATAAAACTCCGAAATCTATTCAATAAATGGCACATTTTCCATTTATAATATCCCGTAATTATTTGGCGAAACCGTGCAAGGACTTGGGGATTTCGGGGACGCGTTGGCGAAGCCTGGGCCGTGAACCCATAAACGGCGCGTCCGAGATCGGCGTAGACCTGAAGGCAGCGCCGCATGCCCCGGAGGACAGAGCGGACGCGGCTAGAAAAAGGCGTTTAGAAATGCGCCGGTCAGATCGGTCAGCCCGACGATCTTGTTAGTCGCTTGCCGGTACAGCTTGAAATCCACCTCCTCCTCAGGAGTGCCACCGCCGCTCCCCCTGAACCCGCGGACTTCGGTGCGGCCCAGTGGGCGCCGAGCCGTTCCGTTCCGCTCTATCCTGATCGACACTCGGGGCGTTTGGCGCAGCGCTGCCGTCCGTGGGGCGGCTTCGGACTGAGAGACGACACCGCGAGCGAATAAGCCTGCGCCTCCCTCATTCTCGCTCGCAAAAATGAAGATAGGGTCGCCGACTGCGATACTCTTGCCGCCATACATCGTCTTTTGGCCGGTGAAGGCATAGGAGACCGCCGCTAAATCACGGACCTCCGCCTTTATCGCGAACCATCTTATCCGTTCGACCATGGTTGAACATACCACCTGTCGACGTGTCCGCAATCCGTTCACAGCGAGGCACCCGTTAGGGCAACACCCTGGGGCGAATGTCAAATTGTGGCTTTCCTATTGTCTCGAACCCTGACTCAGCGTCTGCATGAGTCGATAGGATCTGACCGACTTCGAATGGCGCATGATCGAGCCGCCGCTGCCCAACGAGCCGCGCGGCGTGCC
>CAZPFL010000334.1:0-2999 GCA_964585785.1 uncultured Rhodospirillaceae bacterium
GTCGTCGACAAGGACCGCAACGCGGTCAGCTTCATCAACTCGCTGTTCAGCGCCTTCGGCAGCGGCATCATGGGGCCGAAATCCGGCGTCATGCTGCAGAACCGCGGGCAGGGCTTCGTCGTCCAGCGCGGCCACCCGAACTGCATCGCGCCCAACAAGCGGCCGCTGCACACCATCATTCCGGGCATGGTGGCGAAGGACGGCAAGGCGATCATGCCCTTCGGCGTGATGGGCGGGCAGTATCAGGCGATCGGTCACGCGCATTTCCTGACCAATCACATCGATTTCGGCATGGACCTGCAGGAGGCGATCGACTTCCCGCGCGTGCTGTCCGCGCCGAACGGCAAGGACCTCGATGTCGAGAACGGCGTTCCCGAGCGCGTGGCCAAGGGGCTCGCGGCGCTCGGCCATCGGGTTACCAAGGCGGAGAAGCCGATCGGCGGCGGCCAGGCGATCAGGATCGACTGGGCGCAGGGCACGCTGACGGGCGGCTCGGACCCGCGCAAGGACGGCTGCGCGCTCGGCTATTAGTCCCGGCCGGAACGGCGCGCGTGCCAGCCCTATGAAGGGGAGTGTACGGCGCATGGCCACGGCAAAGTCGCAGCGCAGGTGGCGGAACAAGAACCGCTACGTCAAGACGCAGCTCAACGTGATGGCGCGGCGGCTGGTGCATGACGACCTCGACGAGATCGCCAGGCAGTTCGCGCTGCGCGGCAAGGGCGAGGCGGTGGGCTTCGCCTCCTTCATCACCAAGGGCATCATGCAATACGCCGAGCATAATGAGGAGGCGCGCCGCCTGCTCGAGCTGTTCGCAGAGGCCTTCATGCGCGACCGCGATCTCTACGGCTGAGGGCGGCGGCGGCGCGCCCAGCGGGGCGGTTTTGCGCGGCGGCGCTTTCCGGTTAAAGTGACCCTCCCGCCGGGCGGAACCGCTATCCCATTCCCACCGTTGGATTTTGACAAGGACTGCAAAGAGAGCTCATGACTGAAAAGAAGCTGGACTGGCCCGGCGACGTGCACAAGGTGCTGCGCGACGAGGGCATCACCGAAGTGGCCATGGTGCCCGATGCTGGGCATGGCCGATTAATCGAGCTATGCGAGGCGGATAACGACATCTCGGTGGTCACGATGACGACCGAGGAAGAGGGCATCCACATGCTCGCCGGCACCTATCTCGGCGGCGGCAAAGGCGTCATGCTGCTGCAGAGCAGCGGGGTCGGCAACATCATGAATTCTCTTGCTTTACCAAATACTTGCCGCATTCCGATCCTGATGATCGCGACCATGCGCGGCGAGTGGGGCGAGTTCAATTCGTGGCAGGTGCCGATGGGGCAGGGGACTCCTCTTTGCCTCGAAGCGATGGGCGTGCGCCTGATTCGCGTGGATTCCGCGGAAGAAATCGCCCCTGCCGTCAAAGCCGCGAGCCGTTTGGCGTTCGACGGTCAGCAGATGGTTGCGGTGCTGATTTCGCAGAAAGTTTTGGGGTTCAAAGATTTCCGGGAGCTGGCACGATGAGCGACGGTTTGCACAGGCGCGATCTGGTCAAGGAACTGGTCAAGGATCGCGGCGAAAATACGCTGATGCTGGCGAGCCTGGGATCGCCGGTCTGGGACCTCACGAACGCCGGCGACGCGCCGGAGAATTTCTACATCTGGGGCGCCATGGGCGGCGCGGCGATGATCGCCTTTGGTGTCGCGCGCATGCAGCCCGAAAAGCGCGTCGTCGTGCTGGTCGGCGACGGCGACATGCTGATGGGGATGGGCGCCTTCGCCACGATCGCCAACCATCCGGTGCGCAACCTCGCGATCGTCGTGCTCGACAACGGCCGCTTCGGCGAGACGGGCGGCCAGAAGACGCATACCGCGGCGGGCGTGACGGACCTGGCCGCGATCGCCAAGGCGTCTGGCATCGCCACCACGGCGACCATCACGAAAGCATCCGAGATCGGGACGCTCAAGGAACTGGCGCTGAAGACGCCGGGGCCGGTCGTCGTGGTCGCCAAGGTCCAGTATGAAAAGCTGAAATTCGTCCTGCCGGCGAACAGCGGCAGCTACCTCAAGGACCGCTTCCGCAACGCCATCCTGGGCGAGGACCGCGCGCAGAAATAGGGCGCGCGGTCCCCGGTCCGGAGCGGTTACGATCGGCCTTCCTCTTTCGCCTTCTGGCGGCGGTAGGCTTCCTTCTTCGCGATCCAGCGCTCATGCGCGCCTTCGGGCAAGAAGGGCTGTTCCGGGGTGAACACCTTGGTTTTCCAGGCGTCGCCCGCGGGCCATTTGACCGGTACCTCGACGGTGGTGCGCGGCGCGGTTGCCGTTTCGAGCAGATCGAGCGCCATGCCGACGATCTGGCGCTGCATGGCGGCGTCGAAAGGCTGACCGCACGGGCTGCCGAGCGGGAAGTCGGTGAAGACGAAGCGCGGCACGCCACAATGCTCGACGATATCGCGCGCGGCGCCGATGATTACCGTGGGATAGCCGTTTTCCTCGAGATGTCTGGCGACCAGACTCACGGTCTGGTGACAGACGGGTCAGACGGGGGTGAGGATGACGGCGTCGACCCTGTCTTCACGGCATTTCTCCAGCGCGGCCGGTGCGGCGTGTTCCCGCATCATCCGCTGACTATAGCCGCGGTTGACGTTGTGGAAGTGGCGCGTGCGGCCGCCGATCCGGCCTTCGGCGACGAATTCGTCGAGCCGGGTGAGCGGCAGGTAGCTGTTGATGTCGTCCAGGCTGGTCGCGTAGCGGTCGAAGCTTTCCTGACGGCTGTAGAGCCGGTCCAGCGGCGTGTCCCACGGAACGGAATAGACGTTGCCGACCGTGGTTTCTTGTTCCGACGGGCCGGAACCGTCCTCGGATTTGACTGATACGTCGCTGGTCGAGAACAGCGTAATGCGGCACTCGGACAGCGGCTTCTTCAGCGGCGTGAAGGGCACGTCTTCGTAGTGCGCCCAGACATAGGGCTTCTCGTATCCCTGCGACAGATAGTAGTCGCGGATACGG
>CAZPFL010000335.1:0-2998 GCA_964585785.1 uncultured Rhodospirillaceae bacterium
TTCTTCCGCCGTCTGTTCGCGGAAGGCGCGTTCAATTCCGCCTTCGTCCCGCTGTTCACCGAGCGGTTGACGCGCGAAGGGGTTGGGCCGGCGCGGATTTTCGCGGCCAACGTCACCGCGGTCATGGTCAGCTTCATGCTGTGCTTCACCTTCGTGATGCAGCTCGCCATGCCCTGGCTCATGTATGTCATCGCCCCGGGATTCAGCGACGAGCCGGGCAAGTTCGCGCTCGCGATCGAGCTGACGCGCCTCACCTTCCCCTATCTCATGTTCATGGCGCTGACCGCGCTGCTGGCCGGCATGCTGAATTCGCTGCAACGCTTCGCGGCGGCGGCGGCCGCGCCGGTGGTGCTTAACATCGTGCTGATCACGGCGCTGCTGCTCGTGCGCAACGGCGTTGTCACGATGCCCGCGCATGCGCTCGCGACCGCGGTGTCGATCGCCGGCGCGGGACAGTTCCTGCTGCTCGTCTTCGCCTGCCGGCGGGCGGGGATCATGCTGCGGCTGCCCGTGCCGCGGCTGACGCCGGGCGTGCGCCGGGTCTTCCGTCTGATGATCCCGGGGCTGATCGGGGCGGGCGTGGTGCAGGTCAATCTGGTTATCGACGTCTTTCTGGCCTCGCTTCTGCCGCAGGGGTCGGTCTCCTGGCTCTACTACGCGGACCGGGTGAACCAGCTGCCGCTCGGCGTGGTCGGCGTCGCCGTCGGCGTCGCGCTCCTGCCGCTTCTGTCTCGCCATCTCAGCGCCGGGAACGATCAGGCGGCGGCGCACACGCAGAACCGCGCCATCGAATTCGCGCTGCTGCTGACCCTGCCGGCGGCCGCGGCTCTGATCGCCATTCCAGGCCCGGTGATCAGCGTTCTGTTCCAGCGGGGCGCGTTCGACACGGCCGACGCGACGGCGACCGCCGGCGCGCTGGAGGCGTTCGCGACCGGCCTTCCGGCCTATGTGCTGATCAAGGCCTTCACACCTGGCTTCTTTGCCCGCCAGGACACCAAGACGCCGGTCAAGATCGCGGTCCTGTCGATGACCGCCAACGTCGTCATTGCCATCGTCCTGATGCAGTTTCTGGCGCATGTCGGCATCGCGCTTGCGACCGCTTGCTCCGCCTGGATGAACGCGACGCTGCTCGCGGTGGCGCTACGGCGCCGGGGACAGCTTCCGCTCGACGCCAGGCTCAAGTCGCGCGTCCCGCGCATCGCCGCCGCCGCACTATGCATGGTCGCGGCCTTGTTGGCGGCGGAGCGGTTTCTCACGCCGCTCTTTGCCGGCGGCACGGACCGGAGGATGGTGGCGCTCGCGCTACTCGTTGGCGCGGGGCTTGCCGCCTATGGCGTCGTGGCGCAGCTGGTCGGGGCCGCGCGGCTGGCCGATCTGCGGGCCGCAATGCGCCGCGGATAACGGAGCCGTTAATTGACAATTTCCGGTTACGGCAGCTATAGCGGTCCTATCGCTTGCCTCGGCCGCCCATCCGGCGCGGCCCCTTACGGTAGGAAGCCATGGTTCGATTGACCGATCTTTCGGAAATGATGGCGCAGCATCTGCTCGATCTTCCATGCCCGGTCAATGCGGACAGCCCATGGACCCCGGGCCCCGCAGCCGGTGAGGCGCGGGTTGCGATCATCACCAGCGCCGGGCTCTCGCTGCGCAGCGATGCGACCTTCCGGCCCGGCGCGTCCGATTACCGCGTGATTCCGGCCTCCGTCGATTCCGCCGACATCATCATGAGCCACGTGTCGACAAATTTCGATCGCGTCGGCTTTCAGCAGGACATCAACGTCGTCTTCCCCATCGATCGGCTGCGCGATCTCGCGGCCGAGGGGGCGATCGGCTCGGTCGCCGATTTTCACTATTCCTTCATGGGCGCCACCGAACCGGAAAAGATGGAGCAGAAGGCACGCGAGCTCGCCGGCTTGCTGAAGGAGGATCGCGTCAACGCGGTGATTCTCACGCCGGTCTGACCGAACTGCACGCGCGCCGTCGGCGGGCTATCGCGATATCTGGAAGAAGAAGGGCTGGCGACGGTGCAGATCAGCCTGGTGCGTGAGCATACAGAGAAGATCAACCCGCCGCGGGCGCTCTGGGTTCCGTTCGAGCTCGGACGGCCAATTGGCGCGCCGGACGAGCCTGCGTTCCAGCGCCGTGTGCTCGAAGCGGCGCTCGGCCTCTTTGATGCGCCGGCCGGGCCGGTGCTGGCGGATTTCCCCGAAGACGCGCCCGGCGCCGCGACGGACGATTATTCCGGCTGGGTCTGCCCGGTCAATTTCGCGCCGCCACCGGCCGCCGCCGAGGCGGGCCTCGCGGGGCCCGCGCTGGCTGAAGTGGCGCAGCTCCGGCCGTGGTATCAGGTCGGGCTCGAACGCCGCGGCCGGACGACCGTCGGCTTGAGCGGACTTGGAACCGAGGACGCGGTCTCTCTGCTGGCGGGTTTCGTCGAGGATCCGTCGATCGCAAGCCCGATCGACGGCATGGCGCTGCCGCAGGCGCTCAAATTCGCGGCCGAAGACGTCAAGGCGTGGTATCTCGAAGCCGCGACGGCGCGGCCCGGTCCCGCCGCGAGCGCCCAGCTGACCGACTGGTTCTGGCGCGAGACGGCGGCGGGCGCCTTGGTGCTGCGCGTTGCGGCCGCTTGCCGGCGCAGCGACGTTCCGGCGCTGAAGGCGCTCGGCGAGCGGTCGCTCGTGCCGCGCACACACGTGCATCTGATTCCGGAAGCGGGCTGAGATGGTCCGGCTGACCGATCTTCCCGACACCGACGCGCGCCATTTGCGCGAAAAGGAATGCCCGCCCTTCGACAGCGAGCCTTGGGTCGCCGGGCCGCCCTTGCGCGAAAGACGGATCGCCATCGTCACCAGCGCGGGTCTGCACCGCCGCGACGATCGCAGCTTCGACATGCGCGATACCGGTTACCGCGTGATCGACGGTGCGCTGTCCGCGAGTGAGCTGGTGATGACGCACAGCTCGACCAATTTCGACCGCACCGGCTTCCAGCAGGACG
>CAZPFL010000336.1:0-2995 GCA_964585785.1 uncultured Rhodospirillaceae bacterium
CACGGCATCGACCCGGTGCTCGACAACGCGGCCAAGCAGGCGCTGCGCGAGATGATCGCGCTGATCCAGGAGAAGTCGAACCTGTCGAAGGAGGACGCCTACGCGCTGTGCTCCATCGCCGCCGACCTGCACGTCAGCCAGATCGTCAACGTGCACAAGGGCGTGCACGTGATGCTGAAGAAGGCCGCGCTGCACGGGTAGGGACGAAAGGCGCAGGGCCCATCCCATCACGCGTCATGCCACGATTTAGTCGCGGCATCCACGGCGCGGTGTCCGCCTCGGCACTGCCGGGTTCGTGCTAGACGCCGTGCCGTGGATCGCCGGATCAAGTCCGGCAATGACGTGTTTGTTTTGAAATCAATAACTTTCCACCACTCGCGGACTTGATCCGCGAGTCCATGGGTGCCGCGCCGTGGAATGCACGGACACGCCGTGCAGTGACGCGATTGGCGTAGGGCGTCCTATCGCTCCGCCCGCGCCGCCGTGCGTCTCCTACGCGGCCTTGATGTCGGTGAGGAAGCTTTCGACCAGCACCCGCATGTTGTTGGCGTGCTGCGACAGCTCGCCGGACGCGGTCAGCACCTGCTGCGCCGCCGCGCCGGTCTCCGAGGAGGCCTGGGTGACGCCGGCGATGTTGCTGCTCACTTCCTGCGTCCCCGCCGCCGCCTGCTGCGTGTTCTGGGCGATCTCCTGCGTCGCCTGGCCCTGCTCGCCGACCGCGGCCGCGATGCTGTCGGAGATCGACTTGATCTCGTTGATAATAGAGCCGATCGTCCGGATCGCCTCCACCGCGTCGCCGGTCACGGACTGCATCTCGCTTACCTGGCCCGAAATGTCCTCCGTCGCCTTGGCGGTCTGGGTCGCGAGGTTCTTGACCTCCGAGGCGACGACCGCGAAGCCCTTGCCGGCCTCGCCGGCGCGCGCCGCCTCGATCGTCGCATTGAGCGCCAGCAGGTTGGTCTGCTCGGCGATCTCGCTGATCAGGCTGACCACCTCGCCGATCTTCTGCGCCGCCTCCGCCATGCCCTGCACCGTCGCGTTGGTGCGCTCGGCCTCGGCATTGGCCCGGTTCGCCGTCTCGGCCGACTGCTGAACCTGGCGGTTGATCTCGGCGATCGAGGCCGACATCTCCTCCGACGCCGAGGCGACGGTCTGCACGTTGGTGGTCGCCTCTTCCGAGGCCGCGGCGACCGCGGCGGCCTGGCGGTTTGTCTCCTCGGCCGTCGCCGACATGTTCTCCGCCGTGTTCTGCAACTCGTCCGCGGCGGCGGCGACGGAGCCGACGACCTGCTTCGCCTGGCGGTCGAAGTCCTGGGTCAATTCTTCCATGCGCTGCATCTGCTGTTCGCGCCGCGCCTGCTGCTGGCGCTGCTCCTCTTCGAGGCGCTCGCGCTCCAGCCCGTTCTTCTTGAAAACGAGCACGGCCCGCGCCATCGCGCCGATCTCGTCCTTATTGTCGACCGCGGGGATGTCCTGGTTGTTGTCGCCCTCCGCCATCCGCGACATCACCGACGTCATCCGCGAGATCGGACTCACGATGCTCCGCCCGATGATGAAGGTCAGACCGACCGACAGCGCCAGAATAACCGCGCCGATCGAGAGGAACAGCGCCCAGGTAAAACCCTTCACCCGCTCCAGCTCTGCATGGGCGGCCCTGTTGCCGGCGTCCGAAACCTTGAACGTCTTGTCCAGCAGCGGCTCCATGCCGGCGAAGATCCGGCTCAGTTCGCCGGATTCCTTGACGATACTGAAATGCGTGTCGGCCCAGGCATGGAAATCCTTCTGGTAGGTATCCATCAAGGCCGTCACCTGCTGCTTGAATGCATCCGAAACCGGCGCCTTTGCCAGCAGGGTGCTGAACGTATGGCGGCTCTCGTCGAGCTCGCCGATATATTTCTCCTTGCCGCGCAGCATGAAGTCCTTTTCGTGCCGCCGCATCATCAGCATTTGGACGGTGAGCGCGTCCAGATTGGCTTCCTTCAACTTGGCCTCGACGGCATGGACCGCGTCACGCAGCTTGCCCTGCAGCCCGTCCGCCTCGGTCAGGCCCATCTTCTGCTCGAGCGCGACGACCTTCTCGAATTGCGCCTTGTGGCTCTCGACCGCTGCGCGCAGCGCGCGGACGTCCTTCAGCATCGAGGTAGCGGCGGGTTCCGCAGCGGTCTCATCGAGCGTCTTCAGGACGGACGTCGCGGATTCCGCATAGAGCTGAGTGAACTTCATGTCGAGGCGAAGGAAGAAATCCTTCTCCCGCCGCCGCATGTCCAGCGCGCCGACCTCCACGCGCTGCATCAGATCGGCAAGGTGACCGTAATCGTCGGCGGTCCGCGACGCCTTGCTCATAAGGCCGTTGCCGGTCACGTACACTGCACCGAGGGCGACCAGGCTGATGACCGTGACTCCGGCGAGCCACATCATGCGGGTCCGGATGCGGACATTCTCAATGAATTTCATCTTATACTCTGGAGTAATAATTAAATTGAACAAATTGCACTTACACAAATATTTCAGGACGATGCCGAAAATTTATTGACAAATCTTAAATATAATAGCGTTTCTATACCGCTCTATTTATATTCTCTCTTTGTAATATTTAGACTTGGCCAAATACCGCACCCAACGGACGCGCCTCTGCAGAAAGTGCGGCGCCCTTTGCCGCCCGCGCCGCTGTGCGTCTCCTACGCGGCCTTGATGTCGGTGAGGAAGCGCTCGACCAGGACGCGCATGTTGTTGGCATGCTGCGACAGCTCGCCGGACGCGGTCAGCACCTGCTGCGCCGCCGCGCCGGTCTCGGACGAGGCCTGGGTGACGCCCGCGATGTTGCTGCTCACCTCCTGCGTCCCCGCTGCCGCCTGCTGCGTGTTCTGCGCGATCTCCTGCGTCGCCTGGCCCTGCTCGCCCACCGCGGTCGCGATGGTGTCCGAGATCGACTTGATCTCGTTGATGATCGAGCCGATCGACTTGATCGCGCCCACCGCGCTCCCGGTCACTGACT
>CAZPFL010000337.1:0-2962 GCA_964585785.1 uncultured Rhodospirillaceae bacterium
CGCGCCCGTCGCCTTCACCCGGAGGCCGAACCCCCGGACGCCATTGGTGCCCTTATCCCAAAGCCGGTATTCCTTCGCCGGTTCCGCGCCGTGCCGCCGTGTGAACGCATCGATGACCGTCTTCGACAGCGGCCCATTGTTGCGTGGCTGGTTCATGGTCACTCTGCCCGTTTTTTGCTGGGGCACCTCTAGGACACCCCTGGGGCACCCAGCGCAGTTAAACACGACACAGGGCAGATTAATGACCACTACGCCAAAAGTAAAGGTAGATATCATTGATATATATATAGAAATTTAAGTCCATAAATCTCGACGAGGGCTCGGTAAAACACGGCTAGGGGTACCACCCTTACGTTGACATCGTAGGGGTCACTGGTTCAATCCCAGTCGCGCCCACCATTTTCCAAAGCCGTGAAAAATCCACTCGGCCAGTGCGGTCGGTGATCCTGCTTGTGTGCCGTCTCGCGTCGGCGCCTGAAATTCTGTGGCAGCCGCTGTCTGAGCATTTGGTCGAGCACCCGAGGTCGCGACCGTCTTGATCGAACTTGTTCTCATCCCGCTCGGATGCCGATCAGGAATTTGTCCACTTCGTCACGCAGTATTTCGCCTTGCTGAGAAAGCTCGCCGGCCGCATCAAGCACCTGCTTTGCCGAGCTTTCGGTACTATCCGCCGCCTCGTTGACCTCGGCGAACGGCTTGCCATATCACGCCGTAGACTAAGCGCCTTTTCGACGGCTAGCGCTCAGGCGCCAAGCCATCACATGCGCTGCCTCGAGCGCACCGGTCCAACCCCCATTCCTTTAGAGTCGGCGCCCGGCGGCGTCGAAAAGCGATGTTCGGCCGGGATCGATATCGACGCCGATCGTTTCGCCGCGGGCGAAGGCTCGGTCGTGATGCAGGCGCAGCGTCAGCGGCAGGCCGCCGTCGAGGCTGCCGTGCAGCAGGCGTGACTCGCCCAGCTCTTCGACCAGGTCGACGCGCAGCGGCACCGACCCGCCGCCCGCGCTGGGCCGGACATGTTCGGGCCGGACGCCCAGGGTGACCGCGTCGCCGACAAACAGGCGTGCCGCGCAGGGCAGCGTCAGGGTCACCCCGCCCAGGCCGAGCGTCACCGTATCCTCAGTCCGCACCAACACGGTCGCCGGCAGCAGGTTCATCGGCGGCGAGCCGATGAAGCCGGCGACGAACAGGTTGGCGGGGCTCCGGTAGAGATCCAGCGGCGCGCCGACCTGCTCGACGCGGCCCCGGTTCAGGACGACGATCTTGTCCGCCAGCGTCATCGCTTCGGTCTGATCGTGCGTGACATAGATGATCGTCGTGCCGAGCCGCTCGTGCAGATGCGCGATCTCCAGCCGCATCTGCACGCGAAGGGCGGCGTCGAGGTTCGACAGCGGCTCGTCGAAGAGGAACACCTTCGGCTGGCGCACGATGGCGCGGCCGATCGCGACCCGCTGGCGCTGTCCCCCCGAGAGCGCGCGCGGCAGCCGGTCGAGCAGATCCTCGATCCGCAACGTCCGCGCTGCGGCGCGCACCCGCGCGTCGACGGTCTCCGTCTCGGTCTTCGCCAGCTTCAGCCCGAAGGCCATGTTGCGGTAGACCGTCATGTGCGGATAGAGGGCGTAGCTCTGGAAGACCATGGAGACGCCGCGGTCGGCCGGGCGAACTGCGTTCATCCGGCGCCCGTCGATGGTCAGCTCGCCGGCGTCGATCGTCTCGAGCCCGGCGATCATGCGCAGCAGGGTCGACTTGCCGCAGCCGGACGGCCCCACCAGCACGCAGAAGGAGCCGGACTCGATCGTCAGGTCGACATCGTCGACGGCGAGGGTGGACCCGAAGCGCTTGGTAAGGCCTTTCAGCGTGACGGCCGCCATCCGCCTATCCCTTCACCGCGCCGGCGGTCAGCCCGGCGACGATGCGGCGCTGGAAGATCAGCACGAGCAGGATCAGCGGCACGGTCACCGTGACGGATGCCGCCATGATCCGGCCCCAGGGCACCTCGAACTCGCTGCCGCCGGTGATCAGGGCGATCGCGACGGGCACGGTGCGCTTGTCGTTGGTCAGCGTGAAGGTCAGCGCGAACAGGAACTCGTTCCAGGCGACGATGAAGGCGAGCAGCCCCGTGGTCACCATCGCCGGCCACATCATCGGCATGAAGATCCGGGTAAGCAGGGTCAAGGGCCCGGCGCCGTCGAGGATCGCCGCTTCCTCCACTTCCTTCGGCAGGTCGCGGATGAACGCGGTCAGCACCCAGACGGTGAAGGGGAGCGTGAAGATGAGATAGGACAGTACCAGGCTGGCGAGGTGGTTATAGAGGCCCGCGGCGCGCACGAGCTCGAACATGCCGGACAGGACCGAAACCTGCGGAAACATCGAGACGCTGAGGATCGCGAACAGCAGGCCACGCCGGCCCGCGAAACGGAACCGCCCGAGCGCCAGCGCGGCGGTGAGCCCGAGAAGCAGCGAAAGGGCGACGACGGCAAGCGCGACGATCAGCGAGTTCAGGATGTTGAGGGCGAAGGGCTGCTCGGCGAAGATCGCGACATAGTTGCTGACGTCGAGGTGGCGCGGCAGGTAATCCACATCGAACAGTGAAGGCCCGCTCTTCATCGAGGTGAGGACCGCGTAGTACAGCGGGAACAGCAGGTAAAACAGGATTGCCGCGACGAGCGCCGCCAGACCGGCACGTTGCAGGAACCGCATCATGACGCCCCTCGCGTCGCGTCCGCCCGGACCGCCACGAGGTAGAGGGCGGTGAGCACGGCGATGATCATGAACAGCAGGGTCGCGGCGGCGGAGCCGTAGCCGACGTCCTGGAAATCGACGAGCTGCTGGCGCGCGTAAACCGACATGGTCATCGTCGACTGGGCGTTGCCGGTCATGATGTAGACCACGTCGAAGACGCGGAAGGCGTCGAGCAGACGGAAGGTCACCGCGACCACCAGCGCCGGCTTGATCAGCGGCA
>CAZPFL010000338.1:0-2957 GCA_964585785.1 uncultured Rhodospirillaceae bacterium
CGGTCTTCGACTTGATCAGCGCGTCGAAGGCGGCGTCGCCGCGCAGGTTCTCGCCGGCCGCCAGCAGCACGGGCGAGCTGTTGGCCAGCGTGAGCCATTCATCGGCCGGGCGGTCGCAGGCGAGCGGCTCCTCGAGCCAGGTCAGGCCGAAGGCGTCGAGCTTGCCGCAGAGGCCGAGCGCCGTCTCAAGGTCCCAGCCCTGGTTCACGTCGGCCATGAGTTGCGCGTCGTTGCCGAGCGCGTCCCGCAGGCGGCGCAGGTTGGCGAGGTCGCGCGCGGCGCCGAAGCCGATCTTAAGCTTGAAGGCGCTGTAGCCCTCCGCCTGCTTCGCCGTCGCGATGACCTCGGGCGCGTCGGGATTGATGCCGCTCGCGTAGACCGGCAGGGTTCCGTCGCCGCCGGGATCGCCGTCCGCCACGTAGCGCCAGAGCGGCTGACCCGCGCGCCGTGCCGCCAAGTCCCAGAGCGCGATGTCGACGCCGGCGATCGCCTGCGCCAACGGGCCGGGCTCGCCGCCCTGCAGCATGACGATATGGGTGCGCCGGGTCATCGCGGCATAAGCGTCGGCGGGGCCGGGCCAGTCCTGGCCGGTGACGATCGGCGCCAGCATGCTTGCGACCAAGCTGGCGCGGTGCTCGGCGCCGCCGGGCGGAAAGACGCACCAGATCTCGCCCCAGCCGACCGCACCGTCCGCATCCTCCGCCCGCACCAGCAGCGCCGGGCGGCTGGTCAGCACGCCGAAGGAGGTGACGACCGGCTCGGCGACCGGCGCGCGGAACAGCAGCGCCTCGAGCTTGCTAATGCGCAGAGGCGGCATTCGCGGTCGTCTTGCGGCGGACGACCGGCGCCGGGTGGCTTTCGATCGCGACGTTGATGCAGGCGGCCTTGCCGCTGGCGGCGGCGCGATCGAGCGCGGGGCCGAGCTCGTCCGGGCGCGCGACATGCTCGCCGTGGCAGCCGAGCGTCGCCGCCACCTGGTCGTAGCGCGTCGCGTTCAGCTCGCAGCTATGCAGCCGCTGCGCGCCGTAATTGCGGAGCTGGATCTGGTACTCCGCGTTCCAGCGCGCGTCGTTGCCGATCAGCAGCGTGAACTTCGCGCCGTTACGCGCCGCGGTGTCGAACTCGCTGAGATGGAAGCCCGCGGAGCCGTCGCCCATCAGCGCGATCACCGGCGCGCCCGGCTTGGCGAGGCCCGCCGCCACGGCGTAGGGGATGCCGGTGCCGATCGAGCCGCCGAGGCCGTTGATCAGGCGGTTGGGCGCGTGCAACAAGGCCTGCGACCACTGGCCGAACTCGCCGCCGTCGATGATCAGGACCGAATCCGGATGCGCGTCGAGCCGCGGCTGCACTGCGCGGGCGACGTCGACCGCATGCACCGGGCCGTTCGTGCTGGACTTGATGTCCTGCCAGGCAGCCGGCCGGAACGCCACGGAATCGCGCACCTCCTTGGCCCAGCCGGCGTCCTTGTTGACCGGTCCGGCGGCGGAGTCGATCAGCCGCTGCGCCGCTGACGCGGCGCCCGCCTCCGCCGACAGGACCAGGCGCGATCCGAAGATCTTGCGGCTGCGCTCGATCATCGGCGATTCCGCGTCGATATCGATGACCTTGCAGTCCTTGTTCAGCGCGCCGCCGAACTGGAAGCTGAAGTCCACCATCTTGCCGAGCGCCAGCACCATGTCCGCTTCGGCCAGCGGTTCGGCGAAGGCACCGAGGCAGGGATCGTTGACGCCGCGCGGGCTCTCCATCAAGACGACCGGGATGCCCGTGCGCTCTTCCAGTCGCGCGGCGATGCGCTTGCCGTCGCCGCGCCCCATCACGGGGCCGGTGACGATCAGCGGCCGCGCCGCGCCGGCGAGCGCGGTCAGGACGTTGCCGGCGACCCGCTCGTCCAGCGGCCACGGGTTGGGATGGATGAAGTCGGGACCAAAGGCCGGCATGGCGTCGAGGGTGGCCGCGAGGATGTCTTCCGGCAGCGACACATGCACCGGCCCGCGGCGGCCCGAGGTCGCGATCTGGATGGCGTCGCCGATCGAGCGCGCGATGCGCGACGGATTATCCACGGTCCAGGACGCCTTGGTGAAATGGCTGGCAAGTTCGGCCTGCGGCATCTCCTGGAAGCCGCCGAGGCCGCGCTTCGAGACCGGCGCATGACCGCCGATCAGCAGGACCGGGCTTTCCGACATGCGCGCGGTGTAGAGCGCCGACAGCGCGTTGGCGAAGCCGGGACCGGCGGGGACAACGGCGACGCCGATCTTGCCGGTGAGCTGCGCCCAGGCATCGGCCATGTGCACCGCGGCGGCCTCCTGGCGGATGTGGACGGGCCGGATATCCGCATCGAGAAAGGCGTCGAAGGCGATCATCAGCTGGTTGCCGGACATGGCGAACACGCGGTCCACCCCGGCCGCCCGCAGGGCCTGTGCGAACACGTCGGCGCCCCGGACGGGGCCTGTCTTGGTCATGATCTCCTCCCTAGCGGTGCCGGTGCGCGCCCGAAGCGGTGTCCCCATCTTCGGCGGCATTTTCTACAGGTAGCATTTCCCCGGCGGGGAGGGCCAGAGGGCGGTGCCGCACACCGCACAATCCGGCTATTCCTCGCGCTTGTCCTGCTGGGTGTAGGCGATGGTGTCCGGCGCGTTCGAGCCGCCGGTGACGATGAAGGACATCGCCTGGTCGAAGGTCCAGTCGGTGAAGATGACCGCCTTCAGGGGCACGATCTCGATATAGCCCGAAGTCGGGTTGGGCGCGGTCGGCACGTAGATCGCCGCCAGCTCCTCGCCGGTGTTGCTGTCGCGCATGATCCGCGTCACGAGGCCGATGGTCTTCATCTCGGGCGAGGGGAAGTCGATCAGCACGACGCGGCGCTCGTTGTGCTGCGTCGTGCCGGCGACGGCGAGGAAGCGCTTGGTTGCGCGGTAGATGCGGTCGACGAAGGGAATCGCGCCGATGAAGGATTCGAA
>CAZPFL010000339.1:0-2949 GCA_964585785.1 uncultured Rhodospirillaceae bacterium
ACGTCAACATGCAGCGCGCCTATGAGGACTTGCCGGACGAAACGAAAGCGCGGATTGCCGATCTCAAGGGCATCCACGTCTATCAGAGCAAGCACAGCGCGCGGAAGCTGATGCCGCTCTCACCGGAGGCGCAGAAGAACGTGCCGAAGGCGGTCGAGCACCCGATCGTTCGCACCCATCCGGAGACCGGCCGGAAGTCGCTCTATCTCAACCCGATCCGCATCGAGGGCATCGTCGGTATGCCCGAGGGCGAGGCGCTCGGCCTGCTCGACGATCTGCTGGCGCACGCGACGCAGGAGAAATACCAGTATCGCCACCGCTGGCAGCCGGGCGACCTGGTGATGTGGGACAACCGCTGCCTGCTGCACAAGGCGAACGGCGACTACGACCATGGCCAGACCCGCTATCTCTACCGGGTCATGCTCAAGGGCGACACGCCGTTCTGACCGGCCGCGCCGGGGACACGGCGCGGTCATTTCGACGGACCTTGTTTTCCGACCGCGCCGGGCCAATCATCCTGTCTTGAGCAAGCAGGAAATAGGGCGCGCCATGCCGTCATTGACCCGATCCGCCGCGCCGACCCGGGCCACGCAACCGGCCGCGCCCGGCGGCCCGCCGCAGGATTTCGCCCGTTTCATCCGCACCGTCGGCCGCGGCGCGACGCTGTCGCGGCCGCTGACGCGGGAAGAGGCGCGCGAAGCGATGGCGATGATTCTTCGCGGCGAGGTCGCGCCGGAGCAGCTCGGCGCGATGATGATCGTGCTCCGCTACCGCAAGGAGACGCCGGAGGAGCTCGCCGGCTTCGTCGAGGCGAGCCGCGCCTTGATGGCTTGTCCGTCGGACACGGGCGTGATGCTCGACTGGCCGTCCTATGCCGACCGGCACAAACAGCTTCCTTATTTCGTGCTCGCGGCGCGGCTGCTCGCTGAGGAAGGCATCCGCGTCCTGATCCATGGCATCGCGGGCGAAGGCGCGGCGACGACGCCGAAAGCGCTGGCGGCGATCGGCGTCCCGGCAAGCACGGATTCCGACGACGCGGCACGGCGGCTCGATGCCGGCAAGCTGGCCTACCTGCCGCTGGAGCGATTCTGTCCGCCACTCTTGCGGCTGTTCGCGCTGCGCCCGGTGCTGGGGCTGCGGTCGCCCGCCAACACCTTCGCGCGCATGCTCAATCCCTTCGCCGCGCGCCATCAGATGCAGGGCGTGTTCCACCCGAATTACCTCGCGACCCATCAGGCCGCCGCGCAGTGCCTGGACCAGCCTTACCTCGCGGCGTTCAAGGGCGGTGGCGGCGAGGTGCAGCGCAATCCGGAGAAGCCCTGCCGCGTGGCGACGCTCACGGACGGCGCGCCGGGCGAGGATGAATGGCCGGCGCTTACGCCGAACGCCCGCTATCCGTGGCGGGAGGAGACGCTCGACCCGGCGCTGCTGCGCGATTTGTGGGCAGGCACGCATGTCGCCGAGGCGCCGATCGCGGCGATCACCGGAACCGCGGCCATCGCGCTTCGGCTGCTCGGCAAGGCGGCGTCCGCCGAAGCGGCGGAGTCAGCGGCGCGGGACCTCTGGCGGGATCGGCGGAAGAACAGCGGCTAACTGTCGCGTTCATCGACTTGTCATAAAACCATCATCTGCGCATCACCCAGCTTTGTTACCAGAGTCGTTGGCAAAGGTTGGGGAATCGATGTCCGCGAACGCTATCGAAATAGTCGAGGTGTGCAAATCCTTCGAACGCGGCAAGCCCGTTCTGAAGGACGTCAACTTGTCGATCGCGCCGGGCGAGATGGTGGCGCTGATCGGCGCATCCGGCAGCGGCAAGTCGACGCTCATCCGGGCGATCGCCGGACTCGTGCCCATCGATAGGAAGTCCGGCGTGAACGGCGACGCGACGGTTGACTGCCGCATCGAGGTTTTCGGCGTGCCGATGCAACGGCATGGCCGGATCGCGGGCGAAGCGAAGGAGCTACGCGCGCGCGTCGGCGTCGTCTTTCAGCAATTCAATCTCGTGCCGCGGCTGTCGGTCATGACCAACGTGCTGTTGGGACTGCTCGGGCAGATCGGCTTCGTCCGCGCTTCCTTCGGCCGCTTCTCGCAAATGGAGCGGCAACGCGCGATGAACGCGCTCGATCGCGTCGGCATCGCCGAGCAGGCGTTGAAGCGCGGCTCGGAGTTGTCGGGCGGCCAGCAGCAGCGCGCGGCGATCGCCCGCACCTTGATCCAGGGCGCCGAGGTCCTCATCGCGGACGAGCCGATCGCGTCGCTCGACCCGAACTCGGCGCGCCGCATCATGGACATTCTGGCCGACCTGAACGCGAAGGACGGCATCACCGTGCTGGTCTCGCTGCACCAGGTCGAATACGCGCTGAAATATTGCCCGCGCACCATCGCCTTGCGCGACGGCGAGGTCGTCTATGACGGCCCGTCCGAGGCGTTGACGCCCACTTTCCTCGGCGAGCTTTACGGCGCGGAGAGCGAGGCGCTGTTTCTGCCGGGTCTCGACGGCATGGCCGCGGAAGCAAATCACGCGACGGGCAACGAAAAGCCCCGGCCGGCGCGGCGCCATGCCGCCAATCGAAAAGCAATGGAGCAGCCAGCCCTGGCAGCAGGCGTGTAAGGCGCGCCAACGAGAGGCAGGCGCGCCTTTTCACCGCCGCCCGTGACCGGCGGTGTCGAGTCCATAACCAAAACACTGGAGGTTCAAGTTGATTCGCAAAATGTCCATCCTTGCCGCTCTCGCCGGAACGTTGATTTCGGCGGCGGCCGTCACCACGGCGCAGGCCGAAACCAAGACGCTGAATTTCGGCATCATCGCCACCGAATCCTCGTCCCATCTGAAGGACACCTGGGAGCCGTTCCTCGAGGCGATGTCCAAGGGCATGGGGGTGAAGGTCAAAGGCTTCTATGCGTCCGACTATGCCGGCGTGATCGAGGGCATGCGCTTCAAGAAGGTCG
>CAZPFL010000340.1:0-2936 GCA_964585785.1 uncultured Rhodospirillaceae bacterium
ACCTTGAGCACGTCGACGGCGAACTGCAGCACGGACAGATAGTTGGCGTCCTGCGGCGGGGCGAGGTTGGCGACGTTGCGGTGTACGAACAGCTCGCCGGGATCGAGGTCGACGATCTCGTTTGCCGGCACCCGGCTGTCCGAGCAGCCGATCCAGAGATACTCCGGCGCCTGTTGGCTCACGAGCCGCTTGAAAAAGCCGGCATCCGCCTGAACCTTTCGCGCTGCCCAGGCGCGGTTCTTCTCTTTGAGATATTCCAGCATGCATGCACCCATGTTGCGATCGGACAAAGGCACTAAAACGCGCCTTGGCCGCGGTCAAGTCCCGCGTCGATCGGAGCGACGGCCATGGCGATCACCTTGTCGTGCGGGACCGCCGCGGGGCCCCTGGCCAAAGCCCCTGCCGAGACCCATATAACGCTCCCCACCGGACAATTTGCGTGATGCCATGCTTGATACGTCGCTCAGCTATCTCACCGATCCCAATTCTGAAAATGCGTCGCCCTCGCAAAGGCGGCCGGTCGACGAGCGGGTCCTCATGGACGCTTATTCCGAGGCCGTGTCCTCGGTCGTCGACGCGGTTGGCCCGGCGGTCGTGCGCGTGGATTCCCGCACGGGCGAGGGCAAGGCGGCGCGCGGCGGCGTCGGCTCCGGTGTCGTCATCTCGCCGGACGGCCTCGTGCTGACCAACGCGCATGTGGTCGGCGGCGCGCGGGAGATCCAGCTCACCGACATCGAGGGCCGGAGCGGCAAGGCGCGCCTGCTCGGCATCGATCCCGACACCGACCTGGCGCTGCTCCGCACCGATGCCGACCGCGGCCTCGCCTTCGCGCCGCTCGGCGATTCGAAGGCGCTGCGGCGCGGCCAGCTCGCGATCGCGATCGGCAATCCGCTCGGTTTCGAGTCGACCGTTACCGCGGGCGTCGTCTCCGCGCTCGGGCGCTCGCTGCGCTCCTTCTCGGGGCGGATGATCGAGGACGTGATCCAGACCGACGCGGCGCTGAACCCAGGCAACTCGGGCGGGCCGCTGGTCTCCTCGCAGGGCGAAGTGATCGGCATCAACACCGCGGTGATCGTCGGCGCGCAGGGCATCTGCTTCGCCGTGGCGAGCAACACGGCCAATCACGTGCTGAGCGAGATCATCCTGCACGGCCGCGTGCGGCGCGCCTATATCGGCGTGGCGGCGCAGACCGCGCCGGTCCCGCGGCGAAGCGCGCTGGCGGCCGATCTCGACAACCGCTTCGGCGCGATGCTGACCGCGGTCGAGCCCGGCGGGCCCGCCGCCGCGGCCGGGCTCATGGCGTACGACCTGATCGTGCGCCTCGACGGCGAAAGCGTGACCGGCGTCGACGACCTCATCCGCCTGCTCGACCACAGCCGAATCGGCAAGCCGGTGCGGATCGAGGCGTTCCGCCTCGGGAAGCTGCGGCGCTTCGACGTCGTCCCGACCGAGCGCGCGCCTTCCGGCGGCTGAACGCCTGCCGGACCATTGTTCCGTCCCCAGTTCGCCGTGCCCGCGCGGAAACGCCGTGGTATCGTTCACGAACACGATGCCCGCGCGGCCGCGGCTGGGATCGCGGAAGGCGGACGGATCGGGGAGGAAAGCATGGCCGAGCAGAAATGGCAGATCAGCGGCGAGTACATGGAGAGCTGCAATTGCGACTACCTGTGCCCGTGCATCTATACCAATCCGCAGGGCGAGGTGACGTTCGACAACTGCACCGCGGCGCTGGTGTTTCGCATCGACAAGGGGCGGAGCGGCGCGGTCGGCCTGGACGGGCTGTGCTTCGCGTTGCTGATCCGATCGGGCAAGGTGATGGCCGACGGCAACTGGGCGTTCGGCTGCGTCGTCGATGAGCGCGCCGATGCGGCGCAACGGGAGGCGCTCGCCGCGATCGTCAGCGGCGAGGCGGGCGGCACACCCGGCATGATCCGCAGCAATTTGGTCAGCGACTTCCGCGGCGTGGCGTTCAAGCCGATCGACTTCCGCATGGAAGGGCTGACGCGGTCGGTGTCGATCCCCGACGTGGTGTCCTTCGAGATCGAGGGCGTGGCGTCGCGCAACCGCAGCGGCGAGCCCTTCTACATCGACAACACTGCACATCCGGCCGGCCGGCGGCTGGCCCTGGCGCGCGCGAAGCGGCTGAACGTGCAGGGGTTCGGCTTGGATCTCGACATGGTGGGTAAGGGCAACAACGGGCACTTCGCCCCCTTTAGCTGGACAAATTAGATGTCGGGCGGCGCCGCGCTGCCGCGCCTGCTGCTGCGGGAACGCGTCGTCATCCTGCTCGCGGTCACCGGCGTAACCGCGCTCTCCTGGCTCTACCTGCTGCAGCTTGGCGGCGGCATGCCCGATATGGCGGGCATGGCGATGCCGATGGCGCCGCGCTGGACTGCCGCGGCCTTCGTCCTGACCTTCGCCATGTGGGCGGTGATGATGGTCGGCATGATGCTGCCGAGCGCCGCGCCGATGATCCTGACCTTTGCCGCGCTGCACCGGCAGAAGGCGAAAGCGGCGGCGCGGCTGGTGCCGACGTTGGTTTTCGCGTCGGGCTATCTGCTGGTGTGGACCGGATTTTCGCTGGCCGCCACGCTGTTGCAATGGGCGCTGGACCGGCTGGCGCTGCTGTCGCCCATGCTCACCACGACCAATGCGCTGCTCGGCGGCGTGCTGTTCCTGCTGGCCGGCGTATACCAGCTGACCCCGCTGAAGGAGGCGTGTCTGCGTCACTGCCGCTCGCCCTTCGCCTTCCTGTTCAACCGCTGGCGCGACGGCTGGCGCGGCGCGCTCGCCATGGGGATCGAGCACGGCGCCTATTGCCTGGGCTGCTGCTGGCTCTTGATGGCGCTGCTGTTCGCGGTCGGGGTGATGAACCTGCTGTGGGTCGCGGCGATCACGCTGTTCGTGTTCGGCGAGAAGCTGCTGCGCGGCGGCGC
>CAZPFL010000341.1:0-2920 GCA_964585785.1 uncultured Rhodospirillaceae bacterium
GCGCCAGCGTCTGGGCCAGCAGCGTCTTGCCGCAGCCGGTCGGGCCGATCAGCAGAATGTTCGACTTGGCCAGCTCGACGTCGTTGTTCTTGCTGCCATGCGCCAGCCGCTTGTAGTGGTTGTGCACGGCGACGGAAAGGACACGCTTCGCGTGAATCTGGCCGATGACATAGTCATCCAGGACCTTGCGGATCTCCCGCGGCGTCGGCACCCCGTCGCGCGACTTGGAGATGGTGGCCTTGTGGTCCTCCTTGATGATGTCCATGCACAGCTCGACGCATTCATCGCAGATGAAGACTGTCGGGCCGGCAATGAGCTTGCGAACCTCATGCTGGCTCTTGCCGCAGAACGAGCAGTACAGGGTGTTCTTGGAGTCGCCGGAGCCAGTTTTGTTCATTCGCGAAACTTTCCTGCCGGTGCACGGGCCCTGCCAATTTACCCAATTGGGTCAAGGCCGGACAATGGGAAAAACTGCCACACTTAGATTGAGAAACATTTAAAGCTTAATAAACCATACTTAAGGATAAGTCAGACGGATACATTTGGGTGCCGCCGGCCCCTGTGGCAAGGGCCGGACAGTTGCTTTTCGGCATCAATCAGCTCGTCTTTGGCGCCGCCGCTGCCACCTCCGCGGCCACCGGCCGCTGGGACACGACCTCATCGATCAGGCCGAAATCCTTCGCCTCGGCCGGCGACAGGAATTTATCCCGCTCGAGCGCGTCCTCGACCACCTTGATGTCCTGCCCGGTGTGATGGACGTAGATCTCGTTCAGCCGCGCCCGCAGCATCAGGATCTCGCGGGCGTGGATCTCGATGTCGCTGGCCTGGCCCTGGAAGCCGCCCGACGGCTGATGCACCATGATCCGGCTGTTGGGCAGCGAGTAGCGCTTGCCCTTGGCGCCAGCGCACAGCAGCAGCGAGCCCATCGAGGCCGCCTGCCCGATGCAGACGGTCGACACCTCGCAGCGGATGTACTGCATGGTGTCGTAGACCGAGAGGCCGGAGGTGACGACCCCGCCCGGCGAGTTGATGTAGAAGGAGATATCCTTGCTCGGGTTCTCCGACTCGAGGAACAGGAGCTGGGCGTTGATCAGGCTCGCCACCATGTCGTGGACCGGCCCGGTCAGGAAGATGATCCGCTCCTTGAGCAGGCGCGAATAGATGTCATAAGCCCGCTCGCCGCGATTGGTCTGCTCGACGACCATCGGGACCAGGGTATTCATGTAGGTATCGATCGGATCACGCATCTAAGGGTGCTTCCCCACTGTTGGTCACAGGCTCAACCGGGCGGCGCAAGCAACGGTGCGCCGTACTCGTCATTCCTTGGTCTTCGCGGATTTCGCTTTGGCTTTCGGCTTCGCCTTGGGCTTAGGCTCGGACTTGGCCTTGTCGGACGCCGCGGCGGACTTTTTCGCGGCCGTCTTCTTGCCCTTGCCGGCCTTTTCCGTCGCCTCGCCTTCCGCATCCTCCGGCTCGCGATAGAGCTCTTCGACGCTCACCTCGCGTTCCGTCACGTTTGCCATCTCGATGATGAAATCGACGACCTTCTCCTCGAAAATAGGTGCGCGCAGGCTCGCCATCAAGCTCTCGTTCTTACGATAGGCCTCGACGATCTGGCGCTCGTGACCGGGAAAATTCTGCGCCTGGCGGATCAGCGCGCGGTTGATCTCCTCGGGCGTGACGTCGATGTTGTTGCGCTGGCCGACGGCGGCGAGCAGCAGGCCGAGACGCACGCGCCGCGCGGCGATCTTGCGGAAATCCTCCTTGACCTCCTCGTCGCTCTTCTCGGCGTCCTCGGGATCGAGCTCCTTGTTCTTGCGCGCCGACTCGAACTGGTTCCAGATCGAGTCGAACTCGGCATCGAGCATGCCCTTCGGCGCCTCGAAGTCGTGCAGCGTGTCGAGCTTGTCGAGCAGCTCGCGCTTGACCCGCTCGCGCGCGACGGTGGCGTATTCGCTCTCCAGCCGCTGACGCATCTGCGTCTTTAGCGCGTCCAACGTGTCGAGGCCGAGCTGCTTGGCGAGTTCGTCGTCGATCGCGGCGGGCACCTTCTCGCGGATCTCCTTCACGTCGACCTCGAAGGCCGCGTCCTTCCCGGCGAGCTCGGGGTTGCCGTAATTCTCCGGGAACGCGACTTCGACCTTGACGTGATCGCCGGCGTTGACGCCGGTGAGCTGCGCCTCGAAACCGGGAATGAACCGGCCCGAGCCGAGCTCGAGGTGATAGTCCTGCCCGGCACCGCCCTCGAATTTCTCGCCGCCGACCGAGCCTTCGAAGTCGATCACGACGATGTCGCCCTCTTTCGACTTGCGCTTGCCCTTGATCGGCTCGGCCGTGCCGAAATTGGCCGCCATGCGCTCGAGCGCCTCGTCGACCTGCTTGTCCTCGATCTTGGCCTTCAGGCGCTCCAGCTCGATGGTGCGGAAATCGACCGTCTCGATCACCGGCAGGACGTCGAGCTCGATCTTGAACTCCAGGTCCTTGCCTTCCTCGAAGGTGGTGACCTCGATCTTGGGCTGCATCGCCGGCTGGATCTCGCGGTCGGCCAGCGCCTTCTGGGCGTTCTCCGCCACCGTCTCCTGCAGCACCTCGCCCTTCACGGCGTCGCCGTAGCGCTGGCGGATCAGCTTGACCGGCACCTTGCCCGGACGGAATCCCGGAAGCCTGACCTGGCCCACCAGCTCCTGCAGCCGCGATTCGACGCGCTGCTGGATATCGGCGGCGGGAACGGTGATCGCGTAGGCCCGGCTCAGCCCTTCGTTCTTTGTTTCGACAACCTGCATAACGTCGCCCATTCTTTCGGGGTTTCGGAAATTGATTAATTTGGCCTTCTATTCCTTGCCGCCCGCGGCGCGCTCACCGCCGATGGTGCGGGCGGAGGGACTTGAACCCCCACGGATTGCTCCACGGGTACCTAAAA
>CAZPFL010000342.1:0-2884 GCA_964585785.1 uncultured Rhodospirillaceae bacterium
CGTCCGACAGCTTCTCCACCACCGCCTCGGCGGTGAAGGGGAGGGAGAACTGGTCTTTCTCGGCGCTGTTGAAGTCGGCCTGGATCACGGCCCCTTCGCCGGCCTTGAAGGCCTTCTCGACCAGGGGCGCGTCGTTGAACACGCCGAACAGCGCATCCTGGACGCCGGCCTCGACGAAGGCCTTCAGCACATAGGTCGTGTTGCCGCGGCCGCCGCCGCCGGGGTTGTCCGCCGGGTCGCAGAACAGCAGGTTCGGCCGGCTCGCGTCACGCCCGACCTCGAGCGCCATCCGCGTGGCGTCGGCCAGCGCGGTCATCCGCGTCTGGTAGCGCGCGCGGTCGGCCCAGCCGGCGATCGCCAGCTCGCGGGCGACCGCCTGTGCCTTGGCCGCGTCGCCGCGTGCGGTGACGATCACCGTCATGCCGTTGCGGTCGGTATCGGCCCAGGCGAAGCCGCCCAGGATCGAGACGTTCATGATGTCCGGGCTGATCTTGGTCTGGCCGAGCCGGATCAGGTCGCCGTAAGGGTGCCCCTCGGCGGTCAGCAGCGTGACCGAGGGCGCGACCAGCGGGATGCGGATCGCCGCCGCCTTCGGCTTGACGCCGTCGAACATTTCCAGCATGCAGCGCGCCGCCTCCTGGCCCCGCTCGTAGGCGTCGACATGCGGGTTGGTGCGGTAGGCGATCAGGATGTCGGTCGCCTCGACCATGCGGTCCGAGACGTTGGCGTGCAGGTCGAGGGTGGCGATTACCGGCACGTCCGGCCCGACCGCGGCCCGGGCCAGCGCGAAGACCTCGCCGTCGGGATCGTCGTTTTCGCTGGACAGCCCCGCGCCGTGCTCGCAGCAATAGACGCCGTCGAGCTTGCCCGCCTTTTCAAGCCCGTTCCGCATCGTTTCCAGTAGATGATCGAAGAATTTCTGGTCCGCCGGGCCGTTCGGGTGCGCGGCCGCGAAGACGATGGGCACCGGCTCCCACGGCCCGTTCGCGTCCATCACCTGATAGAAGCCGCAGATCCCGCCGTTGATCACCGGCGCGGGACGGCGCGCGTCCTCGCTGATCGCCTCGCCGTAGAACAGCCCGCGCTCGCGGAACTCCTTCTCGCCGCAGATCGGGGAGAAGCGGTTGGTCTCGAGGCTGAAGCCCAGAATGGCAATACGTTTCGGCCGGTCGGCAGGCATGGATTTTCCTCGGTTTCTATGGTGGCGGGCGGGAGACTGGACGCGTGTCCGAATTTCAACATTATAGGCAGTGCGCGGGCCGCGTATAGCCGTCCGTTTGCCCCCGCCGCCGCCTTATTATTTACGGCCTTATTGTTCGAGGAGACTGACAGCATGAGCGACATCGACATGACGGGTGTGGACATCATCGTCGTGGGCGCCGGCAACGCCGCCACCTGCGCCGCCCTCTCGGCCGTCGAGCATGGCGCCAAGGTGCTGATGCTGGAGACCGCGCCCCAGGACTCGCGCGGCGGCAACTCGGCCTTCACCGGCGGCGCCTTCCGCTTCGCCTACAACGGGGTCGACGACCTGATGCAGCTCTGCCCGAGCCTGGCGGACGAGGACCTCGACAACATCGACTTCGGCACCTACACGCACGAGCAGTATTACGACGACGTCTTCCGCATGACGCAGTACCGCTCGGACCCGGACCTGACCGAGGTGCTGATCACCAACAGCTTCGAGACGGCCAAGTGGATGACCACGCACGGCATCCAGCTCATCCCCTCGCTCGGCCGCCAGGCCTTCAAGGTGGACGGCAAGTTCAAGTTCTGGGGCGGGCTGGCGCTGCGCATCAACGGCGGCGGCGAGCAGCTCGTCGCCACGCTCCACGAGAAGGCGGAGAAGGTCGGCATCCGCGTCGTCTACGAGGCGACGGCGATCGATCTCCTGACCGATGGCGACGGCGGGGTCTGCGGTGTGCGCTGCCGCCACGGCGGCAAGACGCACGACCTAACGGCCAAGGCGGTGGTGCTCGCCTGCGGCGGCTTCGAGTCGAACCAGGCGATGCGCGCGCGCTACCTCGGCCCGGGCTGGGACCTCGCCAAGGTGCGCGGCACCGAGTACAACAACGGCGAGGGGCTGGAGATGGCGATGCGCATCGGCGCCATGCCCTACGGCCACTGGTCGGGCTGCCACGCGGTCGCCTGGGACCTCAACGCGCCGCCCTACGGCGACCTCTCGATCGGCGACCAGTTCCAGAAGCACAACGTGCCCTTCAGCATCGTGGTCAACGCCAACGGCGAGCGCTTCCGCAACGAGGGCGAGGACTTCCACAGCTACTGCTACGCGCGCTACGGCGGCGAGATCCTGCAGCAGCCCGGCATGTTCGCCTGGCAGATCTTCGACCAGAAGGTCACGCATCTGCTCCGGAGCGAATACCACATCCGCCGCATCACCAAGGTGACCGCGGACACGATCGAGGCGCTCGCCGAAAAGCTCGACGGCGTGAACGCGCAGAACTTCATCCGCACGGTGAAGGAATTCAACGCCGCCTGCCGCACCGACATTCCGTTCGACCCGAACGTCCATGACGGCCGCTGCACCGAAGGGCTCCGCATCAACAAGACGAACTGGGCCAACCCGCTCGACACGCCGCCCTTCGAGGCCTATGCGGTGACCGCCGGCGTCACCTTCACCTTCGGCGGCATCAAGGTCAGCACGCTGGCCGAGGCGGAGCGCCACGGCAAGAAGAAGATCCCCGGCCTGTTTGCGGCCGGCGAGATGGTCGGCGGGCTCTACTTCCACAACTACGCCAGCGGCACCGGTCTGATGGCCGGCGCCACCTTCGGCCGCATCGCCGGCCGCGAGGCGGCGAAGTATGTGAAGGGCGCGTGAGTCGCGGGGCAGGGCGGCGCCAAGCCGCCCGGCTTCCCTTTATTTTGG
>CAZPFL010000343.1:0-2868 GCA_964585785.1 uncultured Rhodospirillaceae bacterium
AATGGATCGGCGGATGACCAAATCACCTTTTCCGATCGCCCTTTTCCCGATCATGGCGGCCGCGGCGCTGATCGCGCTGTCGGGCTGCGCGACGACCGACGAGGCGGGCCAGACAACGGTGGCGCAATCCTCCGAAACCATCCACTGGAACACGCCGCGGCAGACCGAGGGCGCGACGACCGAGCCGCCCGCGCCGCAGGCCGAGCCCGTGGAGCCGGTCACGCCGGGCCAGCCGCTGCCGCCCGCCGCAAGCCCGCAGGCGGCGCCGGCGGCGACGCAGTCAGGGCCGGAATGCCGCGAGTTCCAGAACACCGTGACGATCGGCGGCAAGCCCGTGAAGGCCTACGGCCGGGCCTGCCGGCAGCCGGACGGCACCTGGAAGCAGGTCGGCGAGGCGCAGCCGACGCCGCATGCCGGCTCGCAGCCGGTCGTCGAACAGAGCTTCCCGTACGGCTGGCACGGCTATGACTATCCGTATGGCCCGTATTACGGCCCGGGCGGCGCGACGATCGGCGTCGGCGCCGGATCGCGCGGCGGCTACATCGGCTACGGCGTGGGCTTCTGACGCGCCCGCACCGGCTTTCCCGACGCCCCGGACGAACCCCTCGGGCCGCGCAACCGCTGCGCGTCCCTAACCCTCCTCCCCACGGGGTATGTCCGTCATTGTCACACCTATGACATAGCAAGATCGCCGTTTTCGCGTAAAATCCGCAGCGGGTCCCCGGCGCCGCCCCGTTTCGCTGCGCCGGTACGGCTCCGTGGCAAGGAATTTATGACGCAAACGCAAACCGATATCGGACTGAATGCCGCCATCGTGGCGGTGACGGAGGAAACCCCGCGCATCCTGACGGTGCGCTCGGAAGCGATGCCGCCGATGGCGCATCCCGAATTCCTCGGCAACTGGGCGGACAGCCATTTCGCCCTCCCCTCCGGTCCCTTCGAGGCGGCGACCCACCGCACCCTCGACCTCGGCCTCCGCCGCTGGGTCGAGGAGCAGGCCGGCCTGACGCTCGGCTATGTGGAGCAGCTCTATACCTTCGCCGACCGCCACCGCGATCCGCGCGAGCTGGCGGGCGGCCCGCGCATCGTCTCCATCGGCTATCTCGCGCTGGTGCGCGAGGCGCCGCCGCACGGCACCGGAGCCGCGGAGTGGCGCAACTGGTATGAGTTCTTCCCCTGGGAGGACTGGCGCGACGGCATTCCCGCGACCATCGAAGGCATCATCCTCCCGCAGCTGCAGCGCTGGGTCGACGCCGCCCGCAACGACGAGGCCCGCGCCCGCCGGCGCGACCGCGTCTCGATCAATTTCGGCTTCGGCGATTCCGCCTGGGATTTCGAGCGCGTGCTGGAGCGCTACGAGTTGCTCTACGAAGCGGGCCTCGTCGCCGAGGCGGTGCGCGACCGGATGATCGCCGCGGCGCATGCGCGGACCGGCGGCCCGGCCGACACGATCGACGGCGAGCCCGAAGCCCGCGCCGCCATCCTGGACGCGACCGGCCGGCCGCTCGAGCTCGACCACCGCCGCATCCTCGCCACCGCACTCGGACGCGTCCGCGGCAAGCTGAAATACCGCCCGGTGGTGTTCGAGCTGCTGCCCGACTGCTTCACCCTGCTGCAGCTCCAGCGGGTGGTCGAGGCGCTGTCCGGCGTCGAGCTGCACAAGCAGAACTTCCGCCGGCTGATCATCAACAACAAGCTGGTCGAATCCACCGGCAAGCAGGTGACCAGCCCGCGCGGCCGCCCGGCCGAGCTGTTCCGCTTCCGCCGCGAGGTCCTGCGCGAGCGCCCCGCCCCCGGCGTCGGCGTCCCCGCCCGCCGAGTCGCACTTTAGAAACACGCCCCGTCACGATCGCGTTTTAGCTCCGAACGCGTATTGACAGCGTCGAGTGCTCTATGCGAGCATTAAACTTGACAATGCTCAAATTGAGCATAAATGGGGGTTAACGCCCAGACGCATGAGATGAGGATAGGGGCTATGAGCGCCACTGTTGCATTGGACTATACGAGCGAAGTCGCCAAACGGACGGCCCCGCTGTACGATAAGGTTTCCCGGGTCATTCCCAAGATCGAGTGGCCGTTCCACGCGCCCTATGTCGAGGCGATCAACCGCATGAAGGAGACGCGCAACGCGATCCTTCTGGCGCATAACTACCAGACGCCCGAGATCTATCACTGCGTCGCCGACTTCGTGGGCGATTCCCTGGCGCTGGCGCGCGAGGCGACCAAGGTCGACGCCGAGGTCATCGTGCTGGCCGGCGTGCATTTCATGGCCGAGACGGCGAAGCTGCTCAATCCGGAAAAGACCGTGATCATCCCCGACATGGCCGCGGGATGCTCGCTCGCGGAATCGATCACCGGCGCCGACGTCCGCCTGCTGCGCCAGAAATATCCCGGCGTGCCGGTCGTCACCTACGTCAACACCTCGGCCGAGGTGAAGGCGGAATGCGACATCTGCTGCACCTCGGGCAACGCGCTCAAGGTCGTCGAATCCCTCGGCACCGACCGCGTCATCTTCCTGCCGGACGAGTACCTCGCCCGCTACGTCGCGAGCCAGACCGACATCGAGGTCATCATGTGGCGCGGCCATTGCGAGGTGCATGAGCGCTTCACCGGCCAGGAGATCGCGGACTACCGCAAGGCCTTCAAGGACGTCGTCGTGATCGCCCATCCCGAATGCCCGCCCGACGTGCTGGACGCCGTCGATTTCGTCGGCTCGACCGCCGGCATGATCGACTATGTCGGCAAGAACCGGCCGCGGCGCGTACTGATGGTCACCGAATGCTCGATGAGCGACAACGTCGCCGCCGAGTATCCCGACGTCGAGTTCGTGCGTCCCTGCAACCTGTGCCCGCACATGAAGCAGATCAC
>CAZPFL010000344.1:0-2860 GCA_964585785.1 uncultured Rhodospirillaceae bacterium
CAGTCGGCCATGCGGCTCGGCGCCGAGGGCATCCGCATCAACTGCGGCGGCCGGCTCGGCGGCGCGGAGATCGCGCGCACCGAGTGGTACCGCGAGGGCCGGGTGCCGCTGCACACGTTGCGCGCCGACATCGACTACGGCACCGCGACGGCGAAGACCACCTACGGCACCTGCGGCGTCAAGGTTTGGGTGTTCAAGGGCGAAATCCTGGCGCACGACCCGATGGCCCAGGACAAGCGCGCGCAGGAGCAGCAGCTTCGCTAGGCGCAGGCCGGCATAGTGAAGAAGTTGGGAACAGGATCCGATGCTCAGTCCAAAAAGAACCAAGTACCGTAAGCAGCACAAAGGCCGCGTCCATGGCATGGCCAAGGGCGGTACGGATATCAACTTCGGCAGCTACGGCCTCAAGGCCGTGACGCCGGGCCGCGTCACGGCGCGCCAGATCGAGGCCGCTCGCCGCGCCATCACGCGCCATATCAAGCGCGCCGGCCGCGTCTGGATCCGTGTCTTCCCGGACGTGCCGGTCAGCAAGAAGCCGGCCGAGGTTCGCATGGGCAAGGGCAAGGGCACGCCGGAATACTGGATGTGCCGGATCAAGCCGGGCCGGATCATGTTCGAGCTCGACGGTGTCGAACACGATGTCGCGCACCGCGCGTTCGAGCTGGCGGCGGCGAAGCTGTCGGTCAAGACGCGCTTCGTCACGCGGCTGGGTTAAGGAGCAGGCGATGAAGGCGGCGGATATTCGGCAGAAGACGGACGACGAGCTGAGCGCGATGTTGATCGACCTCCGCAAGGAAGCGTTCAACCTGCGTTTCCAGAAGGCGAGCGGACAGCTCGAGAATACCGCGCGCGTGCGTGAGGTGCGGCGCGACATCGCGCGCGTCAAGACCACGCTGCACGGGCGCAAGACAGTAGCGTAAGGGAACCGGGTACATGCCGAAACGCATATTTCAGGGTCGGGTCGTGAAGGACGCCAAGGACAAGACCGTCGTGGTCTATGTCGAGCGCCGCGTCATGCACCCGGTCTACAAGAAGTTCATCCGCCGCTCGAAGAAGTACATGGCGCATGACGAGGCCAACCGCTGCAAGGCGGGCGACGTCGTTCGCATCATCGAATCCCGTCCGCTGTCCAAGCGCAAGCGGTGGGAAGTCATCAGCGACCAGGCCAACTAGCGCGACTGCAGGGAATAGAAGCCATGATCCAGATGCAGACCAATCTCGACGTCGCCGACAATTCGGGTGCGCGTCGTGTCCAATGCATCAAGGTGCTCGGCGGCTCCAAGCGCAAGACGGCCGGCATCGGCGACATCATCGTCGTCTCGGTCAAGGAGGCGATCCCGCGCGGCCGCGTGAAGAAGGGCGACGTCCACAAGGCGGTCATCGTCCGCACCGCGAAGGACCTGCGCCGCGAGGACGGCACGGTGATCCGCTTCGACCGCAACGCGGCGGTGCTGATCAACGCGCAGAAGGAGCCGATCGGCACCCGCATTTTCGGCCCGGTAACGCGCGAGCTGCGGCAGAAGAATTTCATGAAGATCATTTCGTTGGCGCCCGAGGTGCTGTGATGGCTGCGAAAATCAAGAAAGGCGACCGGGTGGTCGTCCTGACCGGCAAGGACAAGGGCAAGGTCGGCGAAGTGCTTCGGATGGTGGCGAAGCAGTCGCGGGTCATCGTGTCCGGCGTGAACGTGGTCAAGCGCCACACCGCGCCGTCGCAGACGAGCGCGGGCGGCATCGTCGAGAAGGAAGCGCCGTTGCACGTTTCGAACGTCGCGCATGTCGACCCGAAGGACGACAAGCCGACACGAGTTGGGTTCAAGGTGATCGAGGGCGACCGCAAGGTGCGCTATGCGAAGCGCTCCGGCGAAGTCATCGACAGTTGAGACAGGTGAATCGGTCCCATGGCTGAAAAGAGCGAATACGCGCCGCGACTGAAGAAGCACTACGAGGATGTGGTGCGGAAGTCGTTGATCGAAGAATTCAAATACGGCAACCCGATGGCGGTTCCCCGCCTCGAGAAGGTCGTGATCAACGTCGGCATCGGCGAAGCCGTCGGCGATTCCAAGAAGGTCGCCCTGGTGTGCGAGGAGCTCGCCGCGATTACCGGCCAGAAGGCGGTGGTCACGCGGGCGAAAAAGTCGATCGCGAACTTCAAGCTTCGCGAGGGCATGCCGATCGGCGCCAAGGTGACGCTGCGCCGCGACCGCATGTACGAGTTCCTCGACCGGCTGGTCACGGTGGCGTTGCCTCGCGTTCGCGACTTCCGCGGCCTGTCGCCGAAGAGCTTCGACGGTAAGGGCAACTACGCGATGGGTCTCAAGGAGCAGATCGTGTTCCCCGAGATCGACTATGACAAGGTCGACGCCATTCGCGGCATGGACGTTGTGATTTGTACCACGGCTCGAACCGACGAGGAGGCGCGTCTTCTCCTCAAAGGGTTCGATTTCCCGTTCCAGAATTGATTGTCTGGCGGAGGAGCATTCAGACTATGGCCAAGACAAGCGCAGTTGAGAAGAACAAGAACCGCCGCAAGCTGGTGAAGAAATTCTCCGGCAAGCGAGCGCGCCTGAAAGAGATCGCGAACGACCGTGAGCTGCCCGCGGAAGATCGTTTCGCGGCGCGCCTCAAGCTTGCCGCCTTGCCGCGCAATTCGGCGCCGAGCCGGATCCGCAACCGCTGCGTCCTGTCGGGCCGGCCGCGTGCGTACTATCGCAAGTTCAAACTTTCACGTATCGCGCTGCGCGATCTGGCGTCGTCGGGACAGATTCCCGGCATGGTGAAGGCCAGCTGGTAGGAGTATTGCCGAAATGTCGATGAGCGATCCTTTGGGCGATATGCTCACGCGCATCCGGAACGGACAG
>CAZPFL010000345.1:0-2842 GCA_964585785.1 uncultured Rhodospirillaceae bacterium
GATCGTCTTCCGCGGTCCGAACGGCGCGGCCGCACGCGTCGCCGCGCAGCACTCGCAATGCTACGCCAGTTGGTACGCGCATTGCCCCGGCCTGAAGGTCGTCTCGCCCTGGTCGGCGGCCGACGCCAAGGGCCTGCTCAAATCCGCGATCCGCGACCCTAATCCGGTGATTTTCCTGGAGAACGAGATCCTCTACGGCCACAGCTCGGAAGTGCCGGACGATCCCGACTGGATCGTGCCGATCGGCAAGGCGAAGATCGTCCGCCCCGGCAGCGGCGTCACGCTGATCGCGCACTCCATCATGGTCGGCAAGGCGCTGGAAGCCGCGGAGACGCTGGCGGGCGAGGGGATCGACGCCGAGGTGATCGACCTGCGCACGATCCGGCCGCTCGACATCGAGACCATCGTCGCCTCGGTCAAGAAGACCAACCGGGTCGTCTCCTGCGAGGAAGGCTGGTCCTTTGCCGGCGTCGGCTCGGAGATCGCGGCGCAGGTGATGGAGCAGGCCTTCGACTGGCTCGATGCGCCGGTCGCCCGCGTCTGCGCCAAGGACGTGCCGCTGCCCTATGCCGCCAACCTCGAGGCGCTCGCCCTGCCGCAGCCCGCGGATATCGTGGCGGCGGCGAAGGCGATCGCCTATGCGGGCTGAGCCGGCGGGGCGGATAACCAGAATGCGAATGCACACGAAGGCGGGACAGTAGGACATGCCGGTACGAATTCTCATGCCAGCGCTTTCCCCGACGATGACCGAGGGGACGCTTGCCAAGTGGCACGTCAAGGAAGGCGACGATGTCAACGCGGGCGACGTGATCGCCGAGATCGAGACCGACAAGGCGACCATGGAGGTCGAGGCGGTGGACGAGGGTAAGGTCGGCCGCCTGCTGGTTTCGGAAGGCACCGAAGGCGTCGCGGTGAACGCGCCGATCGCGCTTCTGCTCGAGGAAGGCGAGGATGCCAGCGCGCTGGATAGCGCCGCGGCCGAAGCCGGTGCGAGCAAGCCGGCGCCGGCTCCTGCACCGGCGCCCACGCCCGCAAAGGCCGAGGCGGCCCCAACCGCTGCCCCAGCCGCCGCGCCTGCGCCGCAGAGCCCGCCGCCCGCGGCCAAGGCGCCGCCCGCGCCGCCGGCACGGACCGGCGGCAATGGACATGACGCCGGGGGAGGGCGCGTGTTTGCGAGCCCACTGGCCCGCCGCATGGCGCAGCAGTCGGGGCTCGACCTCGGCGCTCTCAGCGGCAGCGGCCCGCATGGCCGCGTCGTCAAGCGCGACATCGACGTGGCGCTGACCGGCGGCGCGCCGAAGCCCATGGCGGCCCCCGCCGCGGCACCGGCTGCCGCGCCCGCGCCGATGGCGATGCCGGCCGCCGCCGGGGCACAGCCTTTCGAGCCCGCCTTTGACCTGCAGCCGCTCAGCTCGATGCGGCGCGTCATCGCCCAGCGCCTGCAGCTCGCCAAGCAGACCATCCCGCATTTCTATCTCACGGTGGATTGCGAGATCGACGCGCTGCTCGACCTGCGCAAGCGGCTCAACGACAAGGCGGACGGCGCGTATAAGCTCAGCGTCAACGACCTGATCATCAAGATCTGCGGCCTGGCGCTGCGCAAAGTGCCGGCGGCCAACGCATCCTTCAGCGACCAGGGCATCAAGCTCTACAAGCAGGCCGACATCGCGGTCGCGGTGGCGATCGACGGCGGGCTGATCACGCCGATCATCCGCGACGCCGCGAACCAGGGGCTGGAGGCGATCTCCAGCGCCATGAAAGACCTCGCCGTGCGCGCCCGCGACGGCAAGCTGAAGCCCGAGGAGTTCCAGGGCGGCACCTTCAGCATCTCCAACCTCGGCATGTACGGCATCAAGCAGTTCGACGCGGTGATCAACCCGCCGCAGGGCGCCATCCTGGCGATCGGCGCGGGCGAGCAGCGCCCGGTCGTGAAGAACGGCGCGCTCGCGGTCGCGACCATGATGAGCTGCACGCTGTCCTGCGACCACCGCGTCGTCGACGGCGCGATCGGCGCGGAATTCCTCAAGGCCTTCAAGGCGATGGTCGAAGAGCCGATGGCCATGCTGCTGTAGGAGGCAGCGCTGTCGGCGTGCCGGCCTCATCCTTCGACAGGCTCAGGATGAGGCTTCTGCGTTTAAGCATATACACGAGCCTCATGCTGAGCCTGTCGAAGCATGAGACCGCTCGCAAGGACGGACAATGGCGGATACTTCCTTCGACGTGATCGTGATCGGCGGCGGGCCGGGCGGCTATGTCGCGGCGATCCGGGCGGCGCAGCTCGGCATGAAGGCGGCGGTGGTCGAGAGCCAGCATCTCGGCGGCATCTGCCTCAACTGGGGCTGCATCCCGACCAAGGCGCTGCTGCGCTCGGCCGAGGTCTGGCACCTGATCCAGCACGCCGACGCCTACGGCTTCTCGGTCAAGGAGGCCGCCTTCGACGTCAAGAAGATCGTCGAGCGTTCGCGCAAGGTGGCGAAGCAGCTCTCGAACGGCGTCGCCTTCCTGCTGAAGAAGAACAAGGTCACGGTATTCGACGGCTTCGCCAAGCTGGCGGGCGGCGCCGCCGGCGCGCGCAAGGTCGCGGTCGCCAAGGACGGCAAGCCCGTCGCCGACCTCACCGCCAAGCACGTCATCCTCGCCACCGGCGCCCGGGCGCGCACGCTTCCGGGGCTGGAGCCGGACGGCAAGCTGGTCTGGACCTACAAGGAAGCGATGATACCGGACAGCCTGCCGAAGCGCCTGCTCGTCGTGGGTTCGGGCGCGATCGGCATCGAGTTCGCGAGCTTCTTCCGCACGCTGGGATCCGAGGTCACGGTGGTCGAGGTGTTGCCTCGCGTGCTGC
>CAZPFL010000346.1:0-1104 GCA_964585785.1 uncultured Rhodospirillaceae bacterium
GGCGTGCCGACGCTCAACCGCGCCAACGCGGCGATGCAGTATCTCTTCGTCAACGGCCGGCCGGTGAAGGACCGGCTGCTGATCGGCGCGGTGCGCGGCGCTTATCAGGACTTCCTGTCGCGCGACCGCCATCCGCTGGTGGCGCTGTTCCTCGACATTGACCCGCATGCGGTCGACGTAAACGTCCATCCCGCCAAGGCGGAAGTGCGCTTCCGCGACGCGGGGCTGGTGCGGGGGCTGATCGTGGGCGCGCTGAAGCATGCGCTGGCCGCGGCCGGCCACCGCGCATCGACCACGGTCGCCGCGGCGGCGCTCGGCGCGCTGCGCGGCGGTGGCGCTGGATGGGGCCTGCCGTCGGGCGGCGGCGCGCAGCAGTATCGCTTTCCGAGCAGTTACCGGCCGTCCGGATCCGTCTCGCCGGGCCTCTCCGAACAGGCCGCCGCCTTCCAGTCGCCGCTGGCGGCCGCGCTCGACATGCCGCCCGCCGCACGCGCCGGGACCGAACGCGCGCCCGACATCGAGCGCGAGGCGATCGACGCGGAATACCCGCTCGGCGCCGCGCGGGCGCAGCTGCACGAGACGTATGTGGTGGCGCAGACCGCCGACGGCGTCGTCATCGTCGACCAGCATGCGGCGCATGAGCGGCTGGTCTACGAGCGCATGAAGCAGGCGCTCGCCGCCGATGGCGTCGCGCGGCAGGGCCTGCTGATTCCGGAGATCGTCGAGCTCGACGAGCCGGCGGTGGAGCGGCTGGTCGCCCGCGCCGACGAGCTGGCCGAGCTCGGCCTCGTGATCGACGGTTTCGGCCCGGGCGCGGTTGCGGTGCGCGAGGTGCCGGCGATGCTCGGGCGGGTCGACGCGGCGGGGCTGGTGCGCGACCTCGCCGACGAGCTGGCGGCGCTTGGCGAGGCCTTCAGCCTGAAGGAAAAGCTCGAGGATGTCTGCGGCACCATGGCCTGCCACGGTTCGGTGCGCGCGGGCCGGCGGCTCAATCTCGATGAGATGAACGCGCTCTTGCGCGAGATGGAGGCGACGCCCCATTCCGGCCAGTGCAACCACGGCCGCCCGACCTATGTCGAGCTGAAGCTCGCCGATATCGAGAAG
>CAZPFL010000346.1:1204-2819 GCA_964585785.1 uncultured Rhodospirillaceae bacterium
GCAGAATCACCATTCGCGCCCGGCCGTAACGGCGGTCGTCGAGCAGGGTGAAACCGTCCGGCGCGTCGAAGGCGTCGTCGCGGCCCAGCTCGACCACGCAGAACGCGCCCTCGGCGATCCAGCCGGCGCGCGCGAGCGCCAGCAGCGCCGGGGCCGCGAGGCCCTCGCCATAGGGAGGATCGAGAAAGACCAGGTCGCAAGGGGCCGGGGCGCGCGGCGGGGCGAGGCAGTCGGCACGGCGCACCGAGGCGTTGGCGAGCCCTTTGAGCGCCGTGAGGTTGCGCTGGATCGTGCGGATTGCCGTGGCGTCGCTGTCGAGAAAGGCCGCGTGCGCGGCGCCGCGGCTGAGCGCTTCGATGCCAAGCGCGCCGCTGCCGGCAAACGCGTCCAGAACGCGCGCGCCCGGGACCGGTGAGCCGCCGCCCGGCCTTTGATGGCCATGCTCCAGGATATTGAACACCGCTTCGCGCGCCCGATCGCTGGTGGGCCGGACCGCGCCGCCGGGCGGCGCGTCGAGCCGGCGGCCGCGCCAGCTACCGCCGATGACGCGCATGGCGTTGCGCCTTCGCCTGCCGGCGAAGGGTGCTCCCGGTCTGATCGTCGAGTACGCGTGCGGGCACCTCTTCGATCTCGCCGCGCTTGAGGTTGCCGAGCTGGAAGGGGCCGTAGCTGATGCGGATGAGCCGGCTCACCATCCAGCCGAGATGCTCGCAGACGCGCCGGATCTCGCGGTTCTTGCCTTCGCGCAATCCCATGGTGAGCCAGGCATTGCTGCCGCGGGCCGAGTCCAATGTGGCAACAATGGGGCCGTAGCGTACGCCATCGACGGTCACCCCCTTTGCCAGCGCGGCCAGCGCCTCCTCCGTAACCTTGCCATGTACGCGTACGCGATAGCGGCGCAGCCAGCCGGTCGTCGGCAACTCGAGCCGGCGCTTGAGCTCGCCGTCGTTGGTCAGCAGCAGAAGGCCTTCGGAAGTGAGGTCGAGGCGCCCCACGGTCAGCACGCGCGGCATGTCCGGCGGCAGCTTCTCGAAGATGGTCGGGCGGCCCCGCGCGTCCTTGGTCGAGCTGACCACGCCGTCCGGCTTATGATAGCGCCAGAGCCGGGTCTTCTCGGCCGCCCGCAGGGGCTTGCCGTCGACGGTGATGCGGGCGTCCGGCGCCACCGCGACGGCCGGGCTCGATAGGACTTCGCCGTCGACCGCGACCCGGCCGGCCTCGATCCAGCGCTCCGCCTCGCGCCGCGAGCACAGCCCCGCCCGTGCGATCACCTTGGCGATGCGCTGACCTTTTTCTTCGTCGTCGGTATCGGTCGTCATGGTCGCGTTTTTCTGGCGGCACCGGGCCTCAATTGGGCGCGGACTGTAGGCGAGGGGGACCCGCATTGCAAACCGACAGCGCGCCTTTTGCGGAGCGACTGGTATGGGCAGCCGCCGCCGCTTCACGCTAGACTGATGGCGTCACACGGCCGCGCCGGGAATCAACCGCCGCATCACCATAACACGAGGAAACGCCATGAAACTGGGACTGTCGATCGGATATTCCGGCGCGACGATGGATCTGCCGGTCGAGCGCATCCTGCGCGCGGAGAAGCTGGGCTACGACTCGGTATGGA
>CAZPFL010000347.1:0-2804 GCA_964585785.1 uncultured Rhodospirillaceae bacterium
GCCATGACGCTCGCGAGCTGCTCGTGGCGAACCAGGACGCAGCGCACGGTATCCTGGTGGTCATAAAGGGCGTCGTAGAGCCGCCCCATGTTGCCGCCCTGGATACCGAAGACCATGTCGATCCCGACCTGCTCGAACACCCGGGCGATTCCCTCGCCGGCCGGCGTCGGTTCCTGCAGCAGCTTCGTCTTGTTCGCCATCGTCGCCTCCCTGGGCGCGCCCGTTGCGTGCGGGCGGCCTCGCGCCTCGTGTCGATGGCTAGTGTAGAGCATGCGGCGCCTTTTGGCGCGACTCGCGGCTCAGCGGCGCTTTCCGTCCTTATCTCGTCCCGTGCGCCTCAGTCCGTCGGATGCGGTCCGGCAAGCGGATGATCGGCGGCCAGCGGCCGTCGCGCGGCGTCGGCCAGCGAGCGCGCGCGAAACCCGATGATGCGGCTCGCTCCGGCGCTGCTGGCCTTCTCGGCGCTGCATTTGACCCGCAGCACGCGATGGTCCGACGGGACGAGCTTGCGCGCGGCCTCCTCGCTATCGGCCAGCACGAGCAGCGTGCGCTCGATAGCCCGCGGCGTTCGCATATGCGCGATCGAGACGTCGTACATGTTCATGAATTTCATGTTTCCTCTCCTGGACGTTTCTTTTGCCACCCGCAATGCGGGATGGCGTGCGCCGATCAAGGCTTCGGCATCTCCGCAAGCCCATAGGCGCGGCGCAGCCGCGTCACGTCCGATGCGGCGACTCGGAAATACCGGGCGATGCGGTCGTTGGAAATGCCGAGGTCATCGAGCGCGATCAACGCGGCCGGATCCGGTGGCCACGCCGTGTTGCCGATCGCGTCGCGGCGCAAATTTCTCCAGAGTTTCGCGTTATCCGGCTCTAGCATGGCGTCCCTTGGACGATTCTTTTCCACGCCACCCGCGACACCGTCGAACCCGGCATGCCGGGGCGATTCCGGAAATCTTAAGAATTAGATTAATACTTCTTAATGCGTATCACTACCCATTTCGCAAAAACTTTACCGCCCGTTACTTTTGTCCTCAGCATCGGCACAGCCGGCGGGCCGGTTCGTCATCGCAAGCCGCGTGGATGTCTCACCTCGAGTGCTTTTTTTGAGCGCCGTCCTTCGCCGACGGACGGGGCAGGCGAATTCTGTTGAGCGGGGGACGGGCAGATGCAAAGAAGGGCCCGAACCCGAGAGCCCCGGCCCCGATATGACCCCCAAATGACCCCTGCCGCGCGCATCAAGGCGACCATCGAGCTGCTCGGCCATATCACCAAGAGCCCCGTGCCGATGGACACGACGGTGGGTGACTACATGCGCCGGCGCCGCTACATCGGCGGGCGCGACCGGGCGAACATCGCCGAGCGGGTCTACGACATCATGCGCGCGCATGCGCGGCTGGGTTGGTGGCTGGAAAAGACCGGCGCGGCGGACACGCCGCGCAACCGGGTCATTCTCTGGCTGGCGCTGGCCGAGCTGAAAAGCGGCGCCTTCGACATCGGGGAGCTGTTCGACGGCGGCAAATACGGCGCCGAGAGGCTGACGGCGGAAGAGCAGGGACTGGCGGCGCAGCTGAAGGAGAAGCCGCTCGACGATCCCGCGATGCCCTCGGCCGTGCGCGTCGAATGCCCGCCCGATTACGAGGCGCGGCTCCGGGAGCGTTTCGGCGCCGACTTCGAGAACGAGATGACGGCGATGATCGCGGGCGCCACGCTCGACCTCCGCGTCAACACGGCGGCGGTGAGCCGGGACGAGGTGCAGGCCGCCTTGAAGAAGGACCGCGTCTTCACCGACCCGACGCCCTTCGCCGCCACGGGGCTGCGCGCGCGGCACAAGGCCTTCCTCGCCAAGACCAAGGCCTTCATCAAGGGCTGGATCGATATCCAGGACGAAGGCTCGCAGCTCACCGCGGCGCTCTGTGAGGCGCGGCCGGGGATGCAGGTGATCGACTACTGCGCCGGCGCGGGCGGCAAGACGCTGGCGCTGGCCGACGCCATGCGCAACAAGGGCCGTATCGTCGCGATGGATATCGACGGGCGCCGCCTGGAAAAGGCGCGGCCGCGCTTCCGGCGCGCCGGGGTGAGCGACATCATCGAGGTGCGGCCGCTCGACGACGAGCGCAGCCGCAAATGGCTCAAGCGCCAAAAGGGGACCTTCGACCTGGTCCTCGTCGACGTGCCCTGCACCGGCAGCGGCACCTGGCGGCGCAACCCCGACATGCGCTGGCGCGTCTACGGCCCGTCGCTGGAGGAACTGCTGGCGGTGCAGGCCGAGATCCTCGATCGCGTCGCGCGCACGCTCAAGCCCGGCGGGCGGCTGGTCTACGCCACCTGCTCGCTGCTGGTGGAGGAGAACGAGCGGCAGGTCGAGGCCTTCTGTGCGCGCCACCCGGACTTCACGCCGGTGATTCCGGAAGGGATGGGCGAGGTCGCCGCGGCGCTTGGCATGACGGCGGCGCATCCTTCCATGCAACTCACGCCCTTCCGCCACAACACCGACGGCTTCTTCGCCGCTGTGCTGCAGAAAAGCGCCGGTTGACCCGCCGTCCGGCAGGACGGAACATGCCGGAAATCCGAACGGGGAGGCATCGAAACATGCGCTTTGGGTTCTACCTGCCGACACGGGGGCCGCTGATCAACCGCCCGGACCTGCTGCGCTTCGCGAGGACGGGCGAGGCGCTGGGCTTCCATTCGGTGATGGTGGCCGACCATATCGTCATCCCGGTCACGATCGAATCGACCTATCCCTACACGGCGGACGGCAAGTTTCTCAGCAAGGGCGACGCGCTGGAGACGCTGACGACGATG
>CAZPFL010000348.1:0-2773 GCA_964585785.1 uncultured Rhodospirillaceae bacterium
GAGAACTTCCAGCCCGGCACGCTGGAAGGCTGGGGCCTCGGCTGGGACGTGCTGAAAGCGGTCAATCCGCGGCTCGTCATGCTGCGCGTCTCGGGCTACGGCCAAACGGGGCCCTACAGCAAGAAGCCCGGCTTCGGACGCATCGGCAACGCCTTCGGCGGCATCTCCTTCCTCGCGGGCGACCCGGACCGGCCGCCGGCGACCCCCGGCTCGGCGACGCTGGCCGACTACATGTCCGGCCTCTACGGCGCGCTCGGCGTCATGATGGCGCTCCGCGCGCGCGACGCGACCGGAGAGGGACAACAGATCGACATCGGCCTCTACGAGCCGATCTTCCGTATTCTCGACGAGCTGGCGCCCGCTTACGACAAGGTCGGTTATATCCGCCAGCGCATGGGCGCGGCGACGGTCAACGTCTGCCCGCACAGCCATTACCAGACCGGCGACGGCCGCTGGATCGCGATCGCCTGCACCAACGACAAGATCTTCGCGCGCATGGCGGGGCTCATGGGCCACCCCGAGGTCGCGGGCGACGGCATCTACGGCACCATCGCCAAGCGCGAGAAGAACCGCGCCGCGGTCGACGGGCTGGTCGCCGACTGGGCGAAGCAGCACAGCCAGCAGGAAGCGGTGAAACGCTGCGAGGCGGCCGAGGTGCCCTGCGGCATCGTCGCTTCCGTCGACGAGATCTTCGAGGACCCGCACTACGCCGCGCGCGACAACATCGTCCGCGTCAAGGACCCGCGCATCGGCGACCTCGCGGTGCCGAACGTGGTGCCGCGCCTGACCGGAACGCCCGGCCATGTCGACACGCTGGGCCCCAGCCTGGGCCAGCACAACGCGGAGGTCTACGGCGAGCTGCTCGGCATGAGCGAGGCCGACCTCAAGGCGCTTGAGCAGGAAGGCGTGATTTAGCCCGGCGCGCACCCACCTCGTGCTTCGACAGGCTCAGCATGAGGATCAATTTTCATTCCTAACCTCATGCTGAGCCTGTCGAAGCATGAAATCGCACGGAATCAAATCGATGGAACTCAAGACCCGTCCGTTGCAGGAAAATTTCGGCCTCGAAGTGCTCGACGTCGACCTGGCGCATCTCGACGACGCGACCTTCGACGCCGTCTACCGGCTTTGGCAGAAGGATCCGCTACTGCTGTTCCGCCGCCAGAGCTTGAGCGAGAGCGAGCTCGTCGCCTACAGCCGGCGCTTCGGCGACCTCGACCTGATCGTGCGCGCGGACATGCATTCGCCGCTGCATCCGGAGGTCATCTACATAAGCGCGCTCAAGCGCCCGGACGGCACGCCGCTCGGCGGGCTCGGCACCTATGAGCTACACTGGCACCATGACCAGATCTACCGCACGCGACCGGCCAGCGGCTCGATCTTCCAGGCCTCCGAGATGCCGGAAAACGACGGCCGCACGTCGTGGTGCAACACCGCGCTCGCCTGGGACACGATGCCCGCGGCATTGCGCAAGCAGCTTGAGGGCAAGCGCGCGACGGCAAAATATGGCAACCGCGCGGACGTCAGTTTCCAACGCGATTTCGCCGGCAACCAGACGAAGATCCAGGAGCTGCACGAGAAGACGCCGGCGGCCACGCACGACATCGTCCTGACCAATCCGGCGACCGGGCAGCGCTCGATCTTCCTCGACCCCAACAAGACCTGCGCCATCGAGGGTATGGACCCCGCCGCGACGCGGGCGCTGCTCGACGAGGTCTTTGCGCACGTGCTGCAGGACAAGTTCATCTACACGCACAGCTGGCGCAACGGCGACGTGATGATGTGGGACAACGCCCGCCTGATGCACCGACGCGAACCGTTCAATGAAAAGCTGCCGCGCCTCGCCAAGCGCACGACAATCTTCCTCCGCCCGAAGGACTTCGCCGTGCCGGAGCCGGGGCTAGCGTAGGAGCGGCCTCTATGCCGCGGCTTCGATCGCGCGCACCATGTCGAGCGTCTTCTGCGCCTTGTAGACGATCGGGTAGTCGATGAAATAGCCGTCGAGCTGGATCGAGGACGACCCCTCGCGCTCGGCCTTCTCGAAGGCTTCGACGACGCGGCGGGCGAAGGCGATCTCGTCATCGCTCGGCGTGAAGGCGTCGTTCACGACCGCGACCTGCGGCGGGTAGATGCACATCTTGCCCTGGAAGCCGAGCTGCTTGGCGCGCTTCGCCGACTTCGCGAGATTGTCCATGTCCTTGATATGCACCCAGACCGTATCCAGCGGCGCCTCGATGCCGGCGGCGCGCGACGCCAGCACCACTTCGGCCCGCGCATGCTCCAGCTCGCTCTCGCCGAGCGACCACTCGATGTTCATATCGAGCGTGTAGTCGCCCGCGCCGAAGGCAAGCCGCTTGACCCGCGTGCCGGCGCCCGCGATCTCGCGCGCGTTCGCGACGCCCTTGCCCGTCTCGATGATCGGGATGATGTCGATCGCGCCGACCGCGAGGGCACGCTCGCGCTCCAGCGCGCCGACCAGCCAGTCGAAGGCGATGATCTGCTCGCGGCTCTCGACCATCGGCAAGATGATGCCGTCGAGCCAGGGGCCGACGACCACCGCCGCATCGCCGTAGCAGAACTCGGTGCTGTACGCGTTGACCCGGACATAGCCGCCGCCCCGGCGCGGGCGCTTCAGCGCGTCCACCACCATGGCGCGCGTCGCCACCTTCTCCGCCTTGGCGACCGCATCCTCCAGGTCGAGGATGACGTGATCCGCGCCGCAGCCGAACACCTTCTCGACCTTGCGCGCGTGGTTGCCGGGGGCGAAGAGGAA
>CAZPFL010000349.1:0-993 GCA_964585785.1 uncultured Rhodospirillaceae bacterium
GAGCGACACGCCGAGGATCGCGTTGGCGCCGAGCCGAGCCTTGTTGGGCGTGCCATCGAGCTCGATCATCATTCGGTCGATCCGCGTCTGGTCCTCCGCGTCCATGCCCGAGAGCAGGTCGAAGATCTCGCCGTTGACCGCCGCGACCGCCTTCCGCACGCCCTTGCCGCCGAAGCGCTTGCCGCCGTCGCGCAGCTCCACCGCCTCGTAGGTGCCGGTCGAGGCGCCCGACGGGACCGCCGCGCGCCCGAAGGCGCCGTTTTCCAGGGTTACGTCCACTTCGACGGTCGGATTGCCGCGGCTGTCGAGGATCTCGCGGCCGTGGATATCGATGATTGCGGTCATGAAGCGCTCGCTCGGCTGGGATGGCAGGAATGCGCCCCGGCATACACCGCGGAAGACGGCCATTCAAGCGTTCCGGCGGGAGCACGACAGGCAACCCGGGCATGGCCTCGCGGAACAAGCCCGCGAGTGACGTTCTTTGATATTATTCAGCTAAGTACGTCATTGCCGGACTTGTTCCGGCAATCCATCGTTAAGACGCCGGAGAACGCGAAACGCGACGGTCAGAGCACGACCGGCGTCTTCTTCGCGATCCGGTCGATCTCCAGCAGGGTCTCGACGACCGCCGGCATGTCCTCGAGGCGGATCATGTTGGGGCCGTCGGACGGCGCGTTGTCCGGGTCCTGGTGCGTCTCCATGAAGACCGCGGCGACGCCGACCGCCACCGCCGCCCGCGCGAGCACCGGGGCGAAGCGCCGGTCGCCGCTGGAGCGGTCCCCCGCCCCGCCCGGCTGCATCACCGAGTGGGTCGCGTCGAACACCACGGGATAGCCCGTCTGCGCCATGATCGGCAGCGCGCGCATGTCGGAAACGAGATTGTTGTAGCCGAAGCTGACGCCGCGCTCACAGAGCAGGATGTTGGTGTTGCCCACGCCCTCGAGCTTGCTGACGACATTCTTCATGTCCTGGGGCGCCAGGAACTGGCCCTTC
>CAZPFL010000349.1:1003-2756 GCA_964585785.1 uncultured Rhodospirillaceae bacterium
ACGTGCACCGGCTTGCCCGTCCGTCCCGCGGCCTCGATCAGGTCGGTCTGGCGGCAGAGGAAAGCCGGGGTCTGCAGCACGTCGACGAATTCGGCGACCGCGGCGCAGTCTTCGGGCAGGTGAACATCGGTGATCACCGGACAGCCCATCGTCTCGCGCACCTCGCGGAAGATAGGCCCCGCGGTCTGCAGCCCGACGCCGCGCGGCGTCTTGCCGGACGAGCGGTTCGCCTTGTCGTAGGAGGTCTTGTAGACGAAGTTGACGCCGAGACCGCCGAAGATCTCCTTCAGCGCGCCGCTCATGTCGAGCGCGTGCTGGCGGCTCTCCAACTGGCACGGCCCGGCGATGAAGGTCAGCGGCAGGTCGTTGCCGACCTCGAAATGGCCGATCCTGACGCGATGCGCTTTGCCCATGGGCGGCTTCCTTACTACACCAGGCGGGACTGGTCCACCGCCGCCTTGATGAAGCTCGCGAACATCGGGTGCGGGTCGAAGGGCTTGGACTTCAGCTCGGGATGGAACTGCACGCCGACGAACCAGGGATGGTCCTGCAGCTCGACAATCTCGGGCAAGAGGCCGTCAGGCGACATGCCGGCGAAGGTCATGCCGACCGCCTCGAGCCGCTTGCGGTAGGCGATGTTGACCTCGTAGCGGTGGCGGTGGCGCTCGTTGATCTCGCTCTGATTGGAGTAGATCTCCGCCACCTTGGTGCCCGGCGTGAGACGGCAGGGATAGGCGCCGAGCCGCATCGTGCCGCCGAGATTGTCCTCGGCGCGGCGGCGCTCGACGATATTGCCGCGCGCCCACTCGGTGAGCAGCCCGACCACCGGCTCCGGACACGGCCCAAACTCGGTCGAGCCGGCCTTCTCGACGCCGGCGAGGTTGCGCGCCGCCTCGATCACCGCCATCTGCATGCCGAAGCAGATGCCGAAATACGGCACCTTGCGCTCGCGCGCGAACTGCGCGGCGTTGATTTTGCCCTGCGAGCCGCGCTCGCCGAAGCCGCCGGGCACGAGAATGCCGTCGCAGCTTTCGAGGTGATGCGCCGTGTTCTCGCCCTCGAAGATCTCGGATTCGAGCCAGTTCAGGTTGACCCGCACCTTGTTGGCGATGCCGCCATGGGTGAGCGCCTCGCTGAGCGACTTATAGGCGTCCATGAGGTTGGTGTATTTACCGACGATGCCGATCGTCACCTCGCCTTCCGGCGAGCGGATGGCGTGGACGATATCGCTCCAGCGCTTGAGCTCGACCTCGGCCTCGCGGCCGGGGCGCATGGCGAAATGCTTCAGCACCTGCTCGTCGAGGCCCTGGTTGTGATAGGCGATCGGCACGTCGTAGATCGTGTCGACGTCGCGCGCCTGGATCACCCGGTCGGGCTGCACGTTGCAGAACAGCGCCAGCTTCTGGCGCGCGTCGCGCGGGATCTCCCGCTCGGTGCGGCAGAGCACGATGTCCGGCTGGATGCCAAGCCCGAGCAGCTCTTTGACCGAATGCTGCGTCGGCTTGGTCTTGAGCTCGCCCGCCGCGCTGATATAGGGCACCAGGGTGACGTGGATGAACAGGCTGTTCTGCCGGCCCATCTCGTTGCCGAGCTGGCGGATTGCCTCGACGAACGGCAGGCCCTCGATGTCGCCGATCGTGCCGCCGATCTCGACCAGCACGAAATCCTCGTCGCTGAGGTCGGCGGTGATGAATTCCTTGATCGCGTCGGTGACGTGGGGAATGACCTGCACCGTGCCGCCGAGATAGTCGCC
>CAZPFL010000350.1:0-2750 GCA_964585785.1 uncultured Rhodospirillaceae bacterium
TGACGCCGTCGCCCTGGCAGGCCTCGCAGCGGCCGCCCTTGACGTTGAAGGAGAAACGGCCGGGCTGGTAGCCGCGCGCCTTGCTCTCGGGCAGGCCGGCGAACCATTCGCGGATCGGGGTGAAGGCGCCGGTATAGGTCGCCGGGTTGGAGCGCGGCGTGCGGCCGATCGGCGACTGGTCGATGTCGATCACCTTGTCGAGGAACTCCAGCCCCTTGATTCGGTCGTGTTCGCCCGGATGGTCGCGGCTGTTGTGCAGCCGGCGCGCCAGCGCGCGGTAGAGCGTTTCGACGACGAAGGTCGACTTGCCGCTGCCCGAGACGCCGGTGACGCAGACGAAGGTGCCGAGCGGGATCGAGACGTCGATGCTCTTCAGGTTGTTGGCGCGCGCGCCCAGGACCTCGACGACCTGGCCCGGGTGGCCGGGGCGGCGCTGGGCCGGCATGTGGATCTGCTTGAAGCCGGTGAGGTACTGGCCCGTCAGGCTCGCCGGCGCCTGCATCACCGCCTCCGGCGTGCCGTGCGCGACCAGATGGCCGCCATGGACGCCGGCGCCGGGGCCGAGATCGACCAGATAGTCGGCCTCCCGCATCGCTTCCTCGTCATGCTCGACGACGATCACGGTGTTGCCGAGGTCACGCAGGCGCTTCAGCGTCTCCAGCAGCCGGTTGTTGTCGCGCGGATGCAGCCCGATCGAGGGCTCGTCCAGCACGTAGAGCACGCCAACGAGACCGGAGCCGATCTGGGAAGCCAGTCGGATGCGCTGGCTCTCGCCGCCCGACAGCGTGCCCGACGCGCGGTCGAGCGTCAGGTAGTTGAGCCCGACATCGACGAGGAAGCCGAGCCGGTCGTTGATCTCCTTCAGGATGCGGTGGGCGATCTCGAGCTGCTTGTCGTTCAGCGTGTCGTTGAGCCCGAGGAACCAGTCGCGCGCCTCGGTGATCGAGAGCTTCGACACCTGGGCGATGTGCAGCCCGGCGATCTTGACCGCGAGCGCCTCGGGCTTGAGGCGCGCGCCGTCGCAGACCGGGCAGGGATAGACGTTCTGATAGCGCTCCAGCTCCTCGCGCACCCAGGCGGATTCGGTCTCGCGCCAGCGCCGCTGCATGTTCGGCAGCACGCCTTCGAACGGCTTCTTGGTGCGGTAGCTGCGCAGCCCGTCGTCGTATTCCATGGTCACCGGATCGTCGCCGGTGCCGTTGAGGATGGCGTCGCGCACCTTTTCGGGCAGCTCGCGGAACGGCGTGCGCATGCTGACACGGAAATGCTTGGCGAGGCTCTCCAGCGTCTGGCGGTAATAGGGCGAGGTGCTGTTGGCCCAGGGGCGGATCGCGCCGTCGGCCAGGCTCTTGCCGTCGTCCGGCACGGTCAGCGCCGGGTCGAAATGCAGCGTCGTGCCGAGCCCGTCGCAGGCCGGACACGCGCCGAACGGGTTGTTGAAGGAAAACAGGCGCGGCTCGATCTCGTCGATCGTGAAGCCGGAGACCGGGCAGGCGAAGCGGGCGGAGAAGATCGTGCGCTCGCCGCTCGTCGCGTCCTCGGCGAAGGCGAGCCCGTCGGCCAGCTCCAGCGCGGTCTCGAAGGAATCGGCGAGGCGAGTCGCGATATCGCTGCGCACGATCACGCGGTCGACCACCACCTCGATGTCGTGCTTCTTGTTCTTGTCGAGCGCCGGCACCGCGTCGAGCTCGTGCAATTCGCCGTCGACCTTGACGCGCTGGAAGCCGCGCTTCTTGAGGTCGGCGAACTCGCGCCGGTATTCGCCCTTGCGCCCGCGCGCGATCGGCGCCAGGAGGTAGAGCCGCGTGCCTTCCGGCATCGCCAGCACGCGGTCGACCATCTGGCTCACCGTCTGGCTCTCGATCGGCAGCCCGGTGGCGGGCGAGTAGGGGATGCCGACGCGCGCAAACAGCAGCCGCATGTAGTCGTAGATCTCGGTCACCGTGCCGACCGTCGAGCGCGGGTTGCGGCTCGTCGTCTTCTGCTCGATGGAGATCGCCGGCGACAGCCCTTCGATGGTATCGACGTCCGGCTTCTCCATCAGCTCGAGAAACTGGCGGGCGTAGGCCGACAGGCTTTCGACATAGCGCCGCTGTCCCTCGGCGTAGATGGTGTCGAAGGCGAGCGAGGATTTGCCCGAGCCGGACAGCCCGGTGATGACGATCAGCCGGTCGCGCGGCAGATCCAGGTCGATATTCTTGAGGTTGTGCTCGCGGGCGCCGCGGATGATGATCGTGTCGGGCATGAAAAGCTACAATGTCGAGATGGACCGGCCGGGACTGACTATAGCGAAATATAGGCCGGGCCGGTCCGGATAGCGAGGCCGCAGGCGACGGAAAATTGCCGTGCGGTTCTCCGGCCGAGCCGCTATGATCGGCCGCCCTGGTAATAGCGCATCAACGGAAACAGAGAGCTCGGATAGGTCGATGGCAGGGAGTGTCAACAAGGTCATTCTGATCGGGAATCTCGGACGCGATCCCGAAATCCGCACCATGCAGAACGGCGGCAAAGTCTGCAATCTCACGGTCGCGACGTCGGAACGCTGGCGCGATCGCGGCAGCGGCGAACAGCAGGAGCGCACCGAGTGGCACCGCGTGGTGATCTTCGACGACCGGCTCGTCGATGTCGCCGAGCGCTATCTCAAGAAGGGCGCCAAGGTCTACCTCGAGGGCGAGCTGCAGACCCGCAAGTGGCAGGACCAGTCGGGCCAGGAGCGCTACACGACCGAGGTCGTGCTGCGGAAGTTCCGC
>CAZPFL010000351.1:0-2676 GCA_964585785.1 uncultured Rhodospirillaceae bacterium
AGGTCTTGACCCAGGGCTTGCGCGTCAGGCCCTTCTCGCGCGCCTTCTTCGCCAGGATGCCCGCGCCGATCATTACTGCCGGGTTGGACGTGTTGGTGCAGCTCGTGATCGCGGCGATGGCGACCGTGCCGTGACCGATGCTGAAATCTTCACCTGAAACCTTGACGGGCGCGGCCTTGGCGGCGTCCGGGCCCGACTGCTCGGCGAGCGATTCCCGGTAGCGCTGCGGCACCTGGCCGAGCGCGACGCGCTGGTTCGGGCGGAAGGGGCCGGCCATGCTCGGCTCGACCTTGGCGAGGTCGATCTCGACGATGTCGGTGTAGAGCGGCTCGGGCGCGCTGTCGTCGCGCCACATGCCCTGCGCCTTGCAATAGGCCTCGATCAGCGCGACCTGCTCGGCCGAGCGGCCGGAGAGCTTGAGGTAGCGCAACGTCTCCGCGTCGACCGGACAGAAGCCCATGGTCGCGCCGTATTCCGGCGACATGTTGGCCAGCGTCGCGCGGTCGGTCAGCGCCAGGCTCGACAGGCCCGGCCCGCAATACTCGACGAATTTCTGCACCACGCCCTTCTTGCGCAGCGCCTCGGTCACGGTCAGCACGAGGTCGGTCGCGGTGACGCCCTCGCGCAGCTTGTTGGTCAGCCGGCAGCCGACGACTTCCGGGATCAGCATGGAAACCGCCTGGCCCATCATTGCCGAGCCCGCCTCGATGCCGCCGACGCCCCAGCCGAACACGCCCATGCCGTTGACCATCGGGGTGTGGCTGTCCATGCCGATCAGGCAGTCGGGGTAGGCGACGGTCTCGCCGTTACGCTCGGCGCTCCACACCACGCGGGCGAGGAATTCCAGGTTGATCTGGTGCAGGATGCCGTTTCCGGGCGGGATGATGCGGACGTTGCGGTAGGCCTGCTGCGCCCACTTCAGGAACACATAGCGCTCCTCGTTGCGGTCGTATTCGATCGCGACGTTCTTCTTGAGCGCGTCCGGCGTGCCGAAATTGTCGACCATCACCGAGTGGTCGACGATCAGGTCGATCGGGATCAGCGGGTTGATCGCGTTCGGGTCGCCGCCGAGCCGCACCATCGCGTCGCGCATCGCCGCCATGTCGGCGAGCAGCGGCCCGCCCGACACTTCCGGCATGATCACCCGCGCCGGGTGGTAGTTGATCTCGGTCTCCGAGGTGCGCGTCTTGGTCCAGCCGCCGATCGCCGCGATGTCGGCCTTCGAGACCGCCTTGCCGTCCTCGTTCCGGAGCAGGTTCTCCGCCAGCACCTTGAGCGAGTAGGGCAGGCGGGCGAGGTCGCCGGCGCCGTTCTTCTCGGCCTCGGGCAGGCTGTAGATGACATAGTCCTTGCCGCCCACGGAAAGGGTGCTCTTGGCGTTGAAGCTGTTCGAATTCGGCATGTCGGTCCTCCGGTTCGGCGGTTCGTTCTCGGGCGTCCTGGCGCGGACTCTGGTCGATCCCGTCTCGTTAGTAAATTTAATTAAAGTGGCGCATTGTGAAGCGCGTCTTTCTTATGCGGTCCCCCCACCTAAATCCTCCCCCGCAAGGGGGGAGGACTTTGAATCGGCTCATCTTTTCTCCCTCCCCCCTTGCGGGGGATGGTTGGGGTGGGGGTAACGGCGCGATCCATCACCGCGCTCACCCCTTCACCCCCTGCGTATTTTCGCGGTCGCCGGGGCGGTGGCCGGCGGTGTGGGCGTATTTGCGCTCGACCGCGTCCTTGGGCAGGTATTTGTCCTCGAGCGCCCGGATCTCGCCGATGCCGGTGAACTCGTACCAGTTCTCGACCGGCCGGTCGGCGAAGGCCTCGAGCTGGCGCAGCTCGTAGGCGATGCCGTCGCGCTTGAAGCCGTCGAGCGTGTCGATCATCGCCTGTACGCCGGCGCGGAGCGCGAGCAGCGGCAGGATGCAGAGCGCGTAGCCCATGCCCTCGACCTCGTCCAAGGGCAGCTTCGGCGTCGTGCGTTTCTTGGCGTAGCCGCCCATGTTGAACATCTTGAGGCCGGGCACCTCCTTGGCAAAGGTCGCGTATTCCTCGGCGGAGAGCAGCGCGTCCGGAAACACCATATCGGCCCCCGCTTCGTGATAGCGCTGGCCGCGCAGCACCGCGTCGGCGAAGCCCGTGGCGCCGCGTGCGTCCGTGCGCGCGATGATGACGAAGTCGGGATCGGTGCGTGCGTCCACCGCGGCGCGGATCTTGCCGCAGGCTTCCTCGATATCGATCACCTCCTTGCCGGCGATCGAGCCGCAGCGCTTCGGGCTCACCTGGTCCTCGATATGGATCGCGGCGACGCCGGCCAGCTCGTACTCGCGCACCGTGCGGATGACGTTGATCGCATTGCCGTAGCCGGTGTCGGCGTCCGAGATCACCGGGATGTCGGCCGCCTGGGCGCAGAAGCGCGCCATCATCGTCATCTCGGTCATGGTCAAGAGACCGACATCCGCGCCGCCGGTCAGCGTGTTGGCGACGCCCGAGCCGGTCATGTAGGCCGCCTCGTAGCCCGCATCCGCCACCAGCCGGGCGCTCAGCCCGTTATGCATGCCGGGCGCGACGAGCAGCTTGCCGCTCGCGAGCCTGTCGCGCAGCGCGCGGCGCTTGGCATGGGCGTCTTTCATGGCTTGCCTCTCTTTCGTGCCTTCCTTACCCCCCACCCTGACCCTCCCCCGCAAGGGG
>CAZPFL010000352.1:0-2676 GCA_964585785.1 uncultured Rhodospirillaceae bacterium
CGATGCCGCCCTTGACGTAGATCTTCCACGAGCACGAGCCGGTGCAGTTGGCGCCATGCGTCGAGCGCACGATCTTGTCGTGCTGCCAGCGCTTGCGGTAGGCGTCCTCCCAGCCCCGGTCCTCGCGCGTGGTGACCCCGTGGCCGCCTGAAAATTCCCCGACATTCTTCTTGGCGAAGAAGTTCAGGCGATCGATGAGTAGGCTCATCCGTCTATTCCCCCGTTACTCGGCCGGCGCCGCGGCCGGCCTCCGTTGCTCGTCACGCCGTCCTTCCACGCCGCGCAGCAGGCCGCCGCGCCGTGTGTAGAAGAACCATGTGACAATCGCGCAGGTCGCATAGAAGACCATGAAGCCCCACAGCGCCGCCGCCGGTCCGCCGGTCATGGTGATCGACGTGCCGTAGGCTTTCGGGATGAAGAAGGCGCCGTAGGCCGCGATCGCCGAGGTGAAGCCGATGATCGCGGCGGATTCCTTCTCGGCCTGGCGCAGACGCTGCGTCGGGTCGAGGTTGGGCATGAGCCGCGTCAGCTCTTCGCGCATGATGATCGGGATCATCTGGAAGGTGGAGGCGTTGCCCACGCCGGTTGCGAAGAACAGCACCAGGAACATCGCGAAGAAGCCCCAGAACGCGCCCGGCTGGTCCTTGATGCCGAGGAAGTAGAGCACGCCCCCGACCGCGGCGATCATCAGCAGGAACGTCCAGAAGGTGACGCGCCCGCCGCCGAACTTGTCCGAGATCCAGCCGGTCGCCGCGCGGCTGAGCGCGCCGACGAGCGGACCGAGGAAGACGTATTGCAGCGAGTTCACGTCCGGGAACTGCGTCTTGGCCAGCAGCGGGAAGCCCGCCGAATAGCCGATGAACGAGCCGAAGGTCCCGGTGTAGAGCCAGCACATGACCCAGTTGTGCTTGCGCTGGAAGATCACCGCCTGCTCGGCGAAGGACGCCTTCGCCTCGGCGATGTCGTTCATGCCGAACCAGGCGAAGATGGTGGCGATGATCAGGAACGGCACCCAGACGAAGCCGGCATTCTGCAGCCAGAGCTTGCCGCCGGCCGAGATCGCCTGGGGCTCGCCGCCCATCGCGCCGAACACGCCGGCGGTGATCACGATCGGCACCAGGAACTGGACGACGCTGACGCCGGTATTGCCGAGGCCGGCATTCAGCGCCAGCGCGTTGCCCTTCTCCTTCTTGGGGAAGAAGAAGCTGATGTTGGCCATCGAGGAGGCGAAGTTGCCGCCGCCGAGGCCGCACAGCAGCGCCAGTACCAAGAAGATGAAGTAAGGCGTCGTCGGGTCCTGCACGGCGTAGCCGATGCCGAAGGCTGGCACGAGGAGCGAGGCCGTGGTCAGCGTCGTCCACAGGCGGCCGCCGAAGATCGGCACCATGAAGGAATAGAAGATGCGCAGCGTCGCGCCGGAAAGCCCCGGTAATGCCGCGAGCCAGAACAGCTGGTCGGTCGTGTAGTTGAAGCCGATCGACGGCAGCTTGGCGACGACCACGCTCCACACCAGCCAGACCGAGAAGGCGAGCAGCAGGCAGGGGACCGATATCCACAGGTTCCGCCGGGCGATGCCGCGGCCCTTCTCCTCCCAGAAGCTGTCGTCCTCGGGCCGCCAGTCGGTGAGCAGCGGGCCCAGCTTGCCGGCATGCTCGGCCGGGCGGTGCACGTCCCGCAGCTCGGCCAGCGGCGGCAGCTCTTTCAGGATGCCGCCCGCGACCTCGCGCTCCATCTGCCGGATCGCCATGTGCATCCAGATGACCGTCGCCGCAACCAGGCCGAACAGCAGCATGAAGATGCCGGTTGCGATGCCCGTCAGGTCGTTCATCACGCCGAACATGATCGGCAGGACGAAGCCGCCGAGGCCGCCGATCATGCCGACGAGGCCGCCCACGGAGCCGACATGGTCGGGATAGTAGACGGGAATGTGCTTGTAGACCGCGGCCTTGCCGAGCGACATGAAGAAGCCGAGGACGAAAATCGTGATGGTGAAGGGCACGAGCCCCATCTGGGTCGAGAAATGGATGTCGCCCCTGATGCCGTGGATCACGTAGTCGGTCTGCGGATAGGACAGCATGAACAGGCAGAGCATCGACGCGCCGAAGGTCCAGTACATGATCGTGCGCGCGCCGTACCGGTCGGAGAGGTAGCCGCCATAGGCGCGGAACACCGAGGCCGGAATGGAATACATCGCTGCGAGCATGCCGGCGCTTTCGATGTCGAGGTGGTAGACGCCGATCATGTAGCGCGGCAGCCAGAGCGCCAGCGCGACGAAGCCGCCGAACACGAAGAAATAGTAAAGCGCGAAGCGCCAGACCTGCTGGTTCTTGAGCGGCTCGAGCTGCAGCAGCGTGCCGCGCGCGCGTTCGCCGCGCGCCCGCCGCGCCTTGGTCTCGGGGTCGTCGTCAGTGACCAGCCAGAAGATGACGGCGATCACGACCAGGACCGTCGCCCAGAGCTGGGCCACCGCCGGCCAGCCGAACGCGACCAGCACGAAGGGCGCGCAGAATTTGGTGACCGCGGCCCCGACATTCCCGACACCGACAATACCGATGGATTTGCCCGCAAGCTGGAAATTTTTCTTTTTGCCCAGTGCCAGTAACGCCGCAACAATGTATTCGGCGACGCTGTTGGCATTGGAACCGGGGGCCGAGGCGAAGCCGATATTATTAGCGG
>CAZPFL010000353.1:0-2634 GCA_964585785.1 uncultured Rhodospirillaceae bacterium
GAACGCGGGCGCCGACGGCGCCGTGGTCGCCGGCAAGCTGCTGGAGTCGAAGGACACCAACATCGGCTTCGACGCGCAGACCGGCCAATACCGCGACCTGGTCAAGGCGGGCATCATCGACCCGGCGAAGGTGGTGCGCACGGCGCTGCAGGACGCGGCGTCGGTGGCGGCCCTGCTGATCACGACCGAGGCGATGGTCGCCGAGAAGCCCGAGCCGAAGTCGGCCGCGCCGATGCCCGACATGGGTGGCATGGGCGGTATGGGCGGCATGGGCATGGGCATGTAGTCGTCCGGCCTACAATCCTGTACAACGGGGCCGCACCATCAGGTGCGGCCCTTTTCTTTCACGCTCCAGCAGGCCGCCATGAAACCGGAACCGGATCGCGTTTGCGACTTTCTGCGGGAGGCCGCGGAAGAGGACGTGCTGCCGCGCTTCCGCGACCTGGCGGCCCATCACGTGATGGAAAAAAAGCCGGGCGACCTGGTCACCATCGCCGACCTCGACGCCGAGGCGCGGCTGTCGCGGCTGCTGACCGACCATGTGCCGGGCTCGGTGGTGGTGGGCGAGGAGGGCGTGCACCGCGATCCCGGCCTGTTGGACAAGCTCGAGACACACGACGACCTGTGGATCATCGATCCGGTCGACGGCACGCAGAATTTCGCCGAGGGCAAGAGCCCCTTCGCCATCGTCATCGCCTTTCTCAGCGGCGGCCAGACGCGCTGCGGCTGGATTCACGATCCCGTCGCGCAGGAGACGGCCGTGGCGGAGGAGGGCAGCGGCGCCTGGATCGGGCGGCGCCGGCTGCATGTCGCCGAGGGCGGGCCGATCGAGGCGATGACCGGGCTGATCAATTCGAACGCCTACGGCCGCGAGTATCGCGACGCCGTGCGCCCGAAGAAGCAGGCCTTCAAGGAGGTGCTGCGCTACGGCAGCGCCGCCTATGCCTTTCGCATGCTGGCCGACGGCGCGCGGGATTTCTCGATCTATAACCATCTCTGGTCCTGGGATCACGCGGCCGGCGTGCTGATCCACCGAGAGGCCGGCGGCTATACCGCGCGGGTCGACGGCGCGCCCTACCGGCCGGTCGACCGGGTGCCAGGGCTGCTGTCCGCGCCGGACCTTGAAACCTGGCGGCGCATCGACGCCTTCCTCAGACCGAGCTGAAAGACCGCCATGCCCTACCCGAAGCTGCCCGACCCGGCGCGCGTCACCGCCTGCCTGAAGGAAACCTCCGCGGAGGACATCCTGCCGCGTTTCCGTTCGCTCGGCGCGGGCGACGTGATGGAGAAGGGGCCGGACGATCCCGTCACCGTCGCCGATCTCGCCTCGGAAAAGCGGCTGACCCGCATGCTGGCGGAACTGGTGCCGGGCTCGGTCGTCGTCGCCGAGGAGGCGGTCTCCCGCGACCCGGCGCTGCTCGACCTGCTGGCGGGTGACAAGCCGGCCTGGCTGATCGACCCGATCGGCGGCACCAAGACCTTTCTCAAGGGCGAGGCGGGCTTCGGCATCTACGTGTCGCTGCTGCAGGACGGCGAGGCGCTGGCCGGCTGGATCCACGATCCGGTCAGCGGCGAGACCACCTACGCGGCGCGGGGCGAGGGGGCGTGGGACGGCGGCCGGCGGCTCTTCGTGCCGGAGGCGGGCGAGCTCGGCGCGATGCGCTGCTACGTCCATCCCAATGTCTATACCTATGAGGAAGGCGAGCGGGTGCGCGCCCAGCAGCTCGCCTTCGCCGGCGTCGAGCCGATCGGCAGCGTCGGTAGCGCCTTCCGCGCGCTGGCCTGGGGCCGCGTGCATATCGGCGTGTTCGCCAGCATGTGGCCCTGGGACCACGCGCCGGGCGTGCTGATCCATCGCGAAGCCGGCGGTTACGCGGCGCGGCGCGACGGCGCGCCCTACCACGCGACCGAGCGCTTCCAAAGCCTTCTCGCCGCGCCGGATGCGGACTCCTGGCGCCGCGTGCACGATTTCCTCGATGTTCATTGAGACGGTGCCGGCCGGACGATAGTATCGGCACTTCAACCGCGCCGCGCAGGCGTCGGACCAATCTCCGTTGCAAGCAGGGGGAGCACCCGGAATGGCGAAAGTTGCATTCATCGGCCTCGGCGTCATGGGCTATCACATGGCCGGCCATCTCAAGAAGAAGGGCGGTCACGACGTCACGGTCTACAACCGGACCGCATCGAAGGCGCAGAAATGGGTCAAGGCGTTCGGCGGCAAGGCGAAGCGCACGCCGGCCGAGGCGGCCAAGGGCGCCGAGATCGTCTTCACCTGCGTCGGCAACGACGACGATTTGCGGAGCGTCATCCTGGGACCCAAGGGCGCGTTCGCCGGCATGGCGAAGGGCACGATCCTGGTCGACAACACGACCGCCTCGGCCGAGGTCGCGCGCGAGCTCGCCGCGGTCGGCAAGAAGGCGGGGATCAGCTTCATCGACGCGCCGGTCTCGGGCGGCGAGGCGGGCGCGGTCAACGGCGTGCTCACGGTGATGTGCGGCGGCCAGGCGGGCGTCTTCAAGAAGGCGGCGCCGGTCATCGAATGCTTCGCGCAGAAGGTGACCCTGATCGGCGGCACGGGCAGCGGCCAGCTCACCAAGATGGTCAACCAGATCTGCATCGCCGGCCTTGTCCAGG
>CAZPFL010000354.1:0-2622 GCA_964585785.1 uncultured Rhodospirillaceae bacterium
GTGCCGTAGCGCACCGCGTTGGTGCCGCTGGCGCGCGTCGCGGCCATGCCGCCGAGCGAGGCGTCCGCGCCCGGATCGATGGGGAAAAACAGCCCGGTTTCGTGAAGGTATTCGTTAAGCTGCTTGCGGGTGACCCCGGCCTGGACCCGGCAGTCGAGGTCCTGGTCATTCACCTCGAGAACGGCGTTCATTCGGGTGAGGTCGATGCAGACGCCGCCCTTCACCGCCTGGACGTGGCCTTCTAGCGATGTCCCTGTGCCATAGGGGATGATCGGCACCCGGTGCGCGGCGCAAAGCTTGACGATTTCGGCGACTTCTTCAGTCGTCTCCGCGAAGCAGACGGCGTCCGGCGGCATGACCGGGAAGTAGTCCTCGCCATGGCCATGTTGTTCACGGATCGCGCCCCCCGTCGACACGCGGTCGCCCAGGAGGCCTTTCAGGGCGTCCAGGAACCCGGTCGAGAGATTGCTCTTGGCGGCTTCGGCCACACCAGCGCTCACGCGTCTACTCCCACTGAACGGGGCCCTGGCGTCGGCCGCGGCCCAACAGAATGAGAGTAGTCGCCGCCGCAGCCCGGTTCAATCGGCGGGAATCGGGAAACTCAGGCCAAGGAACGCCTAGTCGAACGTCGAATTCTTGAGGACGTAGGCGAGCTCGGAGCCATCCGGCCCCTTGAACTGGACACGGACCAGGGACCCGTTGCGGGCGTCGTACCAGAGATCGCGGCTGTAATCGCCGGAAAGCCGGTATTTCCGGGTCTGCACGGTCCGGCCGTCGATCGACAGGGGCTCTTCGCCAAGGAAAGCAACCTTGGTCTTCATGACCGTCCCGTCGACGGGGTCGAGCAGCTCGTGGCGCTGCACCACGACCTGATTCCACAGGCTCGCCGGCACCGCCTTCGGATCGACGGCGAGCTGCCCGGACGCGCTTCCGACCTTCAGAACGGGGCCGTCGGCCCAAACGTCCAGGCTCACGGGGTCTCCGTTGTCGTCGGTGTTCGAGACCATGCGAATCAGCCGGTCGCCTTCCCAGACCTCATGCGATTCATGGCGAAAGCGATAGATCGGCAAGGACAGCAGCCGGAAGTCGATATCCGTGTGAACGTCGACGACGACGCGGCGGCCATGGCGGTCGAAGCGGTAGATCTGCGAGCCGATCGGCGCGCCATTGCGGGTCACGGTGAAGGCGAGCTCGCCGTCGCGGCCGGCGCTCGTGGGAATGGCCATGGCCGCGTTCCCGGCCGCGAGGACAAGCCCCGCCAGCAGAACGACAAATCGCCAACGAATTGCTGAAACCCGTGCCATGAGGTGTTCCCTGAACCGTCGCCGGGCCGCCTGAGGCCCCGGGGCATTTTCACCGGATGACACGAATGCTGCGCCAACCTTCGAAACCGCGACATATTTATGTCAGCAGCCGCCGGAAGCAAGGACGGCCGTCACACCTTCGGTACGACTACTCTGCGGCCTGCTGCCGCACTGCCGCCCGGCCATAACCGCCGCCGCCGGGCGTCTCCAGCACGAAAACATCGCCCGGATGCATGACCGCCGCATCGGCGCCGGCCATCTCGTGCTTGGACCCGTCGGTGCGCTCGACCCAGTTGCGCCCGCAATGGCCGGGCTCCCCGCCGGCAATCCCATAGGGCGGGATCCGCCGGTGGCCCGACAGGATGGCAAGCTCCATCTCCTCGAGAAAGCGCAGCCGCCGCCGCGTTCCGTCCCCGCCCCGGTGCGCCCCCTGCCCACCCGAGCCCCGGCGGATCTCGAAGCATTCGAGCCGCACCGGGAAGCGCCATTCGAGCACTTCCGGGTCGGTCAGACGGGAGTTGGTCATATGCGTATGGACCGCGGAAGTGCCGTCGAAGCTCGGGCCCGCGCCCGACCCGCCACACACGGTCTCGTAATACTGGTACCGCGCATTACCGAACGTGATGTTGTTCATCGTCCCCTGCGACGCGGCGAGAACCCCCAGCGCGCCATAGAGCGTGTCGGTGATGCATTGCGAGGTCTCGACATTGCCCGCGACGACCGCCGCCGGATAGGAGGGGCGCAGCATGCAGCCTTCCGGAATGATGATCTCGATCGGCTTGAGGCAGCCTTCGTTCATCGGGATGTCGTCATCGACCAGCGTACGGAAGACGTAGAGCACGGCGGCCCGGCAGACGGCTGACGGCGCGTTGAAGTTGGTCGGCCGCTGCGGGCTCGTGCCCGTGAAATCGACACGGGCGCCGCGCTTCGCACGGTCGATCGAGACGGTCACCTTGATCACGCTGCCGTCGTCCATCTCGTAGGCGAAACTGCCGTCCTTCAGCACGTCGATGACGCGCCGCACGGACTCCTCGGCGTTATCCTGCACATGGCCCATATAGGCGATCACCGTGTCGAGGCCGAAATGCGCGACCATCCGGCGCAGCTCCTGCACGCCCTTCGCGTTCGCCGCGATCTGCGCCTTCAGGTCGGCGATATTCTGATCCACGTTGCGCGACGGATATTGGCCCGACGCGAGGAGCTCGCGCATCGCTTGCTCGCGGAATTCGCCGCGCGCAACCAGCTTGAAGTTGTCGATCAGGACACCCTCTTCCTCGATCACCTTGGTGTCGGGCGGCATGGAGCCCGGCATGGTGCC
>CAZPFL010000355.1:0-2611 GCA_964585785.1 uncultured Rhodospirillaceae bacterium
GGCGACGGCGCGACGCTGCTAGTCCCGCCGGAATCCGCCGCGGCGGTGCGTGCCGCCCTCGCCAAGCTTTCCAGGCTTAGCGACGACAGCTTTAACCTCACCCTGCGCGTCGGGATGGTCCCGATCCGCGAGCTGGTGGCGAAAGGGCGCGCGGTGCGCGTCGCCCGATTCGAGCTCTCGCCCGGCAACACGTCGGCGCTGTTTGGCGGCGGCGGGGTCGAGCTGGCCGAAACGCTGGTGAAGAGCCCGTCCAGTGCCGCTCGCTACTCGGTGCGCGACGATGGCATCGACTACGAAGACCTCGATCTTGCCGGGCTCTCCTGCCGCTGGGAGCCGCTGCCCACCCGTCACGGCGTCGTCTTCTCGATCCTCGTCCGGGCGCTTGCGCCGACGGCGGAGGGCATGGCGGCGACGTATCGCGCGGTCGTCGCCTGTATCCGTGAAATCCTCGGGACGTCGCCGGACGCGGGCAATCCGGTCGCGCCGGAATCGCTCCGTTTTCGCTGGCCGCCGCGCGGTCTCTGGCTCGAAGCACGGGCGCTCGCTGCCGGGCGGTCGCCCTGGCGCCTCTGGCCGAAACTGCTCCTGGAATCCTTCCTGCAGGGCCTCATCGACCGCTTCGGCCTTTCGGCCGGCGGGATGGATGGGCGCCACTACCGCGAAGAACTGCGGCTCAATTCGGATTTCCGGCGCTTCAACGACACGCTCCGCATGGTGGTCGATTGCACGCCCGCGCAGGCGGCCGGCATCGAGGCGTTCCTCGCGTCATTGCACGAGGACGGGGAGGTCGCCTACGGCGTGCACCGCTCGGACGCCGCGCTCATGACCTGCCTGGTCTTCTCGCTCGAACGGTCGGATCACATGCATTTTCTGGACGGAGCGAACGGCGGCTTCACGCTGGCGGCGCGGGAGATGAAGGCGCAGCTGGCGGATCGGTCGGCTCCATAGTCACTGTCGGTGTTGGAAATTCGAAACAATTCGTCACCCCACGGATAAACCGTTGGGTGACGAGCCCTATTTATTCCCTTCTTCCTTCTTCACCCGCTGCCAACGCTCTTCCATCGCCTCCAGCGTCGCCTCGGCGATGTCGGCCCCTTCGTTGGCGAAGCTCGCCTCGACGGCGCGGAAGCGGCGCTCGAACTTGGCGTTCGCGGCGCGCAGCGCGTGTTCCGGGTCGAGCTTGAGGTGGCGGGCGAGGTTGGCCATGCAGAACAACAGGTCGCCGAGCTCGTCCTCAAGCCGGGCGCGTGGCGCGTCTTGCATGATCTCGTGGCGCAGCTCGGCGATCTCCTCTTCCATCTTGTCGAACACCTGGTCGGCATGCGGCCAGTCGAAGCCGACCCGCGCGGCGCGCTTGGTGAGCTTCTCGGCGCGGGTGAGGGCGGGCATGCCGAGCGGCACGCCGTCGAGCGCGCTGGCGCGGCCGCTTGACTTCTCCGCGCGTTCCGCCGCCTTCTGCGCCTCCCAGTTGGCGGTCTGCGCCTCGGCGTCCGCCACCGTCGCGTCGCCGAAGACATGCGGATGGCGGCGGACCATCTTGTCGGCGATGGCGCGCGCCACGTCCTCGAAGGCGAAGGCGTTTTCCTCTTCCGCCATGCGGGCGTGGTAGACGACCTGGAGCAGCAGGTCGCCGAGCTCCTCCCTGAGCTGGGCGCGGTCGCCTTGCGCGATCGCGTCGGCGACCTCGTAAGCTTCCTCGATGGTGTAGGGCGCGATGGTGTCGAAGCTCTGTTCCAGGTCCCAGGGGCAGCCGCCCTCGGGGTCGCGCAGCCGCGCCATCACGTCGATCAGTCGGTCGGTTTCTCTGCTCATCGCCTCGCTCGCTAAAACGCGCACATTCCCGCCAAAAAACCGCAAAGTAGGTTTGACCGGGCCGGGTGCAGACCTTACCATCGCCGTTCCGATTTCCACAGTTCCCGTGATCCCCGGAAGGACGTCCGCCGATGCGTGACCTGCAACTCCCCGGCCGCTCGCCGGCCCGGTCCATGAACGGCATGGCCGCGACGTCGCAGACGCTGTCGACGCTGACCGCGCTCAACGTGCTGCAGGACGGCGGCAACGCGATGGATGCGGCGGTCGCGGCCTGCGCGGTGCAATGCGTGGTCGAGCCGCAGTCGACGGGCATCGGCGGCGACTGCTTCTGCCTGATCGCGCCGGGCGGCGCGGACAAGATCACCGCCTTCAACGGCTCGGGCCGCGCGCCGGCGGGCGCGGAGGCGGACTGGTATCTCGACAAGGGCATCACCAAGATCGACCGGCACACGCCGCACGCCGTCACGGTGCCGGGCGCGATCGACGCCTGGGCGACGCTGCTGGCGAAATTCGGCACCAGGGATCTGGGCGAGCTGCTGCAGCCGGCGATCCGCTTCGCGCGCGAGGGCTATCCGGTGACCTCCCGCGTCGCGACCGACTGGGCCGACAACATGCCGACGCTCAGCCACGATCCGACGACCCGCGAGGTCTTCCTGACCGAGAACGGCAAGCCGCCGGCGGAGGGCAGGGTGCATCGCCAGCTCAAGCTCGCCGCGACGCTGGAGCGGATCGCGAAGGAGGGGCGGGACGGATTCTACTCGGGGCCGGTGGCGCAGGACCTGGTGGAACACCTGCAGTC
>CAZPFL010000356.1:0-2596 GCA_964585785.1 uncultured Rhodospirillaceae bacterium
GCCGGCACGCCCAGGACCTGACGGCGGCGCTCGGCGGACTCAAGGGGCCGTTGATGAAGGTCGCGCAGCTTCTCGCCACCATCCCCGACGCGCTGCCCGAGGAATACGTCCGCGAGCTCAAGCAGCTTCAATCGAGCGCACCCTCGATGGGCTGGCCCTTCGTGCGCCGACGCATGGCGGCGGAGCTGGGCGCGGACTGGCGGTCGAAATTCGCGGCCTTCGAGCGCGAGGCGGCGCACGCGGCCTCGCTGGGGCAGGTGCACCGGGCGACCGGGCACGACGGCGCCGATCTCGCCTGCAAGCTGCAGTATCCCGACATGCAGTCGGCGGTCGAGGCGGACTTGAAGCAGCTCGCGCTCGTCTTCTCGATCTACCGGCGCGGCGACCGCGCGATCGCGACCGACCAGATCCACGCGGAAATCTCCGCCCGCCTGCGCGAAGAGCTGGATTATGGGCTGGAGGCGCGGCACATGGCGCTCTACGAGGCGATGCTGGCACCGGAGTCCTCGGTCGAGGTGCCCGTGGCGGTGCCCGATCTCTCGACCGGGCGGCTGCTCACCATGAGCTGGCTCGAGGGCCGGCCGCTGATGGATTTCCGCGAGGCGGACGCCGAGACGCGCAACGCCATCGCCTACAACATGTTCCGTGCCTGGTACGTGCCCTTCTACGGCTACGGCGTGATTCACGGCGATCCGCATCTCGGCAACTACGGGATCCGTCCGGACAATGGCGTGAACCTGCTCGATTTCGGCTGCGTCCGGGTCTTTCCGCCGTCCTTCGTGCGCGGCGTGATCGATCTCTACAAGGCGCTGCGCGACGGCGACCGCGCGCTCGCGGTGCACGCCTATGAGACGTGGGGCTTCCGGGACCTGCGGCACGAGGTCATCGACGCGCTCAACATATGGGCCGAATTCGTTTACGCGCCGTTGCTCCGGGACGCCGTCGCGCGCATCCAGGATTCGGAGAGCGGCGTCTATGGCGCGCAGGTCGCCGGCCGCGTCCATCGCGAGCTGCGCCGGATCGGCGGCATCACGCCGCCGCGTGAATTCGTCTTCATGGACCGTGCCGCGATTGGGCTCGGCTCGGTCTTCATGCACCTCAAGGCGGAGATCAACTGGCACCGCCTGTTCCACGATCTGATCGATGATTTCGACGAAGCGGCGCTGGCGGCGCGCCAGCATGAGGCGCTGACCCTGGCGGGCGTGCCGTTACCCGTGTAAAAGGAATGCGTCTTTCCGGCGCAGATCGCGCCAATTACCGGTCATGTCACAAATCCCGCCTTGGCAATCCCGGTTGCAACTGGCATACGGTACCGGCGCTTTCACCCGGGATCGGCAGATGGATCAGCTTGGTAGTCGGACATGAAGATTGCCGTATTGAAGGAAAAATGGCCGAACGAGACCCGCGTCGCGGCGTCGCCTGAGACGGTGAAGAAGTTCATCGGCCTCGGCGCCGAGGTGGTGGTCGAGAAGAATGCCGGCAAGGCGGCCTCCATTCCCGATGAAGCCTTCAAGGACGCGGGCGCGTCCATCGCCGCGTCCGAAACGGCGGCGCTGAAGGGCGCGGATGTCGTCCTCAAGGTGCGCCGGCCGATGCTGGCGGCGGAAGGCGAGGATGAGCTCGCCCGCTTCGCCAAGGGCCAGGTGCTGTGCTGCCAGATGGACGCGCTGACCCAGCCGGATTTCGTGGCGGCGGCGGCGAAAGCGGGGATCACGGCCTTCGCGCTCGAGCTGATCCCGCGTATTTCGCGCGCGCAGTCGATGGATATCCTGTCCTCGCAATCGAATTTGGCGGGCTATAAGTCGGTGCTCGACGCCGCTTACGAGTTCGGCCGCGCCTTCCCGATGATGATGACGGCGGCGGGCACGGTGCCGCCGGCGCGCGTGTTCATCATGGGCGTGGGCGTCGCGGGCCTGCAGGCGATTGCGACGGCCAAGCGGCTGGGTGCCATCGTGTCGGCCACTGACGTGCGGCCGGCGACGAAAGAGCAGGTCGAATCCCTCGGCGCGGGCTTCGTCGCGGTCGAGGACGAGGAATTCCAGCAGGCGCAGACCGCGGGCGGCTACGCCAAGGAGATGAGCGACGCCTACAAGGAAAAGCAGGCCAAGCTGATCGCCGACACGATCGCCAAGCAGGATATCGTGATCACCACGGCGCTCATTCCCGGGCGTCCGGCGCCGCGGCTGGTCACCGACGCGATGCTGAAGACCATGAAGCAGGGCGCGGTGGTGGTCGATCTGGCGGTCGAGGCGGGCGGCAACTGCGAAGGCGCGGTCGCGGGCAAGGTGGTCACCAAGCACGGCGTCAAGATCGTCGGTCATCACAATGTGCCGGGCCGGATCGCCGAGGATGCGAGCAAGCTCTTCGCCCGCAACCTGCTGAATTTCCTGACGCCGATGATCGATACGGAAAGCAAGGCGCTGAAGATCAATATGGAGGACGAGATCGTCGCCGGCACGCTGATCACGCGTGACGGCAGCGTCGTCCATCCGAGACTGGCCGGCGCCCCGGCGGCGCCCGCTGCAGACAAGAAGGCGGAAGCCGCGACGAAAGGGGAATGACCAGCATGCAGCCCGAGGATCTGATCCGAAAAGCC
>CAZPFL010000357.1:0-2322 GCA_964585785.1 uncultured Rhodospirillaceae bacterium
ATCTCGACCTTCTCGTCCTCGGTGTAGCCGGGGATGCGGATGATCTCCATGCGGTCCATCAGCGGCTGCGGCATGCGCAGCGTATTCGCCGTGGTCACGAACATCACGTCGCTGAGGTCGTAATCGACTTCCAGATAATGGTCGTTGAACGAGTAGTTCTGCTCGGGGTCCAGCACCTCCAGCAGCGCGGACGACGGATCGCCGCGCCAATCGGCGCCGAGCTTATCGACCTCGTCGAGCAGGAACAGCGGGTTCGACGACTTGGCCTTCTTCATGCCCTGGATGATCTTGCCGGGCATCGAGCCGATATAGGTCCGGCGGTGGCCGCGGATCTCGGCCTCGTCGCGCACGCCGCCGAGCGACATGCGCACGAACTTACGGCCGGTGGCCCGCGCCATCGACTTGCCGAGCGAGGTCTTGCCGACGCCCGGAGGGCCGACGAGGCAGAGGATCGGGCCCTTCACCTTGCGCATGCGCTGCTGCACGGCGAGGTATTCGACCAGCCGGTCCTTGACCTTCTCCAACCCGTAATGGTCTTCGTCGAGGACGCGCAGCGCTTCCTTCAGGTCGCGCTTCACCTTGCTGCGCTTCTTCCACGGGATGCTCAGCATCCAGTCGAGATAGTTGCGCACCACGGTGGCTTCCGCCGACATCGGGCTCATCGAGCGCAGCTTCTTCATCTCGGCCTGCGCCTTCTCGCGCGCTTCCTTCGACAGCTTGGTCTTCTTGATGCGCTCTTCGATCTCGGCCAGCTCGTCCTTGCCGTCCTCGGTCTCGCCAAGCTCCTTCTGGATCGCCTTGAGCTGCTCGTTGAGATAATACTCGCGCTGCGTCTTCTCCATCTGGCGCTTGACGCGGTTGCGGATGCGCTTCTCCACCTGCATCACGCCGATCTCGCCTTCCATGAAGGAATAGACGCGCTCCAGACGCTCGCCCACCTTCGAGACCTCGAGCAGCGCCTGCTTGTCGGCGATCTTGAGCGTCAGATGCTGGGCGACGGTGTCGGCGAGCTTGCCCGGATCCTCGATCTGGTTGACCGAGATCAGGACCTCCGGCGGCACCTTCTTGTTGAGCTTGATGTACTGCTCGAACTCGGCCACGACGGCGCGACTCAGCGCCTCGAGCTCCTGGAGATTCTCGGTGTCGTCCTCGATCAGCGCCGCCTCGGCCTGGAAGAAGTCCGGATTGTCGACGAACTTCTCGATGCGGGCGCGCTGGTTGCCCTCGACCAGCACCTTGACCGTGCCGTCGGGCAGCTTGAGCAGCTGGAGCACGGTGGCGACCGTGCCCATCATGTAGATGTCGCTCGGCTGCGGATCGTCCTGCGCCGCGTTCTTCTGCGTCACGAGCAGAATCTGCTTGTCGTCCGACATGACGTCCTCGAGCGCCCGCACCGACTTCTCGCGCCCGACGAACAGGGGCACGATCATGTGCGGGAACACGACGATGTCGCGCAACGGCAGAACGGGGTAAACCTGGCCACGGGTCAAATCAAACATGCAACCTCATCCGCATTTGCAGTGCCAAACGGCGGGGTAGGAATAGAACGCTCCCGAGGCATTAGATGGCGTTGACTCCCCGGCCGATCAAGGCCGGGGACGAAAACTAAGCGCTTTGGCCCGTGTCTTCGCGCCGGTCCGCGTATATGTGCAGCGGCTTGGCACGGCCTTCCGCCACTTCGCGGTTGATGACGATTTCCTCGACGCCCTCGAGGCCCGGCAACTCGTACATCGAGTCGAGGAGGATGCCCTCCATGATGGACCGCAGGCCGCGCGCGCCGGTCTTGCGCGCAATGGCCTTCTGGGCGATCGCCCGCAGCGCATCCTCGGCGAAATCGAGCTGTACCCCCTCCATCTCGAAGAGCCGCTGATACTGCTTGACGAGCGCATTGCGAGGACGCGACAGGATTTCGACCAGCGCCTCCTCGTCGAGGTCCGTCAGAGTGGCCAGCACGGGAAGCCGGCCGACGAACTCGGGGATGAGCCCGAACTTGAGAAGATCCTCGGGCTCCACCTGCTGCAGGATCTCGCCGATCTGACGGTCTTCCGGCCCGCGCACGTCGGCGCCGAAGCCGATCGAGGAGCCCTTGCCGCGCTGCGAGATGATCTTCTCGAGGCCCGAGAAGGCGCCGCCGCAGATGAACAGGATATTCGTGGTGTCGACCTGGAGGAACTCCTGCTGCGGGTGCTTGCGGCCGCCCTGGGGCGGGACGCTCGCCACGGTTCCTTCCATGATCTTGAGCAGCGCCTGCTGCACGCCCTCGCCCGACACGTCGCGTGTGATCGACGGGTTGTCGGACTTGCGGCTGATCTTGTCGATCTC
>CAZPFL010000357.1:2332-2527 GCA_964585785.1 uncultured Rhodospirillaceae bacterium
GATGCCGCGCTGCGCGCGCTCGACGTTGTAGTCGGCCGCCTGCAGCAGCTTGAGGATGATGTTCTCCACGTCCTCGCCGACGTAACCGGCTTCGGTCAGCGTCGTGGCGTCGGCCATGGTGAAGGGCACGTCGAGGATGCGCGCCAGCGTCTGGGCCAGCAGCGTCTTGCCGCAGCCGGTCGGGCCGATCAGCAG
>CAZPFL010000358.1:0-2498 GCA_964585785.1 uncultured Rhodospirillaceae bacterium
GCGAGCCGGCTCTTCATCTGGTCGGCGACGTAGAGCGCGAGCGCCTGGATCGTGCTGGTCGGGTTCACGCCGGCGCTGGTGACGAAGATGCTGCCGTCGACGATGAACAGGTTCCTGACGTCGTGGCTGCGGCCCCATTCGTTGACGACCGAGCGCTTGGGGTCCTTGCCCATGCGCGCCGTGCCCATCAGGTGCCAGCCGCCCCAGGGGATCGGCGCTTCGGTCAGGATGTCCTTGGCGCCGGCCGCGGTGAGGATCTCGCTCGCGCGGGCGACGCCGTGTTCCATCATCTTCTTCGTGTTGTCGCCGAGCGTGTAGCTGATCTTGGGCGCGGGGATGCCGTTGCCGTCCGTGAGCACCGGGTCGAGCGTGACCCGGTTGTGCTCTTCCGGCAGGTCCTCGCAGACCGCCACCATGCCGGTGACGCGGTTGTACATCTCGCGGAAAGCGCGGTGATGCCCGTCGCCCCAAGGGATGCGGCGGTGGCGCAGGCCGGAATGCACCGTACGCACCGGGCCCATGCCGCGGTTGATCTCGAGCGTGTAGCCGCGCACGTAGCCGCGCTTGGGATCGGTCTCGTAGAACTGCTGGCTGCGGATCGCCTTCATCGGCCCCGTTTGGCCATCCGTCTCCTCGTCGAAGACGCCCTGAATCCAGGCATAGGGATGGAACATCAGGTTCTTGCCGACGAGCCCGCTGCTGTTGGCGAGGCCGTCCGGGAAATGCTTCGACTTGGAGTTCAGCAGCAGGCGCGGCGTGCCGACGCCGTTGCAGGCGACGACGACCACATGCGCCCTGATTTTCTGCTCTTCGCCCTTCGCGTCGTAATAGACCGCGCCCGTGGCCATGCCGTCGTCGCCGACCGTGATCTCGCGCACGCGGCAATGGGTGCGCAACTCGACCCCGGCGCGCAGCGCATGCGGCCAGTAGGTGACGTCGGCGCTGCCCTTGGCGCCCTGCGCGCAGCCGATGTTGCAGGCGCCGAGATTGATGCAATGCGCGCGGCCGTCGTAATCCTCGGTGATGATCGCGGTGTCGGACGGCCACCAGTGCCAGCCGAGCTTGTTGAAGCCTTTGGCCAGCACCGCGCCGGACTTGCCGAGCGGCAGCGGCGGCAGCCGGTGCGCGTTGTCGCGCGGATAGGCCGGGTCGCCCGACAATCCCGCGACGCCCGTCATGCGGTCGTTCTCGCCGTAATAGGGGACGAGCGTGGCGTAGTCGATCGGCCAGTCCTCGGCGACGCCGTCGAGGCTCTTCACCCGGAAATCCGAGGGGTGGAAGCGCGGGTAGTGCCCGGCGTAGAGGATCGTGCTGCCGCCGACGGCGTTGAAGTTGGCGATCTTGATCGGCGACTCGTCGTCGTTGATGGGGTAGTCGGACGGCAGCTTTCTGTTATTGGGACTGATCGCGAAGTCGCCCTGACTCCGCGCCTCCCAGTCGCGCCCGGTGCTGGGGAATTCGAGCGGGTTCATGTGCCCGCCCTGCTCGAGACAGACGATATGCATCTTCGTCTCGGCCAGGCTCCACGCCATCGCCGCGCCCGACGCGCCGGCGCCGATGATCAGCACATCCACGGGTTCTTCGGCCATCTGTTCCTCCTTTCCTGCCGCGTCAGCGTTATGATTGCCATCGTTTCGCTTATCGGGCGCAACCTAAGGATGCCAGCAAAGGAGCGGGGATGTCCAAGGGGGCGAATGCGGCGCGCAACCGCTCAGCTCTTCCCCTTCCCGATGGACCGCGCGGCGGCGATGGCGGCGCCGAGGCGCTTCAGCGCCGCCGAGCAGTCCATCGGGTCGAGATGCACCTCGATCAGCGCCATCTCGTAGCGCCGCTCGTTCGCGTGCCTGAGGGCGACTTCCAGCTCGGCTTCGGTCCGCACCTCACAGCCCCAGCCGCCGCCGAATACCTGCGGCAGCTGGTGATACTTCCAGTTCTGGAGGTCGTTGTAAGGGCCGTCGTGAATAACGCGCTCGATGGTATAGCCGCGGTTGTTCATCACGAAGACGACGGGCGCGAGGCCATGGCGAATGATCGTCGACAGCTCCTGCGCGGTCATCTGGAACGCGCCGTCGCCGACGAAGACGACGGGGCGGCGATCCGGCAGCGCAAGACCGACGCCGAGCGCGCCGGGAATCGTGAAGCCGATCGAGCAGTAGAAGGCCTGCGAGATGAAGCCCGCCGTCTCGTGCATGACGAGGTCGCCCGCGCAGAGGAAGGAGTCGCCGGCATCTGCGAGCACGATGCTCTTGTCGTCGAGGAAATGATTCACCCGCGCGTAGAAGCGGGCGATGGTTATGGCGGCGTCTGGCTTGGCGGTGAAGGCATCGGTCAGCGCGCGGGTGGCCGGCCTGATGGCGGTGTTGTCGCGCGGCGATACGGCCGGACGCGCCGCTAGCGCCGCGCCAAGCCCTTCGATGAAATCGCCGAGATAGACGTTGTTGAACGTATGGTGCCTGATCCGGACGCGGTCCGCGCCGGCGTCGATCAGCGCCTCGTTG
>CAZPFL010000359.1:0-2481 GCA_964585785.1 uncultured Rhodospirillaceae bacterium
TACTACCGCAACCGCGGCTCCATCGCCGTCGAAGACATCAACATGATGAAGGGCTGAGCCGGCATGGACGTCGCGATCGTATTCCTTCCCCTGATCGGCGCGATCACGGCGGGGCTGTTCGGCCGACTGATCGGCGACCGGGCGTCGATGTTCGTGACCTGCATCCTGCTGACGATCTCCTGCGCGCTCGCTTGGTACGTCTTCTTCGACGTGACCGCCGGCGGCCATCCGCGCGCGACCATGCTGTTCACCTGGATGGACGTCACCGGCTTCGTCTTCAACTGGGCGCTGCTGGTCGACCAGCTGACCGCGGTGATGCTGATCGTCGTGACCACGGTGTCGACGGTCGTGCACTGGTATTCGATCGGCTATATGAGCCACGACCCGGGCCGGCCGCGTTTCTTCGCCTATCTCAGCCTGTTCACCTTCTTCATGCTGATGCTGGTGACGTCGGACAACCTGGTGCAGATGTTCTTCGGCTGGGAAGGGGTGGGCCTCGCCTCCTATCTGCTGATCGGCTTCTGGTACAAGAAGCCCTCGGCGAACGCCGCGGCGATCAAGGCCTTCATCGTCAACCGGGTCGGCGACTTCGGCTTCGCGCTCGGCATCTTCGGCGTCTTCATGCTCTTCGGCACGGTCGAGTTCACCGACATCTTCGCCGGGGTAGCCGCCAAGGCGGACGCCAAGATCCTGTTCCTGGGCGGCGAATATCCCGCGATTACGACCCTTTGCCTGCTGTTGTTCATGGGGGCGATGGGCAAGTCCGCGCAACTGGGCCTGCACACGTGGCTTCCGGACGCCATGGAAGGCCCGACGCCGGTTTCCGCGCTGATCCATGCGGCCACCATGGTGACTGCCGGGGTCTTCATGGTCTGCCGGCTCTCGCCGCTTTTCGAGTATTCCGACACGGCGCTGATGGTCGTCACTTTCGTCGGCGCGTCGACGGCCTTTTTCGCGGCGACCATCGGGCTCACCCAGAACGACATCAAGCGGGTGATCGCGTATTCCACTTGCTCGCAGCTCGGCTACATGTTTTTCGGCGCCGGGGTGTCGGCCTACGGCGCGGCGATGTTCCATCTGTTCACCCACGCCTTCTTCAAGGCGCTGCTGTTCCTCGGCGCCGGCTGCGTCATCCACGCGATGTCGGACGAGCAGGACATGCGCAAGATGGGCGGCATTCACAAGCAGATCCCGATCACCTACGCCTTCATGTGGATCGGCAGCCTGTCGCTCGCCGGGATCGGCATCCCCGGCGTGTTCGGTTTCGCCGGCTTCTATTCCAAGGACGTGATCCTGGAATCCTCCTGGGCGGCGCATTCGACGATCGGGCAATACGCCTACTGGCTCGGCACCGCCGGGGCGATCATGACCGCCTTCTATTCCTGGCGGTTGCTGCTGATGACCTTCCACGGCAAGCCGCGCTGCGACGAGAAGACGCTGGCGCATGTCCACGAGGCGCCGCCGATCATGTGGGGGCCGCTGCTGGTGCTCGCCGTCGGCGCGGTGATCGCGGGCGCGGTCGCGGAGCACGCCTTCGTCGGCGAGGGGATGGAGGCGTTCTGGGGCAAGTCGATCTTCGTCCTGCATAAGCACGCCGCGCTGGCGCAGGCGGAGCACGTGCCCTTCTGGGTCAAGACGCTGCCGCTCGCCATGGGGCTGGCCGGCATCGCGCTCGCCTATTTGATGTATGTCGTCAAGACGGATCTGCCGGCCAAGCTGGCCAAGCAGTTCCGGCCCATCTACCTGTTCTCCTTCAACAAATGGTATTTCGACGAGTTGTATGACCGGATCTTCGTCAAGCCGGCCTTCCTGCTCGGCCACGGCTTGTGGAAGTCCGGCGACGGCGCGGTGATCGACGGCGTCGGACCGGACGGCGTGGCCAGCGCGACGCGCCAGCTTGCCCGCCGGGCGAGCCGGCTGCAGACCGGCTACGTCTATCACTATGCCTTCGCGATGCTGATCGGCGTGGTGCTGTTCGTCACCTGGTACATGTATCGGCAGGCGGGGGTGTAGCAAGCGATGGAGAACATCGGCGTTCTCACGGTCGTCACCTTCACGCCGCTCGTCGGCGCGCTGTTCATCCTGTTCGTGGTGCGCGGCTCGGAGGAGGAGGTCGCGCGCAACTCGCGCTGGGCGGCGCTCTGGGTGTCGCTCTTCACCTTCTTCGAATCGCTTTACATCTGGGTGAATTTCGACCCGGCGACCCCGGACTTCCAGTTCGAGGAGATGGTCCGCTGGATCCCGCAATACAACATCTCCTATCACATGGGCGTCGACGGGATCTCGGTGTTCTTCGTGCTGCTGTCGACCTTCCTGACGCCGATCTGCGTGCTGGCGAGCTGGGAGTCGATCAAGGTCCGGGTGCGCGAGTACATGATCGCCTTCCTGGTGCTCGAGACCTTCATGGTCGGCATGTTCTGCGCCCTCGACTTCGTCGTCTTCTACGTCTTCTTCGAGGCGGTGCTGATCCCGATGTTCCTG
>CAZPFL010000360.1:0-2476 GCA_964585785.1 uncultured Rhodospirillaceae bacterium
ATCTCCTTGATGCGGCCGGTGAGGAACAGGTAGCCGTCTTCGTCGAAATAGCCGACATCGCCAACGCGGAACCAGCCGTCGACGAACGCCGCCGCGTTGGCGGCCGGATTGTTCTCATACCCCGCGAAGACCTTGGGCCCGCGGACGAGAACCTCGCCGGGGCTGCCGGGCGGGAGGGGCCGGCCCTGGTCGTCGGCGATCCTGAGCCGGCTGCTGCCGAGCAGCCCGACGCTGCCGGGCTTGCGCGGCTTAGGCGGAAAAGGATCGCAGGCCATGAACGCGGTCTCGGACGAGCCGTAGGCCTGGATCATGGGAACCTGGAACAGCGCTTCGAGCCGCTGGCCGACTTGCGCGTCGAGATGCCCCGCGCCGGTGCGCAGCATGCGCAGACCGGGCCGGATCTTGCGGATGGTTTCGCCCAGCCGGTCCTGCTGGGCCAGCATGGCGTGGAAGACCGTGTAGGGGCCGGAGATATAGGTCGGCGCCACGGTCTCCAGGCAACGGAAGATGTGGCGCAGGTCCTGGCCCGGGAAATGCGCGACGCTGGCGCCGGCGTAGAGCGTGTAGATATTCGCCCCGATGCCGCCCCAATGATGCTGCTGCATCATGCTGGCGCCGCGGTCCGACGCGGTGAGCCCGAGCAGCCGTGCGCCGTCTTCCGAGCGCGTGACCATGAGCGACTGCGAGACGGGCACGATCTTGCTCTCGGACGTCGTGCCCGAGGTCATGAGCACGAGCGCGATGTCGCCGCCCTCGGCCCGGCCGGGAGTCACGGCGCGCGCGGTCCGGGAGCCGGTCAGCCGTAGCCCGCTCCCATCCGTCGCCGCGCCCTCGAGCATGAGCATCGGCAGCCCGAGCCGCACCGCGGCGGCCCGCGCCGGTGTTTCCGGACCGGCCGGAAGGACGACGGCGTCGACACGCAGGTCGCGCAGATAGACCGCGAGCTCGCCCAGGCGGAGCTGCGGGCTCAGCGGCACCGCGGTCGCACGGCTCCAGATCCCGAGGATCGCCGCGCCGAGGTCCGCGCCGCCGGGATGGACAATGGCGATCCGGTCGCCGCGGCCGAAGCCAAGGTCGTTGAGCGCCGCGCCGATGCCGTCGATCGCGGACAGCAGCGCGCGATAGCTCAGCGCGCCGCCGTCTTCGGCCAGAAGGGTCGGCGCATCGGGCCTCCGCGACGCCCAGAACCGGATCACGTCATAATAGGTCGCCGGCGCGCTCGCCGTGACGGCGCGGATGTCGGAATCGTCGCTCATGACGGCGCCCCGCGCTCCGGCACGGCGCGCCGAAGCGCCGCCTGGCCGACCGGCAAAAAGCCGCATTGATCGAGAACCAAGGTCATGTTTCCCACCCGCTACCATTCTGATCCCGTTGCGCCGGGATTGGCCATGGCCCCGAAAGGGGTACCCCGACGCCAAGGCAGCGAAGACCAATTCCCCTATGCGCGAAACGGCACACTTCTACTCGGCCGCGTCCGCCTGCCGGTCCCATCCTTTGCGAAGGTACCGGCTCAGCGTCCGCGCCAGGACGCCAACATTGGGCTCTTCCAGGATCTCGTGATGCAGGCCGGGGATCGGCTCGACGTCAAGCCCGCCCCGGACGAGCGCGCGCCAGCCCGCGTCCCAATCCTTGCGGTCCCAGCTATAGCGTGACGCCGCGAACAGCACCGCGTCGCCGTCGTAAGGCGGCAAGCGGTAGGAGCGGACGGCCAGGAGGTTCGCCGCGACCGGCCGCTGCAGCGGCTTCGGCATCGCCAGGCGGGAGATCTCGCAGAACCGCCAGACCGTGCCGAACAGGCCGCGCCAGAGGGCGGTGCGCGCGTTCAGTGCCAGGAACCGGCTGCGCAGCGCCAGGCGTTGCGCGGCGGCGGCCAGCGTCGCGCCGGAAAGCGCGTCCCTGTCCGGCTCGATCCAGACCGGCAGGTGCCCGAAGCGACGGTGGCCGTGATGCTGGTAGGTGTCGAGCAGCGCGAGCAGGCCCACGCGCTCGCCGGCCGCGCGGAGCTGCTGCCCCATCTCATAGGCGATCAGCCCGCCCATGGAATAGCCGCCGAGATGGTAGGGGCCCCTGGGCTGAACCCGGCGGATCTCCGCGATATAGCGCGCGGCCATGTCCTCGATCCGCGCGAGCGGCGGCGCCGTGCCGTCGAGCCCGACAGACTGGAGACCGTAGAAAGGCTGATCCGGCCCGAGATGCGCCGCCAGCGCGCGGAAATTCAGCACCTGCCCGTTGACGTCATGCACGCAGAAGAAGATCGGCCCGTCGCCCGCGGGCTGGATCGGCACGAGACAGCCGGTCGGCGTCGTAGAGTCGATGCGCTTCGCCATCTCGGCGACGGTGTTCGCCTCGAACAGCACCGAGCGCGGCAGCCGCCGGCCGAGCTCTTCCTCGATGCGCAGGAACAGCTCGATCGCCTGCAGAGAATCGCCGCCGAGCAGGAAGAAGTCGTCGTGCAGCCCGACCCGCGGCAGACCCA
>CAZPFL010000361.1:0-2475 GCA_964585785.1 uncultured Rhodospirillaceae bacterium
TGTACCAGGCGACTGTCGGCGCGATCATGCTGCCCTTCGCCAACCCGCGCCACGCGCATGAGATCGAGGCGTTCCGCGACATACCGCTGCCCGACGGCATGGTGCTGATCCCGGGCGTGATCGAGACCACCAACAATTATCTCGAGCACCCGATGGTGGTGGCGGAGCGGCTGTGCCGCGCGGCGGACTGCGTCGGCGACCGGTCGCGCATCATCGCCGGCGCCGATTGCGGCTTCGGCACGATGGCGGGCGACACCTTCACCACCGAAGACGTGGTGTGGGCCAAGCTGGCCTCGCTCGCCGAAGGCGCGCGGATTGCGACCGAGCAGTTGTGGGGCTAGCGGGCCGCGTTTCGTGACTGCATTGCGCATGGACTCGCGGATCAAGTCCGCGAGTGACGATTTTTATTTAAGATCAAAAAACTAAACGTCATTGCCGGACTTGTTCCGGCAATCCATGGTTCGACCTCAACGTTGAGTCGGATCGGAGCATCCCGGAGCGCGGTATTGAACGCCGCGCTCCGGGATACGGATCAGTCGTCGCCCGCAGGGGCCGCGACCGGCGTATCGAACGTCCAGGCGGACTTGTCGATGTCGAGATCCGAGAACTTCTCGGCATCGAACACCGGGTGCGCGACGCCTGCCTTGAGCTGGTCGGTGTAGTCCTTCAATACCCGCAGGCCGACCGGGAACAGCATGCTGATGGCCAGCAGGTTGACCATCGCCAGAACGCCCATCATCGGATCGGAGAAGAAGAACACCGAGGTCGCCCCCGGCGCCGCCGATCCGATGAACACCAGGAAAATGATGGCGATGCGCAGGATATGGCGGGAAATCGGGCTCTCGGTGAACACGGACAGCGCGTTCTCGCCCAGATAGTAGTTGTAGATGATGGAGCTGAACGCGAACAGCAGAATGGCCGCGGTCATGAAATAGACGCTCCATCCGCCGATATGCGACGCCAGCGATTCCTGCGTCAGGACGACGCCGTCGATGCTTTTCGCGCCCGGCACGTAAACGGTGCCGAGCAGGATAATGAAGGCGGTGCAAGAGCAGATCAGGATCGTGTCGATGAAGACCGACAGGGACTGGACGATCCCCTGGCTGATCGGGTGGCGGACATAGGCGATCGCCGCCACGTTGGGCGCGCTGCCCAGCCCCGCTTCGTTGGAGAACAGCCCGCGGCGAATGCCGTTGGCCACCGCCGCGCCCATGCCGCCGCCGACCGCCTGCTCGAAGCCGAAGGCGTTCTTCACGATCATGGCGATAACGTCCGGCAGCGCCGTGATATTCATCAGGATGATCAGCAGCGCCATGAGGATGTAGCCGATCGCCATGATGGGAACGATCACGTCGGCGACCTGGGCGATCCGCTTGATGCCGCCGTAAATGACGAGACCCGTCAGCACCGCAAGCCCGAGCCCGGTCCAGAGCCGGCCGATGCCGAAGCTGTCCTGCACCGCGCCGGCCACCGTATTGCCCTGGAAGGCGTTGAAGCCGAGGGCGAAGGCCGCGATCAGCGAGATCGCGTAAAGGACCGCCAGCCATTTGAAGCGGTTGCCCAGGCCGTGGATGATGTATTGCGCCGGCCCGCCGCGATAGGTCCCCTCTTCTTCCGAGCGCTTGTAGAGTTGCGCCAGCGTGCATTCGAACAGGCTGGTTGCCATGCCGATCAGCGCGATCATCCACATCCAGAAGACCGCGCCGGGGCCGCCCAGCGTGATGGCGACCGCGACGCCGGCGATGTTGCCGCCGCCGACGCGCCCGCCGACGCTGACCAGCAACGCTTCGCGCGAGCTGACATGCTGGCCCGGCTCCGGCTCGCCGCCCGGGAACAGCACCCGGAACATGCGCCCGAAGAAGCGGAACTGCACGAGACCCGACGACAAGGTGAAGAAGACGCCGAGGACCACCAAGAACGGCACGAGCGACCACCCCCAGGTGCCGTCGCCGATAATCGCGAAAAACCTCTCCAGATAGCTCATGACTCTCCCCTCTGTTACATCCGAACCCGCTGGCGACGTCGCGACGCGAAATCCGGTTGCCGAAAGGGGGCACGAGTCTCATTCGCCGCTAGGTTGCCATATCCCCAGACCGCAAGCGGCGTACCAACTAATTCACATGGTCGTGCATCCAAGCGCGTTCGGCAGGTGGAAAGCGCCAAAGTGAATTCGTCTGTCTACTTATCGTAGGGGGATGGGCGCACGCGGTCTACCGTCAATGCGCGTGCAGGTTCGGATGCGCAACGCGCACGGGCAGTATTGCGCGTCGGTGATTATTTGACCGGCATGATGGGGCCGAAGACGACGCGGAGCGTCGCGCAGTCCGAAGTGTCAAAGACGGGTGGGTGCCAGGCGCGCACGCGCGGCCGGTGTCGTCCGGCCGCCGTTTACGAAAGACGGGCGCGCGCCAAGCGCGCATGCGCGGCCGGTGTCGTCCGGCCGCCGTTTACGAAAGACGGGCGCGCGCCAAGCGC
>CAZPFL010000362.1:0-2460 GCA_964585785.1 uncultured Rhodospirillaceae bacterium
CCGGTAAAACCTGCCCGCGGCGGGAAGATGATTCCGGCCGCGGCAGAAACTGCCCGCGGCGCGCCCCGCCCGCAGCCCGGAAATCCGCCGAAACTTTTGCAGCCGCACTTGGTGCGGGTCTTGCAATGCCGCCTGTGGGGTTAGCATCGATGCCGTTCGCGCGGCGCACCGATGCTTGATCAATCGCAGGGTGAAAGGATGAGCAGCCTCGGCGGAATTGGACAAGGGTGGCATCACCACCACCACCAGATCCAGCAACTGCAACAAACCCTCTTTGACAAGATCGACAGCAACAGCGACGGCTCGATCACCAAGACCGAGCTCGAGCAGGCGGTTTCCGGCGCCGGCGGCACGACGGACTCGGCGGACGCGCTGTTCAGCCTGCTCGATCCGAAAAACACGGGAAGCGTCAGCAAGCAGCAATTCGCGAGTACCCTGTTCGGCACGCCTTACAGCGACCAGGTCAGCGCGACGCTGATCGACGATCAGTCGCAGCAATCCGGCAGCGGGCAAAGCTGCGATTCGAGCGGCGGCGCGTGCGGGGCGCCCGGCGGCGGGCTCGCGCAGGCCGTCTTTTCCAAGATCGACAGCAACGGCGACGGCTCGATCTCCAAGACCGAGTTGGAAGACGCGGCGACTTCGGTCGGCGATACGACCCAGGCCGCGGATACGCTCTACGCGCAGCTCGACCCCAACGGCACCGGCAGCGTGGATCAGCAGACCTTCACCGACGCCTTCACGCAGGCGCTGCGGGCGCACCACCACTATCACGGCCACCACCAGCAGGTGGCGGCCAGCACGGCCACCGATACGACGTCAAGCGCTACGAACGATGCCAACGCGCTGGATGCGGTGACCGCGCTGCTGAAGGGCAGCGACACGTCGCAATCCCTGTCCGACATCCTGAAGAGCCTGTTCGCGCAGATCGACGCCGATGGCAACGGCTCGATCAGCCAGAGCGAGCTGCAGAACGCGGTGACGGCGGCCGGCGGCACGACGGATGCGGCGAACGCGCTTTACGCGCAGCTCGATCCCACCAACACCGGCGGCATCTCGGCCGATACTTTTACGCAGTTCCTGTAACCGGGAACGCATGACGACTAGCCTACGGCGGACCCGCGGGGGCGGCGGGTCCGCCGGCAACTTTTGCGCGCTTCTCTTTGGCCAGTCTGCAGCTTGTCGGGTAAGATGACGCGACCGTTGCAGAAGGTGCCGCATGAGCAAGAAAAACGCCGACAACTACCAGCGCCGGATGACCGGCGGCGAAGCCCTGGCCGAGATGCTGCGCGCGCATGGCGCGGACGTGATGTTCGGCATGGGCGGCTTCCAGCTTCTGCCGTTCTACGAGGCGGTGCGCGCGCTCGGCCTCGGCCATCGCCTGATCAATGACGAGCGCACCGGCGCGTTTGCCGCCGACGCCTATGCGCGGGTCACGGGCCGGCCGGGCGTCTGCGACGGCACGCTCGGGCCCGGCGTCACCAACCTCGTGACCGGCCTCGCGGAGGCCTACAACGCCGGCACGCCGATCATCGCGCTGGCGGGCGACACCAACCGCCTGCATTCCTGGAAGAACATGACCCAGGAATGCCACCAGACGGAGGTTCTGGCGCCGGTCGTGAAGGAGGTGATCCGGATCGAGGATGCGCGCCGCATTCCCGAGCTGGTGCGCCGCGCCTACGCGGTCGCGACCGGCGGGCGGCCGGGCCCGGTGGTGCTCGACGTGCCGGAGGACATCTGCCACGGCGAGCTCGACTTCAACGCCGACGAGTTCTGGATCGACGAGGCGCACACGCATATTCCGGGCCGTCGCATCCGGCCGGCGGCGGACGACATCGTGCGTGCCGCGGCGTTCCTGTCCAAGGCGAAGCGGCCGCTGATCCTGGCGGGCGGCGGCGTGCATCTCTCCGGCGCCTACGCGGCGCTGCAGGAGCTGGCCGAGGCGCTCAGCATTCCCGTCGCGCACACCATGAGCGGCAAGGGCGGCATCGCCTGCACGCATCCGCTCTCCGCCGGGCTTTACGGGCGCTACTCGCGCATCGCCAACGACCTGATCGAGACATCGGACTGCCTGCTCGTCGTCGGCGGCAAGCTCGGCGAGATTCCGACCAAGCGCTTCCAGCTCATGCCGGCGGGCGTGCCGCTGATCCATCTCGACATCCTGGAGGAGGAGATCGGCCGCACGACCAAGACCGACGTGGCGCTATGGGGCGACGCGCAGGCCGGGCTGACCGATCTGCTGGCCGAGCTGGCGGACGGCGCGGGCAAAGCGCAGGCGGCGCGCAAGGACTATGTCGCCGAGGTGCCGGCGCGCATGGAGAAATGGAAGAAGGAAGCGTCGGACCGGCTCTATTCGACCGAGCGGCCGATCAACATGGCGCGCATGATGACAGAGCTGAACCGCGTGATGCCGGCGGACTCGGTGCTGGTCGCCGACGGCGGCTTCGCCGGGCACTGGACCGG
>CAZPFL010000363.1:0-2447 GCA_964585785.1 uncultured Rhodospirillaceae bacterium
CGCTGCTGGTCGCGCAGCTTGACGCGGCAGAGATTGAGCACGCCGTCCTGCATGGGCGCGAGCACTTTCTGGCCGCGTCCGCTTTTCTCGCGATGGAACAGCGCGGTGACGATGCCGAGCGCAAGGTGGAGGCCGGTGCCGCTGTCGCCGATCTGCGCGCCGGTGACCAGCGGCGGGCCGTCGAGGAAGCCCGTCGTCGAGGCCGCGCCGCCCGTGCATTGCGCGATGTTTTCGTAGACCTTGCAGTCCTCGTAGGGCCCGGGGCCGAAGCCCTTGACCGACGCCAGGATCATGCGCGGGTTGAGTTCGTGGATGCGATCCCAGCTGAAGCCCATGCGATCGAGCGCGCCCGGCGCGAAGTTCTCGACCATGACGTCGCACTCTTTGATCAACCGCTCGAGCACCGCCTTGCCGGTTTCGTTCTTCGTGTTGAGCTCGATCGAGCGCTTGTTGTGGTTGAGCATCGTGAAATAAAGCGAATCCGCGCCCGGCACGTCGACGAGCTGCTTGCGCGTCGCGTCGCCGACGCCGGGGCGTTCGACCTTGATCACGTCCGCGCCCAGCCAGGCGAGAAGCTGCGTGCAGGTCGGGCCCGACTGCACATGGGTGAAATCCAGAATTTTTACGCCTTCGAGCGCTTTCATGGCGGGCTCCTATCGGGCTGGCGTTGAATGCGGAGGGTTTGAGTCACTTCTTCTTCTGCTGGGCGACAACACTCGTCGGATTGAGGTTGCCGATGCGGCCACTCTCGGTACCGGCTTTCTCGTCGATCACCGCGTTGACCAGCGTCGGGCGGCCGGAGGCCAGAGCCTTCTCGACCGCTTCCCGCAGCTCGTCCGGTGTCGTCGCGTTGACGCCGTCGCCGTGGAAGGCCTCAATCATCTTGTCGTAGCGGGAGTTCTTGACGAACACCGTCGGCGCCGCATCCGAACCGCCGGACGGATTGACGTCGGTACCGCGGTATATGCCGTTGTTGTTGAAGACGACGACGCAGACCGGCAGGTTGTATCGGCAGATCGTCTCGATCTCCATGCCGGAGAAGCCGAAGGCGCTATCGCCCTCGACCGCGAGCACCGGCTTGCCCGTCACCACGGCCGCCGCGATGGCGAAGCCCATGCCGATGCCCATGACGCCCCAGGTGCCGACATCCAGGCGTTTCCGGGGCTTGTAGATGTCGATGATGCTGCGGGTGAAATCGAGCGTGTTGGCGCCCTCGTTCACCAGGATCGTGTCGGGTTGTGCCTTGATGATGTCGCGCAGGGCGCCAAGCGCGCCGTGGAAGTCCATCGGGACGTTGTTGTTGCGCAGCCGGGGAGCCATCCGTTCGACGTTGGTTTGCACCTTGTCCCGCACGCTGGCGACCCAGTCCGCCGGTGGCGCGGTCCAATCCTTGCCCATTTGCGCCAACATCGCGGACACGCAGGACCCGATGTCGCCGACCACGGGAGCGGTGATGGCCACGTTACTGTCCATTTCCTTCGGCTCGATGTCGACATGGATGAAAGTTTTGGAGTAGGGCTCGCCCCATGCCTTGCCCTTGCCGTGCGACAGCAACCAGTTGAGTCGCGCCCCGATCAGCATCACAACGTCGGATTCCTTCAGCACCAACGACCGCGCGGCGCCCGCGGACTGCGGGTGGTCGTCGGGAAGCAGGCCCTTGGCCATGCTCATGGGCAGGTAGGGAATGCCGGACTTTTCGACGAAGGCGCGAATCTCTTCGTCGGCCTGGGCGTAGGCGGCGCCCTTGCCGAGGATGATCAGGGGCCGCTTGGCGCCTTTCAGCACATCGAGGGCGCGCGTCACGGACTCCGGAGCGGGGGGCTGTGCCGGTGCTGGATCGACGACCTCGACCAGGGACTTCCGGCCGTCCTCGTATTCCATGGTCTGGCCGAAGAGTTTGGCGGGCAGGTCGAGATAGACGCCGCCCGGCCGGCCCGAACAGGCGGCGCGGATAGCGCGGGCAATGCCGATGCCGATATCCTGGGCGTGCAGCACCCGGAAGGCCGCCTTGCACAGCGGCTTGGCGACGGCCAGTTGGTCCATCTCCTCGTAGTCGCCCTGCTGCAGGTCGACAATCTCGCGCTCGGACGAGCCGCTGATCAGGATCATCGGAAAGCAGTTCGTCGTCGCGTTGGCGAGCGCTGTGAGACCGTTGAGGAAGCCTGGCGCCGACACGGTAAGGCAGATGCCCGGCTTCTTGGTCAGGAAGCCCGCGATGGCGGCGGCCTGACCCGCGTTCTGCTCGTGACGGAAAGAAATCACGCGCATTCCCTGCGCCTGGGCAAAGCGTCCGAGATCGGTAATCGGAATGCCCGGCACGGTGAAGATCGTGTTGATGCCGTTCAGTTTCAGCGCATCGATGACCAGGTGGAACCCGTCGGTCAGCTGGGTCTCGGGAACAGTCTCGGAAACTGCCATGGGTTTTTCTCCCTCAGAGTCGTCTTGCC
>CAZPFL010000364.1:0-2358 GCA_964585785.1 uncultured Rhodospirillaceae bacterium
TCGACCGGGCGAAGCGCCGCGCCGACGCGCTGATGCAGCAGCCGACGGATACCGGTGACGCTGGGGGCGGCGACGCTGCGGCGCAGGTCGGCCGACTGCTGCAGGACGCGGCCGCGCGCGCGTCTGCCCCGGCGCTGAACGCACTGGACGCCGCGGATGCGGAGCAACGGCTCGCCGACTGGCTCGAAGGCCACGGCGTCGCGGATGCCTGGGAGATCGCGCCGATCCTCGCGGGCGCCGGCCTCGTGGCGACGGATATTGAGCCGCTGGCGCGCGCAGACGGCGGCGCCGGCTTCGCGGACGTCGTCGCGCGTCTCGCCGGCAGCCTCGACCTCACGGCCCTGCTCGGCGAGGCGGGCAACGCCTGTCGCCGCATTTCCGAGCTCGTCGCCGCCGTGAAGTCCTATTCCTACATGGACCGGGCGCCGCGCCAGGAGGTCGACCTGCACCAGGGGATCGAGGACACGCTGACCATCCTGAAGCACCGCTGGCCGGCCGGGATCGCGATCGAGCGGCAATACGACCCGGCGCTCCCCACGATCACCGCCTATGGCAGCGAGCTGAACCAGGTCTGGACCAATCTCCTGGTCAACGCGCTGGACGCGCTCGGCGGGCGCGGCACCATCACGCTGGCGACGCGGCGCGACGGCGATTATGTCGTGGTCACGGTCACGGATGACGGCCCGGGCATTCCCGAGGCCATCCGCTCGCGCATCTTCGATCCCTTCTTCACCACCAAGCCGGCGGGCAAGGGCACCGGGCTCGGCCTCGACATCACCCAGCGCATCGTCGTCACCGGGCATTGCGGCACGATCTCGGTGGCGTCGCGGCCGGGCGAGACGCGGTTCGAGGTCGCGCTTCCGATCAAGCCGCCCGACGTCGCGCCCGCAGCATCACGCGAACTTGACGAGCGCCCGGGGTGATCCGCGTATAATTGGTCCGCGCATTCCTTTCGTGCGCTCGCAACCGGGGGGAGATCGGACATGGCCGACAACGAAAGCGCGACGCGCCTGATCATTCCGGCAGTGGCGCCGCTTTACGACGCGCTCACGCCGCTGACGATCCCGCTGATCCGGGTCGTCACCGGGCTGTTTCTCATGCCGCACGGCGCGCAGAAGCTGTTCGGCCTATTCGGCGGCGGCGGACTGCACGGCACCGCCGCCTTCTTCGCCAAGCTTGGCCTCGAGCCGGGCATGTTCTTCGCGGTACTGGTCGGCGGCACCGAGTTTTTCGGCGGCCTGTTTCTCGCGATCGGCTTCCTGACGCGCCCGGCCGCCGCCGGGGTCGTCATTCTGATGGCCGTTGCCGTGTTCACGGTGCATCTGCCGAACGGCTACTTCTGGACCAGCGGCGGGTTCGAGTATCCGCTGCTTTGGGGCCTGATCGCCCTCGCCTTCTTCTTCCGCGGCGGCGGCGCCTGCTCGGTCGACCGCCTGCTCGGCCGGGAGTTTTAAATAAGAAACAGGGGGAGGAACGCATGAAGACGAGCGACGACCGTATTCTCACGACCCATGTCGGCAGCCTGCCGCGCGGTCAGGCGCTGTCCGACCTGCTGGTGGCGGAAGCCAACGACAAGCCCTACGACGCCTCGGCGCTTGAGGCGGCGACCGCCGAGGCCGTGGCGCATGTGGTCGACAAACAGCGCGCCGCGGGAATCGACATCGGCAACGACGGCGAGGCGCCGCGCACCGACTTCGTCTCCTACATCACCCGGCGCATGACGGGGTTCGGGCGCGGCAAAGGGCCAACGCGGCCCCTGCCGCAGGACGCGACGACCTTTCCGCTGTGGTTCGAGCAGATCAACCGGAGCGGCCGGCGCCGGATCAACGTCTACGACTTTCCGCAGGCGATCGGCGACATCGCCTATGAGGATCTCGCCGGCGTCCGGGCCGAATGCGCGGGCTTCAAGGCGGCGCTCGCCAAACGGGACGACGGGTTCGCCGAGTGTTTCATGACGGCGGTCTCGCCCGGCTTCGCGTCGACCGCGATCATGAACCTGCACTACGACACGGACGAAGCCTATGTCTTCGCGCTGGCCCGCGCGCTCAAGCGGGAATACGACTACATCGCCGCGCAGGGCTTCGTGCTGCAGATCGATTCGCCCGACCTGGGAATGGAGCGCTGCGGCTACTACCAGGACAAGAGCACGCGCGAATTCCTGTCCGCGATGGAGATGCATGTCGCCGCGCTCAACGAGGCGCTGGCCGGCATTCCGCCCGACCAGGTGCGGCTGCACGCCTGCTACGGCAACCGCGACGGCCCGCATTTCCACGACATCCCCTGCCCCGAGATCCTGCCGGTCATGTACCAGGCGACTGTCGGCGCGATCATGCTGCCCTTCGCCAACCCGCGCCACGC
>CAZPFL010000365.1:0-2326 GCA_964585785.1 uncultured Rhodospirillaceae bacterium
CGTAGCATGCAGATCGGCCTCCGCATCGGCCCGCAGGACGAATTCACGCCGGTCCCGGACTATCTCGCCTTCGTCCGGCGGGCAGAGGATCTCGGCTTCGACCCGCTGCTGTTCTCCGACACCGTCTCGCTGTCGCATTTTCATGTGCGCGATCCCTTCGTGCTGATCGCGCTCGCGGCAGGGGCGACGACCAAGGCCGGGCTCGGCACCGGCGTGACGACGCCTTTTACGCGCCACCCCGCCGTGGTGGTCAACGCCTTCGGCTCGATCGATGACGCGATCGCGCCGCGCAAGACCTTCCTCGGCATCGGCTCGGGCGACACGGCGGTCTATCTCATCGGCAAGCGGGCGGCGCGGCTGGCCGAGATGCGGGAATACCTGACCGTCCTGCGCAAGCTGCTCGACGGCGAGCCGGTCGAATTCGAGGGCGCCATGCTGCGCTCGAACTGGCGCAAGCGCGACCTGCCGATCTACGTCGCCGCCGACGGGCCGAAGATGCTGGCGATGGCCGGCGAGCTCGCGGACGGGGTGATCCTCGGCGCGGGCGCCACGCCCGAGGTGCTGGACTGGGCGCGCGGCTGCATCGCCGAGGGCGAAGCGCGCGCCGGCCGCGTGCCCGGCAGCACGCCGCTCTGGGTCGATATGATCGTCAGCGTGGGTGACGACCGCGACGCAGTGCGCCGCGCGATCCGCCCGCGTCTCTGCAATCGCGCCAACCATAATTTCCGCATGGGGTTCCATAGCGTGCCGGACGCGCATCTGGCGGAAGTGCGCGCGTTCCGCGACAATTATGATGAGAGCGACGTCGGCGCCAAGACGAAGAACGCGGAGCGCATCACCGACTACATCATCGACCGCTTCGCCTTCGTCGGCACGCCGGCGGACGTCGCCGGGCGCTTCGAGACGCTGAAGGCGCTCGGCGTCGAGAACGTCATCGTCGCGATGCCCTTCCGCCTGGAAGAGCGCATCGCGATCATCGAGGCCCTCGCGCGGGACGTGATGCCGCGCGTAGCCTGAATTCAAGCGAACCGATCGGCAGGAGAGACAGAAGATGGCAGCGAGCAACAGCCTGAACGGCGGACAGATCATCGTCGATTACCTGATCCAGGAGAAGGTCCCCTACGCGTTCGGCCTGTGCGGCCATGGCAATATCGGCTTCATCGACGCGCTGTACGAGCGCTCGGACGACATCAGCACGATCTCGGTGCATCATGAGAGCGTCGCCGGCTTCATGGCGGACGTCTATTACCGCGTCACGGGTCAGCCGACGGCGACCTTCACCTCCTGCGGCCCGGGCTCGGCCAACATGCCGATCGCACTCGCCAACGCCTATTTCGATTCCGTGCCCTTCCTGGCGGTGACCGGCAACGTGCCGACGAGCCAGTTCAACCGGGGCGCCTTCCAGGAGACCTATCGTCAGCACCAGGCGGACTTCCCGTCCACCGTGCGCGCCTATTGCAAGCGCGTGTTCCAGCCGACCCGCGGCGACATGGTGCCCGTCGCCATGCGCCAGGCGTGGAAGACCATGGTGACTGGCCGGCCGGGCCCGGTCGTGCTCGACGTGCCCTTCGACATCTTCAAGGAGGGCGCGGAGCAGCCGCCGGCGGCGGAGGACTGGGACGCCAACATAAGCTGCCGCTGCGGCGCCGACCCGGAGGGCGTGGTCAAGGCGATGGACATGCTGCTCGCCGCCGAGCGGCCGGTGATCCTGGTCGGCCAGGGCGTGAAATACGGCGGTGCCGCAGCCGACCTGCTGGCGCTGGCCGAGCGGCTCGGCATCCCGGTGGCGAATTCCGCGAGCGGCACGGGCGCGCTCGACGTAAATCATCCGCTCGCGCTCGGGCTGATCGCGCGCAACGGCACCTATCAGGCGAACCACGCCTGCCGCCAGGCGGACGTGCTGCTGGCGCTCGGCGTGCGCTTCGACGACCGCACCTCGAGCTCCTGGCTGCCGGGCTATTCCTTCACCATCCCGCCGACCAGGCTGATCCATGTCGACATCGACCCGGACGAGATCGCGCGCAACTATCCGGTCGCGCTCGGGCTGATGGCCGACGTGCGCACCTTCCTGCGCCAGCTCCTGGACGAGCTCGACCGGCGCAAGATCGGCAAGCAGGACGTTTCGGCCGCGCGCGGCCGCTGGCTCGACAGCATCGCCGACTTCAAGAAGGAATGGGAGGCGTTCATCGCCCCCGGCTACGTCGCCGATACCACGCCGATCCATCCGCAACGCGCGGCGTACGAGATCGACAAGGCCCTGCCCGAGGATGCGATCCTGGTCAGCGACATCGGCGTGCACCACAACTGGCTGCTGAGCTATTGCAAG
>CAZPFL010000366.1:0-2320 GCA_964585785.1 uncultured Rhodospirillaceae bacterium
CCCGCGTCGGCTCGTCGATCGCCGCCGAGATCGGCACGATGCGCGTGACCGAGCAGATCGACGCGCTGGTCACGCTGTCGACCAACCCGTTCAAATACCTCGTCGCGCCGCGCGTGATCGCCGGCGTGGTCACCCTGCCGCTGCTCATCATCATCGGCGACATCATCGGCGTGTTCGGCGGCTACATCGTCTCGATCTACAAGCTCGGCTTCAACCCGACGCTCTATCTCAAGACGAGCTGGGACAAGCTGTATTTCGTGGACGTGAACACGGGCCTGGTGAAAGCCGCCGTCTTCGGCTTCGTGGTCACGCTGATGGGGTGCTACCAGGGCTATCATTCGCGCGGCGGCGCGCAGGGCGTCGGCGCGGCGACGATCAACTCGGTGGTCAGTTCGTCGATCCTGATCCTGATCCTCAACTACCTGATCTCGGCGATGTTCTTCGGCACATGACCGTTCCGAAAATCCACCTGAAGGGCGTTTGCAAGCGGTTCGGGCCGAAGGTCGTGCTCGACGGCGTCGACCTCGACATCATGCCGGGCGAGTCGGTGGTCATCATCGGCGGCTCGGGATCGGGCAAGTCGGTGACGCTCAAATGCATCCTCGGCCTGCTGATGCCCGACGCCGGCGAGATCGAGATCGACGGCGAGTCCGTCGTCGGCATCGGCGCCCGCGCGCGCGAGCGCATCAACGCCAAGATCGGCATGCTGTTTCAGGGCGCGGCGCTGTTCGACAGCCTGACCGTCTGGGAGAATGCCGCCTTCGGCCTGATCGCCGGCAAGGGCATGTCGCGGCGCGAGGCGAAGGAGATCGCGCTCGAAAAGCTCGCGCTGGTCGGGCTGGACGAGAAATTCGCGATGATGTCGCCGGCGGATCTGTCGGGCGGCATGCGCAAGCGCGTCGGCCTCGCCCGCGCGATCGCCATCGAGCCCGAGATCATCTTCTTCGACGAGCCCACGACCGGCATCGACCCGATCATGGGCGACATCATCAACGAGCTGATCGTCAAATGTACCGAGGAAACCGGTGCGACGACGCTCACCATCACGCATGACATGGCGAGCGCACGGAAAATTTCCGACCGGATCGCCATGCTGTATAAAGGCAAGATCGTCTGGGTGGGCCCGACCGGCGACATCGACCGGGCCGACAACGCCGTCGTGCAGCAGTTCATCCACGGCCGCGCGGAAGGGCCGATCGAGATGGAAATGCGCCGGCTGTGATCGCCGTCGACGGACGCCGCGTGAAATCCGCTCGCGGAGCAGCGAATGGCTCGTAACTCGACCCGCTACGTCTGCCAGTCCTGCGGCGCGGTCTACCCGCGCTGGGCCGGGAAGTGCGACGCCTGCAACGAATGGAACACGATCGTCGAGGAAAGCGCCCCGGCGTCCGCGCCGGTCGGCGGTAAGGGCGGCGCGCGTCCGGCCGGCAAGCGGCGGCGCATCGAGTTCGTCGCGCTCGACGGCAACGCCACGCCCGCGCCGCGCCGCCTCACCCACATCGCCGAGTTCGACCGGGTCACCGGCGGCGGGCTGGTGCACGGCTCGGCGCTGCTGATCGGCGGCGACCCCGGGATCGGCAAGTCGACCCTGCTGCTGCAGGTCGTCGCGGCGCTCGGCGACAAGGCGCGCTGCGCCTACATTTCCGGCGAAGAGGCGGCCGACCAGGTGCAGCTCCGCGCCAATCGCCTCGGCGTCGCCAACCGGCCGATCCAGCTCGCCGCGGCGACCGACATGCGCGACATCATCGCCACGCTCGACACGCCCGATCATCCGGACTTCGTCGTCATCGATTCGATCCAGACGATGTATATCGACGCGCTGGAGTCGGCGCCCGGAACGGTCGCCCAGGTGCGCGCCTCGGCGCAGGAGATCATCCGGCTGGCCAAGCGGCGGGGCTTCACCGTGCTCCTGGTCGGCCACGTGACCAAGGAAGGCACCATCGCGGGCCCGCGCGTGCTCGAGCACATGGTCGACACGGTGCTCTATTTCGAGGGCGAGCGCGGCCACCAGTTCCGCATCCTCCGGGCGGTGAAGAACCGCTTCGGCCCGACCGACGAGATCGGCGTCTTCGAGATGACGGACCGCGGCCTGGCCGAGGTGCCGAACCCGTCGGCGCTGTTCCTGGCCGAGCGCCAGGGCGAGGTCGCCGGCGCCACGGTGTTCGCCGGGGTCGAGGGCTCGCGGCCGATGCTGGTGGAAATTCAGGCGCTTGTGGCGCCCTCCCCGCTCGGCACGCCGCGGCGGGCGGTGGTCGGCTGGGACGGCAACCGGCTCGCCATGGTCATGGCCGTGCTGGAGGCCCGCTGCGGATTGCAGTTT
>CAZPFL010000367.1:0-2307 GCA_964585785.1 uncultured Rhodospirillaceae bacterium
GCCGCCGGGTGAACAAGGTCACGGGGCCGGAGGAGATGCAGCTACCGGAGCGGCACAGCGCGAGTGATTTGGATTGATCTGACTTAGGTCGCTTCCCGTCTGGCATGGACAGGGCTCGTCGCGGCGCGATTAAGGTCACCGCGCATACCTATTGCGTCCTTGCCGCGTAGCGGTCGACCAGGCGGAGGTAGTGCTGCTTGGAGGCCTCCGGAAGAAAGGCGGCGGTAAAGCTGTTTCGAGCGAGCCCGATCAGCTCTACCTTTGTGAGCGCGAAAGCCTTGCGACAGGCCTTGAAGTTATCGTTGATATAGCCCGCGAAATAGGACGGATCGTCGGAGTTGATCGTCACCCGCACCCCCCGCTCCATCAGCTTTCGCAAGGGCTGCGCCTCCATGGTCGGGATGACCTTCAGACGAAGGTTCGAGAGCGGGCATAGTGTCAGCGGCGTCTGCCGCTCGGCGATCGCGCGGACCAAGACCGCATCGTCGATGCACGCATTGCCGTGGTCGATACGGTCCGCGCCGAGATCGAACGCCTCGCGAACATAGGCGGCCGGACCTTCCTCACCCGCATGAATGACGACCGGGAATCCCTTCGCGCGGCACTCCCGGAAGAAGTTCGCAAATTTAGATGGGGGATGGCCGACCTCCGGCCCGCCCATGCCGATTGCGGCGATATCTTGCGCCCACGGCATCATCTGCTCGAGCAGCTCGAACGCAGCTTCCTCCGTACGATGGCGCTGCGCGATGATCATCAGCGAGGCGCTAATGCCAAGCTCGCGCGCCGCATCATCGAGCGCGCGCTTCACGCCGGACATGACTGTTCCGGCATCGATGCCATGCAGCGTGAAGTTCTGCGGTGCAAGGAACAGCTCGGCATAAAGGACGTTGTCAGCCCGCGCGCGGCGAAGATACGCCATGGCGACGTCGTAAAAGTCCTGCTCCTGGACGAGCACCCGACAGCCCGTCCAAAAGAGATCCAGGAAGGACTGAAGGTTCGTGAAGCGATAAGCCGCCCTCACCTCGCCAGCGGTGCTCCACGGCACGGACAGACCGTTCCGGCGGGCCAGATCGAGCATCATTTCCGGCTCGATACTACCCTCGAGATGCATGTGCAGTTCCGCCTTCGGCAGACCGTCGATGAAGGCGTCGAGTTCATGCACGGTCTTTTCCCCTTTGGTAGCGGTTGCGCAAATCCGTCAGGAGCACGATCGACGCTGTTTGTCAGCCCGCCACCGTCAGCCCAATCAGCTTGTCCGCCCGCTCCAGCTTGTCCAAGTCCCGGCAAGCGCCGATCAGTTCCTTGTACTGCGCCTCGGGGATCGGGATGCCGGGGATGATCGGGCTGATGCGGCGCACTTCCTCCTCGAAGTCCCAGATGAACTCGCGGCCGGTGCCGGCCTTGGTCACGCTCGTGCCGTTCTTGAGGTGGATCGTGACGCGCGGGCCGAACAGCGGGTGGCGGTGCGAGGGGACGATGGTGACCTTCTTCATCAGCTCGAGCACTTCCGGCGGGTCTTCCGGGCCGTAGCCGTGCTCGATGAATTTCACCAGCGGGAAGCCGCGCTGCACCACGCCGTAAGCCGCGTAATACTGGGTGCTGCCGACGCCGGGAGCGCGGCTGCGGACCGGGAAGGCCGGGCTCGGGTATTCCGTCTCCATCCAGTTGACCACCGTCTCGATGCGCGCGACGTCCGCCGGCTTGATGTCGTGCTCGGCGCACAGCGCTGCCGTCACGTCGACATGCGCGATGTTGTAGCCCGCGGTCGAGTAGATGCGGTACAGCGTTTCCAGGATCATCCAATTCTTGCCGAGATTGGCAGTGACCTTGTCGAGCGTCGTGTTGTTGTCGGCGGTGAAGCTGTATCGCAGCTCCCCCCGGTTGTTGCCTGTGTAGGAATGATAAAAGCCCGCCTCGCCTTCCAGCACCGTCTCGCCGCCGGGCACGCCCTGGCGCGCCAGCGCGACGGCCAATAGCGCGTTCCGCACTGCGCCGCCTTCGCGGATCGACTTGCCGCCGCTGCGGATGCCTTCGAGGTTGCCGCTCGCCAGGTTGACGCATTGCGCGATCGCGCCGTGGATCTGGTCGGCGTTGAGCCCGCCCAGCTTCGCCGCCGCGATCGCCGCGCCGAAGATGCCGAACACCGGCCCCGCGTGGAAGCCGCGCGCCATCGTCGTCGGGATGAAGTCGGACGCCATGCGCTCCATCACCTCGTAGGCCGCCGCGACGGCGGTGATGTAATCCTTGCCCGACGCGCCCGCGACCTCGGCCGCCATCAGCGCAGACGGCAGGATGGCGCAGCCGGGA
>CAZPFL010000368.1:0-2278 GCA_964585785.1 uncultured Rhodospirillaceae bacterium
GTGCGCGCGGCCTCGCCCAGCATGTCGAAGGAATGGCGGTAATCACCCTCGTCTTCTTTCGCCTGCGCCAGGGCTTCCTCAATGGTCCGGCCGATCACGAACTGCTGGCCCAGGATGCGCATCGCCTGGATCAGCGCCTCGCGGATCACCGGCTCGCCGCTGCGCGAAATCAGCCGGCCGATGAAGCGCCGCACGTCCCGCTCCGCCGCGCCCAGCCGGACGATGCGCCCGGTCAGCATGAGCGCCCAGGTCGAGGCGTTGACGAAAAAAGACCGCGAGTGGCCGAGATGCCCTTCCCAGTCCGCCTCGCCGATCTTGTCGCGGATGAAGCGGTCGCGCGTGTCGGCGTCGGGAATGCGCAGCAATGCCTCAGCGAGGCACATCAGCGTCACGCCCTCGCGGTTCGACAGCTCGTATTCCTGCAGGAAGGCGTCGAGCCCGCCATGGGTCAGCGTGGACTTGCGCACCGCCTCGACCAGGCCGATCGCGGTGCCCTGCACCCGCTTTCGGGCGGCCGCCGTGAGCGAAGCCTGGCTCAGCCGCTCGACGACGCAGCTCTCTTCGTCCATGCGCGCGGCCCGGCGCAGCGCCTCGCGCAACGGGTCGTCGTGGCTGTCCCGATCGTCGGCGATCATGCGTCCGTCACCTGGCCCTCCGGCGCGATGATACGCCTGCGGTAGGCCAACGACCACCGGCGACAAACAGAAAGGGAGCGGTTATAGACAGGACGCGCATCTGTTCGGAGACATGGGTGACACATCTGGCCACGGCAAGTTTGGTGGAGCGAGCGGCACACCCCAAAGTCCTCCCCCCTTGTGGGGGAGGATCTAGGTGGGGGGTCGATTCACAGAGTCTTCCCAAGGCCCCCCCACCCTGGCCCTCCCCCTCAAGGGGGGAGGGAAAAGAAGTGGTGTCGGTCCGGTGAACGCCGCCTCCACCGACCCGCTCGCCGGGCGCAAGGTTCTGATCCTGGTCAGCGAGGACTGGTATTTCTGCTCGCACCGGCTGCCCATCGGGGTCGCGCTCAGGAAAGCCGGCGCGGAGGTCGTCGTCGTCACGCGGGTGCGCGACCACGCCAAGCCGATCCTCGACGCCGGGCTGCGCCTCCGCCCGACGCAGCTCGACCGCAGCGGCATCGACCCGCTGCACGACCGCAAGACCATCGCCGAGCTGCTGTGCATCTACCGCGAGGAGCGGCCGGACATCGTGCATCACGTCGCGCTCAAGCCGACGCTCTACGGCGCCTTTTGCGCCTGGCGCACGGGCGTGCCGGTGGTGATCAACGCGCTCGGCGGCATGGGATTTCTGTTCCTCGCGCGCTCGCTGCCCGCGCGCGTTCTGCGCGGCGTCGTGCGCCGAATGCTACGCCTGCTGCTGAACCGGCCGAACAGCCGGACCATTCTCCAGAACCAGGACGACGTGGATCTTCTCGTGGAGAAAGTCGGCGTAAAGGCCGGGAATATCAGCCTGATCCGCGGCTCCGGCGTGGACACCGAGCGCTTCAAGCCGACGCCGGAGCCCGCCGGCACGCCGGTCGCCGTCTGCGTCTCGCGCATGCTGCGCGACAAGGGCATCGTCGAGCTGGTCGAGGCGGCACGTCTCTTGAAAAAGAAAGGTGTCGCCTTGCGGGTACGGCTGGTCGGCGGGACGGACGAGAACCCCGCTTCGATCGACCAGGCGCAGCTCGACCGATGGGCGGCGGAAGGCGTCGTCGAGGTTGCGGGCCAGTCGACCGACATTCCCGGCGAATACGCCCGCGCGCATATCGCGGTCCTGCCGTCTTACCGCGAAGGGCTGCCGAAGTCGCTGCTGGAAGCCGCGGCGGCGGGCCGGCCGATGGTCGCGACCGACGTGCCGGGCTGCCGCGAGATCTGCCGCGACGGCGAGACGGGATTGCTGATGCCGGCCCGCGCGGTCGAGCCGCTCGCCGCCGCGCTGGAGAGACTCGCGGCCGATCCCGCGCTGCGGGCGCGCTTCGGCGCGCGCGCCCGCGAAGTCGCCGTCGCGGAGTTCGCGCAAGAAATCGTCGTCCGCGAGACGCTCGATCTCTACCGTGCGCGGCTGGCCGCCCTCGCCCCGCGGTCGGGCTGAGCCGATCACTCCGCCGCGGCGCGGGCGCCCGGCGCCGGCGGCGCAATCAAGAGACGCACCAGATCGCCGATCTCGTCGATCTTTTCGATCCCCGCGACCGCGTCGACAATCGCGCCGGATGCGCCCGCCGGCATCACCGGATCGACGAGGTAGCGGAACTTCTCCTCCACCTCGGCCGGCGACATCG
>CAZPFL010000369.1:0-2265 GCA_964585785.1 uncultured Rhodospirillaceae bacterium
GAAGAAGCGGGACGGATGCGATGATCCTCAAAGACAAGGTCGTCTTGGTGACGGGGGCCGGCGCGGGCATCGGCGCGGCGATCGCGGTCGCCATGGCCGAAGCGGGCGCGACCGTCGTGGCGGCCGACATCGACGGCGACGCGGCGCGGAAGACCGCCGACAAGGCGGCCGGGTTCCAGGCGAAGACGCTCGCGGTCCAGGCCGACGTCGGCAACCTCGAGGACATCGACAGGATGATCCAGACGGCGGTCGACGCATTCGGCAAGCTCGATGTCATCGTCAACAATGCCGGGGTGACGCGGCGCGCCTACATCATGGACCTGACCGAAGCGGACTGGGACCGCATCCATCGCGTCAACGCGAAGGGCGTTTTCTTCTGCCTGCAGCGCGCCGCGCGGCAGATGATCGAGCAGGGCGGCGGCCGCATCATCAATATCGCCTCGATCGCCGGGCGCGGCTACGCCGGCACGTCGAACGCCGCCTATGCGGCGAGCAAGGGCGCGGTCATCGCGCTGACGAAGACGGCGGCGCAGCAGCTCGGGCCGCACAACATCAACGTGAACGCAATCTGCCCCGGCGTCACGCGCACCCCGCTCGGCGACCGGAACCTGGTCGTGCGCGCGCAGGAGCAGGGCATCAGCGTCGAGGAAGCACTCAAGCGCCACCTCGCGCCAATCCCGATCGGCCGCGCGAACGATCCCGAGGACATCGCCGCGATGGCCGTGTTCCTGGCGTCGCCCGGCGCGCGCAACATCACCGGCCAGGCCTACAACGTCGACGGCGGCCTGGTGCCGAGCTAGGGGGCTTCGCACGGCCCACTGCGAAGCCTGTCGACACAACCCACCTACCGTATGGAGTGGATATGCAGCCCATCGAAGACCGGCTGGCGATCGAAGATTTGCTGCTCGAGTACGCCCGGGCCATGGATTTCGGCGAGATCGACACCGTCGCCGCCCTGTTCACGCCGGATGGGCATGTCCGGGATATCGCCGGTAGGCTATGGGATTCCGCAGCCGGCGGTCCGCGTGGCTTTGCCGCCCATTGGCTGGTGCCGCCCGGGGTGCGGCGCGGGCAGCACTGGATCCAACGGGTGAGGACGGAACGGATTTCCGACGACGCCTACCGAATTCTCTCTTACTGGTCATCGACCCGGTGGGAAGCGGCAAGTCCCGCGCCTGTAATGGGTGCGCTCGGCCTGTATACGGACACGGTCGTGCGCCGCGACGGCCGTTGGATGATCCAGGAAAAGGTGATCGACCGCTGGGAAACGGCCGCGTAAGGCATAGCGGGCTGGCCCAACCGCGGCGCTTTGCATCACGCAGGTCCGTTTGCGTAGAATGAGCTTCCGGTTGTGCGGGGCGGTCCGCACGGAACCGAAGGAGACGAGCTCATGCTGGTCAACCTACCCCTGCTGAACATGCCGGAGGCCGATTACGGCCCGGACGAAGCGGCGATGGCGCGCTATCGCGAGGAAGGCACCGCCCGCGCGCTGGCGATGGACAATCGCGGGCCGATCCGCTTCGGCCCCGACGGCAAGGTCGACCCGGCGATCCTCGACGCCTATGCGCGGCATGGCTTCTACGTGTTCGAGAAGGTGCTGGACGAAGAAGAACTGGCCGACATCGAGCGCGATCTCGCGGGCCTGTTGGAGCGCGCGCCGGTCGGCAAGGATGCCGCGCTGGACAAGCACGGCCGGCCGTCCTTCATAGCCGGGCAGACGTCGCGCACGCTGGGCTGGGTCAAGCCGCTGTCCGATCCGCTGGGCGGCACGGACGCGTCCTTCGGCCGGCATCCCGCCAAGATGGTCGAGCCGACGGCGCCCGCGGGTGCGCCGGAGCACGTGCTTCAGCTCATCCACGGCCCGCTGCAGCATTCGGAAGCCTGCCTCCGCTTCTACGGCCATCCGCAGCTTCTCGCGGTTGCCGAGGCGATCAACGGCCCGGACTTCACGCCCTTCAACGAGGCGATCTGGATCAAGCACCCACGGCTCGGCGGCTCCGTCGCCTGGCATCAGGACGGCTGGACGCATTGGACCAACCCGGCGCTGGACGCGAACACGCACGGCTTCAACTACATGATGCAGCTCTATGGCTGCGACGCGGCGAACGGGCTCTGGGTCGTGCCGGGATCGCACCGGCACGGCAAGCTCGACATCAAGGCGATGGTCGAGGCCGCGGGTTCGGACCGGCTGCCCGAGGCGGTGCCGCTGATCTGCGGACCGGGCGACGTGGCGATCACCAGCCGCCAGGCGGTGCACGGCTCCTT
>CAZPFL010000370.1:0-2243 GCA_964585785.1 uncultured Rhodospirillaceae bacterium
CTGCGCGATGGCGCACTGGGGCATCAGCTATGCGTCGGGGCCGAACTATAACCTGCCTTGGCATCTCTACGATCCGCACGGCCGGCAGATGGCGCTGGCTGCGTCCTACGACGCGATGCAGGCGGCCCTGCAACACGCCAAGAACGCCAGTCCGGTCGAGCAGGCACTCATTCGCGCCCTGCCGGCGCGCTACCCGCAGCGCGAGGCGATCGAGGACATGGCGCCGTGGGACAAGGCGTTCACCAAGGAAGTGCGCAAGGTCTTCAAGAAATATCCGGACGATCTGGAAGTCCGCGCCGTCTTCGCCGAATCGATCATGAACGAAACGCCCTGGAAGATGTGGGACCTGGCGTCCGGCAAACCCGCCGAAGACGCCGGCACCGAGGAGGCGATGCAGGTTCTGGAAGGCGCCTTCGAGAGTATTCCCGCTTCATGGGATCACCCGGGGCTGCTGCACCTCTACGTCCACCTGATGGAAATGTCGCCCTTCCCGCAGCGCGCGTTGCGCGCGGGCGACCGGCTGCGCGAGATCATGCCGGACTCGGGTCACCTGAAGCATATGGCCACGCATCTTGACGTGCTGTGCGGGTATTACCACGACGTGCTCGTCTACAATCAGAAGGCGCTGGAGCCCGACCGCAGGTTCCTCGCCTATTCGGACGATCCGGGCATCTACCTGATCTACATCATCCACAACTTCCATTTCGCGATTTACGGCGCGATGTTCCTGGGTCAGTACACCCCGGCGATCGCGGCGGCCGAGGAGCTGATCGCCACGGTGCCCGAAGCCGCGCTGCGCATTGAATCGCCGCCGATGGCGGATTTCCTCGAAGCCTATCTGACGATGAAGCAGCACGTCCTGATCCGCTTCGGCAAATGGCACGAGATCATCGCGCAGGAGCTGCCGAAGGATAAGGAACTGTATTGCTCGAACGTGGCCATGATCCATTACGCGAAGACCGTCGCGCATTCGACGCTTGGCCAAATCGACGAGGCCGAGCGCGAGAAGGCGCTGTTCCTCAAGGCCAAGACGCGCGTGCCGGAAAGCCGGCGCGTCCATAACAACACCGTCGTCGATCTGCTCGGCGTCGCCGAGGAGATGCTCAAGGGCGAGCTGGAATACCGAAAGGGAAATTACGACGTGGCCTTCGCGCACCTGCGGAAATCCGTCGAGCTCGACGATACGCTGCCGTACGACGAGCCGTGGGGCTGGATGCAGCCGACCCGCCATGCCTTGGGCGCCCTTTTGCTGGAACAGGGACATGTCGACGAAGCCGAGGCGGTCTATCGCTCCGATCTCGGGCTCGACGGCAAGCTCAGCCGGGCGTGCCAGCATCCGGACAATCTGTGGTCGCTCCACGGGCTGCATGAATGCCTGACCCGCCGCGGCGAGAAGGTCGAGGCGGCGCTGATCAAGCAGCGGCTGGATCTCGCGGCGGCGCGGGCCGAGGTCCCGGTAAAGGCGTCGTGCTTCTGCAGCCGGGCGGCGATGGCGGCGGAATAGCCGAAGGGCCAACCGCGCGCCGTCACGCCGCCTTCTGCAGCGCGCGAAGCTGGCGGGCGATGAAGGCCTTGACCATCTCGTGCGCGCGGTCGGTGTCGGGGCCGGGCTCGAGCACCCACAAATGGCCGCAGCCCTCGAACACCGCGACGTCGCATTCGCCGCCGGCCGCGCGGTAGGTCTCGCCGAACTTCACCTGGAACGCCGGCAGCACGTTGTCGTCGAGCCCGCCCTGCATGACCAGCAGCGGCGGCAGCTCGACCGGCTCGCCGCGCTCGAGGATCAGCTGCGGGTTGCCCTCCTCGATGTCGCTGAAGGGGTTGAAATAGACGTGATGGCGCTCCGCCATCTCCGTCCGCCCCTTGGCGACCGCGTTGTTGTAGCGCGCGAGCGGATCGCTGATCGGCGAGCGCGTCGCGACGTAGTTGACGCGCGCGTCGATCTCCGGGTGGCCTTCCAGCGGGATCGCGTTATAGCGCGGGTCGTCCGGCCGCATGCCGAGCAGCATCGCCACGTGGCCGCCGCTGGAGCTGCCGAGCAGGCCCAAGGTGGACGGATCGCCGTTCCAACCGGGCGCCTTCATCTTCAGCCAGCGGATGCCGTAATTCGCGTCCTGCACCGAGGCCGGATACGGCGCCTCGCCGCCGAGCCGCAGATCGACCGACACCGTGAGCAGCCCGCTCCGCGCCATGGCCTCGGCCATCGCCACGTTGGCCATGCGATCCTTGAACGTCCACGCCCC
>CAZPFL010000371.1:0-2219 GCA_964585785.1 uncultured Rhodospirillaceae bacterium
GCGAAGCGGAACATCGACAGCACGAGGTAGAAGGTCCAGTCGTCGATCGCGCCGCGCCGGGTGCGCTTGCAGTAGGTCGCGACGTAGTCGGCCTCGGCCGGGATGCCGACGGCGTCGTAGTCGAGGCCGATGATGTCGCCCCAGCGCGGGTCGCCGAAATGATACGGCAGGCAGTTATAGGCAAGATCCGACAGCGGGTTGCCGAGCGTGCCGAGCTCCCAGTCGACGACCGCGAGCACGCGCGGCTCGGTCGGGTGGTAGATCAGGTTCTCGAGCCGGAAGTCGCCATGCGCGATGGTGGTCAGGCTGTCGTCCGGCATGTTATCCGGCAGCCAGGCCATCAGCTTGTCCATCGCCGGGATGTCCTCGGTCTTGCTCGCCTCGTATTGCTGCGACCAACGCCGGACCTGGCGCGCGATGTAGCCACCGACCCGCCCGTAGTCGCTCAAGCCCACCGCGGCGAAATCGACATTGTGCAGCTTGGCGAGCGCGTCCCCCATCGCGTCGTAAATGGCGCGCCGCTCGGCGGGGTTCGATGTCGGCAGCGCCACGTCGCGGAACACGCGGCCTTCCAGGAACTCCATGATGTAGAAGGCCTGGCCGATGACGCTCTCGTCCTCGCACAGCGCATAGGCGCGCGCGACCGGCACGTCGGTCTTGTTGAGCGCCGAGATCACCTTGTACTCGCGGTCCACCGCATGCGCCGACGGCAACAGCTTGCCCGGCGGCTTCTTGCGCAGCACGTAGCGCCGCCCCGCGCCGTCGGTCAGCAGGAAGGTCGGGTTCGACATGCCGCCCTGGAACTGGTTGACCTGGAGCGGCGGCCGGTAGCCCTCGACATGGCCCGCCATGTAGCGGTCGAGCGCCGCCTCGTCGAAACGATGCGCCGCCAGCACCGGAACGGCTTCGAAGGTGGAGGTGACGGGCGTGGTCTTGGTCATTTTTCTGTCATCGAATGGGTGTGCCGCTTGTTATCCCAAGTCGCGGGCGGGTTGGCAAATGGGGGCATTCCTCCCGCCGCTATTTTCCTACGCTTGCAACCCCGAAACGCGTATACATATATCAAAGAGATAGAGGGGCACCGGCACCAACCGCTTTATGCGAGGTGACCAATGGCTGCAGAACGCCACCCTTCCGACACCGGGCCGCAAGCCGCGCCGTGGAGCAACCCGGCCGGCACCGACGGCTTCGAATTCGTCGAATACACCGCCGACGACCCCGCCGCCTTGGGCGCGCTGTTCGAGCGCATGGGCTTCGAGCCCGTGGCGCGCCACCGCTCCAAGGACGTCACGCTCTACCGCCAGAACGACGTCAACTTCATCGTCAACGCCGAGCCCGCGAGCTTCGCGCAGTCCTTCGCGCGCGTGCACGGCCCGTCGGTCTGCGCCATCGCGTTTCGCGTCAAGAACGCGGCCGAGGCCTATGAGCGCGCGCTGGCGCTCGGCGCCCGCCCCCATCACGGCCCGGTCGGCCCGATGGAGCTCAACATCCCGGCGATCAAGGGCATCGGCGACAGCCTGATCTATCTCGTCGACCGCTACGCGGTGCAGTCGATTTACGACGTGGATTTCGTGCCTACTGATGGTGCGAGTTTCCGGCGTCCTATCGGCGTCGGGCTCACCGAGGTCGACCACCTGACGCACAACGTCTACCGCGGCCGCATGGACGCGTGGGCCGGCTTTTACGAAAAGCTCTTCAATTTCCGCGAGATCCGCTATTTCGACATCGAGGGCAAGCTGACGGGCCTGCACAGCCGGGCGATGACCAGCCCCTGCGGCAAGATCCGCATCCCGATCAACGAATCCGCCGACGACCGCTCGCAGATCGAGGAATACCTCACCGCCTATCACGGCGAGGGCATCCAACACATCGCGCTCGCCACCGACGACATCTTCGCCACGGTCGAGGCGCTGCGCGGCCGCGGCGTCGCCTTCACGGACCCGCCGCCCGACAGCTACTACGCCGCGGTCGAAAACCGGCTGCCGGACCATGGCGAGGATCTCGCCCGCCTGCAGCGGAATGCGATCCTGATCGACGGCACGCCCGGCCCGGACGGCGGGCGCCTGCTGCAGATCTTCACCCGCACCGTGATCGGCCCGATCTTCTTCGAGATCATCCAGCGCAAGGGCGACCAGGGCTTCGGCGAAGGCAACTTCAAGGCGCTGTTCGAGGCGATGGAGCAGGACCAAATCCGCCGCGGCGGGCTGAAGGCGTGATGG
>CAZPFL010000372.1:0-1958 GCA_964585785.1 uncultured Rhodospirillaceae bacterium
CATCTCGCGCATGGTGCTGCCCAACCGCCGCATCGGCATGCTGGCCTCCACCGCCGTCAAAATGCTGGGGCTTTACGACGACGCCCTGAAGCCGCTGGGCATCGCCCTCAAATGGCCTCAGCGGCAATCCGACCTCATGGGCGTCATCAAGGCGGTCAAGCGCGGCGACACCTCGCGCGCGACCGCCAGGACCTTTTCGGACATCGCGGCCGACCTCATGGCCAACGATACCGACATGCTGCTGATCGCCTGCACCGAGCTCTCGGTGCTGGCGCCGCGCCTCGATGCGACAGCACCCGTCCTCGATGCCATGGATGTGCTGAGTGAGAAGATCGTCGCTGCCGGCCTCAGCCGGCAGGTGTCGGACGACGGTCGCGAACCGATGGGAATATCGCGCATGTGATCAGCCGATCGCCGCGATGGAGCGCCGTCCAGCCGGATCACGCCACGGATCCGGCCAGGGACGGTGAAACGAACCGAGCAGAGGGAGAATGTCATGCTGTCAAGGTTCCTTAAAACCGCTGCCGCCGCCTTTATGGCTGCAGCACTGAGCGCCGGACTGGCGCAAGCCGCCGACAAGACCGTCACCATCGGTCATTTCGGCAACGCCACCCCGATGCAGCTTGTGGCTGCATCAGACAAGCTCGCCAAGGAGACCGGCTGGACCATCGACTGGCGCAAGTTCCAGGCTGGAACCGACGTCATCGCCGCCATGGCCTCGGGCGACATCAAGCTGTCGGAGCTTGGGTCCTCGCCGCTTGCCATCGCCGCCACCCAGGGCGTCGACCTGCAGATCTTCATGATCTCCGACGGCATCGGCAGCGCCGAAGCACTGGTCGCCCGCGACGGCACCGGCATCAAGTCGGTGGAAGACCTGAAGGGCAAGAAGGTCGGCGTGCCGCTCGGCTCGACGTCACATTTCTCGCTCATGGGCGCGCTGCAGAACGCCGGCGTTGCCGCCAGCGACGTCACCGTCCTGGGCATGAGCCCTGACCAGATCGCCGCCGCCTGGTCCCAGGACCAGATCGATGCGACCTTCATCTGGGATCCGGTGCAGACCAAGGTTCGTGCCAACGGCAAGGTCATCATCGATGCCGGCCAGGTAACCGGCAAGCCGACCTTCGACGGCTGGGTTGTGAACCGCGAATTCGGCGAGCAGAACCACGACTTCATGACCGCATTCATCAAGGCGATCGCCGCCGCGGATACCTCCTACACCAGCGATCCGAGTGCCTGGACGGCCGACTCAGAGCCGGTGAAGACCATTGCCAAGCGCACCGGCGCCAACCCCGCCGACATTCCGGCCATCCTGAAAGGCTACAAGCTGCCGACGCTTGCCGAGCAGGTATCGTCGGACTGGCTGGGCGGTGCCATCGCGAAGAGCATTGGCGAAACGGCCAGGTTCCTCGTGGATCAGAAGAAGATCCCCAGCTCTCTGGATGATTATTCCAAGTTTGTGAATGCGAGCTACATCAAGGACGCGATGAAGTAGGCTTGATGGCGAACTTGCAGCAAATGGCGGCTTCCGCCCGGATCGGTCCGGGCGGGAGTCGACATCGTGAGCGGCAACGGGAGGGGCTGAACACATGGCACAACTGGAAGTCAACCATGCAAGCGTCGTGTTTCCGGCGGGCCTTTACACGCCGGAAGTGACAGCCCTGAGCGACGTCAACCTCTCCATCGCTGACGGAGAGTTCGTCGTGGCGCTCGGTGCGTCGGGTTGTGGCAAGTCGACATTGCTCAACCTGCTGGCGGGCTTTCTTGCCCCGTCCAGCGGCGGCATCAGGCTCAACGGGAAACCGGTGACCGGCCCCGGCGCCGACCGCTCCGTGGTGTTCCAGCGCCACGCCCTGATGCCGTGGCTCAATGTCATCGACAATGTGGCCTTTGGTCTGAAGCTGCAAGGCATCGCCAAGGCCAAGCGCGATGGCTCGCGCTTCGACGGCTGGACCAGCGGC
>CAZPFL010000372.1:1968-2215 GCA_964585785.1 uncultured Rhodospirillaceae bacterium
GCGTGGAGATATCGCAGAAATATCTCCGCCTGCTCGGCCTCGAAGGCTTCGAGCGGCGCGCCGTCGACGAGCTTTCCGGCGGCATGCAGCAGCGCGTCGGCATCGCCCGCGCGCTCACCAGCGATCCGGAAATCCTGCTGATGGACGAACCGCTGGGGGCGCTCGATGCGCTGAGCCGCGAGAAGGCCCAGGAGCTCATTCTCGGTATCTGGAAAGAAACCGGCAAGATGGTGTTCTTCATCACCCA
>CAZPFL010000373.1:0-2149 GCA_964585785.1 uncultured Rhodospirillaceae bacterium
GCGGCACGATCATCTGCGAATAGGTCTCGACCGAGCCGATACCGTAGATGCAGGAGACCGAGGCGACGATGATCACGTCGTCGCGTTCGAGCAGCGCCCGCGTCGCCGAGTGGCGCATGCGGTCGATCTGCTCGTTGATCGACGCGTCCTTCTCGATATAGGTGTCCGTGCGTGGAACATAGGCTTCCGGCTGGTAGTAATCGTAATACGAGACGAAATACTCGACCGCCGCATTCGGGAAGAAGCTCTTCATCTCGCCATAGAGCTGCGCGGCGAGCGTCTTGTTCGGCGCCAGCACCAGGCTCGGCCGCTGCACGTTCTGGATGACATGCGCGATGGTGAAGGTCTTGCCCGACCCGGTGACGCCGAGCAGGACCTGGTCCCGCTCGCCCTGGTTCAGCGCCTCGGTGATCTCGGTGATGGCCTGCGGCTGGTCGCCGGCGGGCGAGAAGGCCGAGACGAGCTCGAAGGGCACGCCGCCCTCGGAGCGTGGCCGCTCGTAGCGCTTCGCCGGCAGCCACGGCATCAACAGCGTGCCGGCCCCCGCATCGGACAGTCCCGGTGTCTGGCTCATCACCGGATTATATAGGCGGCGGCGGGGCGATTGCGATGGCGGAGTGATCTGGCGAGGTCCCGGCCGGCGCATCCGGCTCGGCCTCGGCGAAGACCACGTAGCGCCTGTGGGTGCCCGGTCTCGGCGAGTCGAAGGGAAAGCAGGTGACGAGCGCCAGCCGCGATGTGTCGCCGGACGCGTCGAGCGCGGTTTTGTCGGCGTTGACCACGCGCGTCCCGGTAACGTGATAGCTATGCGCGACGCCCGCCGGGTCGGTGAGGATGACGGTCTGGCCGGGCTTGACCTCCCGTAGGAAGCGGAAATGCGTGTCGCGGTGGGCGACGATGACGGAGAGACCCGGCGCGCCGGCCGCCGCGGTGCCGTCCATATGACCGGGGCCGAAGGCGAGGGTGCGGCCGCTGGCGCCGGCGAGCACGATCTCGTCGACACCGAGCGCCGGCACGGCCAGCCGCGCGACCGGGTAGGTGTCCGCCCAGGGCCAGGGTCGCATCGCCTTGTGACCCGCCAACGCCTCGTCCCAGGCATGCTTGATCAGGACCTGCGCCAGCGCGGCCTTGGCGTAGATCCAGACGCCCGCGCCGACCTGCCACCCACCGAAGGTGAACAGCAGGACGGCGAGGGCCTGGGTGAGGCGGCGTTTCATCGCGCCCAGCGGCGCGAGAGCGCCAGCAGCATCAGCGCGATGCCGGTCAGCAGCAGGCCGATCAGGATGTGCTGCTCGGCCGGCGTGGCGGTCTGCGCGCCGAGCTGCACGACCGTGCCCGGCGTCCCCGCTTGCGCGAACTGCTGCAGGGTCGTTCCGTTCTGCGCGCGCTGCAGCGGCTGCTGCTGCGGAGCGATCTGCCCGGACGCGCCGTGTCCCGGCGGCGTCCAGCCCGCGGGCGGATTGGTCGGGACGGCCTTGGTGCTCATGGCTTCGCCGGCGGGGCGACTGACCGGTTGGTCGATCGCGACCAGGCTGGTGTAGCGGCTCATGATCTGATGCGTGAGTGCGATCGGCAGAATGGCCGCGCGGACCGCATCTTCGCTCGTGCCTTCGTGCCGCTTATCCGACAACACCTCGATCTTGCGCTTGGCCCAGAGCTTGTCGATTCCGGTGCCGGGCGTCGCCGCGGCGAGCGCGAGCGTTTTCGACCAGGGCTGGCCGGCAAAGCGCCCGCTGATCGTCAGATTGCCGTCCGCCTTGGGCAGACGGGCGGCGATCACGATCGGCTCGCCGAGATAGAGGTCGGGGATCCGCTCGGGCTCGATATCCGCGACGGCGTCGTCCGGGAGATTGACCGAGATATCGGTCAGCACGGGCTCGTCCAGCTTGGTGAACAGCGCGCCCATCTTCTCCGCCACTTCACTGGTCTTGCCGATGAAGGTGAAGGTGCCGCGGCCGAAGCGGGCGGCGCGGTCCATGAAATAGCCGTTCGGCGCGCTGCCTATCCCGACGGTGAACAGTCGGCTGTCGCCGATGCCGCGCCGGATGGCGCTGAACAGCGCTGCTTCGTTGCCGACGCTGCCGTCGGTCAGGAGCACGATCTGGCGCAGGCGTCCGGTGTCGACCCGGCCGTCGAGCGCGAGGTCGAG
>CAZPFL010000374.1:0-2139 GCA_964585785.1 uncultured Rhodospirillaceae bacterium
GGGCAAGCGCGTGGACGGCAAGTCGCTTTACGCCGCCAGCATCTTCCGCAACAAGCGAATGATTTCCATCGATCTCAGGACCGAGAAGGGCCGCGAGCTCGTGCGCGGCCTGGCCGGCAAGGTCGATGTCCTGATCGAGAACTTCCGTCCCGGCACGATGGAGCGTTGGGGGCTGGGCTACGACGTGCTGTCGCGCCTCAACCCGCGCCTCGTCATGGTGCGGATCAGCGGCTTCGGCCAGACCGGCCCCTACAGCATGCGCGCGGGCTATGGGATCATCGGTGAATCGATGAGCGGCTTGCGCCATATCACCGGCGATCCCGACCGGCCGCCGACGCGCGTCGCCGTCTCTCTGACCGATTACATCACCGGGCTGCACGCCGCCTATGGCGCCGTCATGGCGCTGCTCAAGCGCCAGGAGACGGGCAAGGGCCAATGCGTCGATGCGGCGCTGTTCGAAAGCGCCTTCAACTTCATGGAGCCCTACGTCCCGGCCTACGAGAAGCTCGGCTTCATCGCCGGCCGAACCGGCTCACGGCTGCCGGACAACACGCCGAACAACCTCTACACGGCGCGCGACGGCCGGCATATCCACATCGCCGCGGTCAGCGAGCCGACCTGGCAGCGCCTCATGAAGGCGATCGGGCGTGAGGATGCGCTCACCGATCCGCGTTTCGCGACGCTGACCAGCCGCTCTCAGCACGAGGACGCGATCGACGAGATCATCAGCGCCTGGACCGCCCGGCGCGACCTCGAAGAGATCGACGCGGTGCTGCAGGAGGCGGGGGTGCCCGCGTCCCGCATCTACACCATGGCGGACGTCTTCTCGGACCCGCATTATGCCGCGCGTGAGATGCTGATCGACGTGCCGGATGCCGACCTCGGTACCGTCCGCCTCGCCAATGTCGTGCCCAAGCTCTCGGACACACCGGGCCGGATCGACCATGCGGGCGGCCAGGTCGGCGTCGATACCCGCGCGGTTCTGAGCGAGCTCGCCGGCCTCTCCGAGGCCGAGATTTCCGCTCTTGCGGCCGAGGGTGTTATCTTCTGCGGCGCGCCGGGCCGGCCGGGAATGGAGTGACATGGGCTACGAGGATCTCTACCGCGAGTATGAAGCGCACCGCGAGAAGGCGCTTGCCATGGGCGGCAAGGCGAAGCTCGAGCGTCGCCGCAATGCCGGGATTCTGAACGCCCGCGAGCGGCTCGACTACCTGCTCGACAAGGGGACGTTCCTCGAATCCGGCATGTTCGCGGCTTCGGCCAAGCCCGAGGACCGGGACACGACGCCGGGCGACGGCAAGCTGTGCGGCTACGGCCGAATCGACGGGCGCGAGGCCGTGGTGATCGCCAACGACTTCACCGTCAAGGGCGCGTCCTCGGCCGGGACCAACATGAAGAAGATCGGGCAGATGCAGCGTACCGCGACCGAGCGCGGCCTGCCGCTGGTCTTCCTCGGCGAGAGCTCGGGCGCCCGCATACCGGACAACATGGGCGCGCTCGGCATGGGCAATCTGCTGGCGAACAACGCCACGCAGTACCGGCGCCTGCGGGAGTCGCCTTGGGCATCGGCGGTGCTCGGCATGTGCTACGGCTCGTCCACCTGGTACACCTGCATGTCCGATTTCAGCGTCATGCGGAAAGGCGCCGTGATGGCGGTTTCCAGCGAGCGGCTGGTGTCCATGGCGATCGGCGAAAAGATCGACGGCCAGGCGCTCGGCGGCTGGAAGATGCACGCGGAGACGACGGGCCTCATCGACCAGTTCGTCGACACGGACGAAGAAGCGATCGACGCGGTCAAGGCCTTCCTCGCCTACCTGCCGGGCCACTGCAACGAAGCGCCGCCGGTCGCCGCCGTGCCGAAGGGATCGGACGCGGCGGTAAAGGACGTCGCCGCGCTGGTGCCGGAAAGCCGGACGCAGGTCTATGACATGCGGAAGGTGATCCAGGCGGTCATCGATACCGGCAGCTATTTCGAGCTGAAGCCCCGTTTCGGCCGCACCGCGGTGACCGCGCTGACGCGCGTCGGCGGGCGCAGCGTCGGCATCATCGCCAACAACCCGCTGTTCAAGGCGGGCGCCATGGATGCGCAGGCCTGCGACAAGATCGTCAGCTTCATGGTGCTGTGCGATTCCTTCAACA
>CAZPFL010000375.1:0-2130 GCA_964585785.1 uncultured Rhodospirillaceae bacterium
AGGCGATTCAACCGACGTTGATTCGCAACGCCGTCCTGATTGCGCTCGGCGTGGGCGTGGTCCTGCTTGGCTTGGTGGCGTCGGCCGTCGGCGTCGCCGGCGGGTTGCTTGTCGCGATCCTGGTCGGCGGCGGGGCGGGCTACCTTTATTTTCATCAGAAGCGCGAGACGATCTTCGTCAAGGATTTGATCCACGGGCGCTACTTCAGCTGCGACAGCATCATCGAGCTCGCCCGCAAGGAGGCATGGCTCGGGGTCGTCACGTCCTTTTTGCGCCAGGTCATGGAAAGTGCCAAGCACTGGGACGGTACCGAGACCATGGATATCGCGGCGCTGCCCAAGGATGAGGCCAAACTCGTGATGATCAGGGGCCTATGATCCACTTCGGCGCGCGCGCCCATGCTTTCGTCAACGGTCTGTTTCGCCCGAGCGACGCGGCCCTGACGCGGGAGCTGTACGAGCGGGTGGCACGGCAGTTCGCGGCCCTGGAACTGACCGAGGCAGAGGATCGCGCGCGGCTTGCCGAGGCGATCGCTGAGGCGGTTCTGGCAAGCTTCGATCGCGTGCCGCCCGGGGTCGATGAGGCCGCGATCGCCGCGCTCGTGCGGCGGATCTTCGCGTACGAGGCGATGTACCAGCTGCCGGTGGTCGACTGGACGGAACGGCGGTCCGTGTCGCAGTACTGGGACCTGCGCGACGCGCTGAACCGCCAGCGCGCGTGGTTGGAGGACTTCGACGCGTGCTGTGACCGGATCCGGGTCGTGCTCTGCCACTGCCTCGATGCGATCTGGCAGGCGAGCCCGGAACTGTCCGATAGGGACGGCACCACGGAGGGCATCACCGTGCCGACCGAACGGCTGCGGGCCATGCGCGACGTGCCCGCGGTGGCCGAAGCAATCATGGCGGCGGTATTCGACGAGGAAATCGAGAGCCGCGACCTGCTCACCCGGCAGCGCAGGCGCCTCGAGGCCAACCTCATCATCGCCTCGGGCGGCAACCCGGCGGACCCAAATGCCTTCAAGCGTGCGCTGAAACCGCCGAGCAAGTCGGATATCCGCGACCCGGCCGACCTCGTCAGCGCCTATCTCGGTGGCACGCCGCTCGCCGAACTGTTTGCCGGTGCGATCGATTTCGTCATTCCGAACGAGACACGCTTCGAGCACCACCACATCGTTGCCGGGTCCGGGCACGGCAAGACGCAGACGCTGCAGTACCTGATCGCAGAGGATCTGACGGCGGTGGCACGCGGCGAGCGCTCCGTGATCGTGCTCGACAGCCAGGGCGACCTGATCCGCACCATCGCCGGGCTCAAGCTGTTTGCGCCGGGCGAGCCGCTGCATGAGCGCCTCGTGCTGATCGACCCGACAGATGTGGAGTATCCGGTCTCGCTCAACCTGTTCGATGTCGGGCTCGACCGGCTCGGGCAGTACTCGCAGCTCGACCGGGAGCGGCTGACCAACTCGATCCTCGAGCTGTATGACTTTGTCCTGGGCTCGTTGCTGTCGGCCGAGATGACCCAGAAGCAAACGGTCATCTTCCGCTATGTCACCCGGCTGATGCTGCACATCCCGGACGCGACCATCCACACGCTCCGCGAACTGATGGAGCCGGACAGCGAGGTCAAGTTCGCCCGACACATCGAGAAGCTCTCGGGGACGGCGCGGCATTTCTTCGAAACCGAGTTCCCGTCCCGGGAGTTCGCCCAGACGCGCCGGCAGGTGCTGCGGCGGCTCTGGGGCATCCTGGAGAACCAGACCTTCGAGCGGATGTTCTCGCACCCGCGCTCGAAGCTCGACCTGTTCGCCGAGATGAATGCCGGCAAAGTGATTCTCATCAACACGGCCAAGGACCTGCTCAAGGAGCAGGGGACGGAGATCTTCGGCCGGTTCTTCATCGCGCTGATTGCCCAGGCCGCGCAGGAGCGCGCGACCTTGCCGGCGGCCAGGCGCATGCCGACCTTCGTCTATATCGACGAGGCGGCGGATTATTTCGATCGGAACATCGGCCTGATCCTGAGCCAGGCGCGAAAATTCAACGTCGGCATGGTGCTGGCGCACCAGTATCTCGGCCAGCTCGATCCCAAGCTGCAGGAGGCATTCGCCGCGAATACCTCGATCAAGTTCGCCGGCGG
>CAZPFL010000376.1:0-2112 GCA_964585785.1 uncultured Rhodospirillaceae bacterium
CTCGTGGCGGGCGTGTTCGCCGGCGCGCATATGCTGGCGACGGCGGACCCGCGGACGACGAAGATCGTGCTCGGCGCGGTCGTCGCCGCCATCAGCCTGGTCCAGCTCGTCGGCGGCGGCTTCACCGTGCCGGAGCGGGTGCAGCCCTGGCTCAACCCCGTTTTCGGCGCGGCCTCCGGGGTCTTCGGCGGCATGGCCGGCATGATGGTCCCGGCGATCATCTACGGCGCGGCGCTCAGGCTGCCCAAGAACCTGCTGATCAGCCTGTTCGCGCTGGTCGCGCTGTCGGGCACCGCGCCGCTCTACATCACGCTGTTCGCCAACGGCGTGCTGCGCGGGCAGGCGCTCGCGATCTCCGCCGCGGCAATGGCGCCGACCTTTGCGGGCCTGCTCCTCGGCACGAAGCTGCGCAGCCGCATGTCGCAGCGCGCCTTCGAGCGGCTCTTGTTCAGCGTCCTGATCGTCATCGGGCTGAACCTCGTCCGCAAGGGGCTGATGTAACGAGCGTCAGCGGGCGTAGGGGGCGAGCTCCTGGAAGCGCTTGAGAAACTGCGTTTTGATCGAGTAGGCGGGGAGCGGGGTGAGGTCGACTTTCGGCAGCCGGGCGTAGCGCCCGAAGAAACGCCGCCCCTCCGGTTCCGTGAAGCCGGCGAGCTGGGTCGCTTCCAGATAGGCGGACATGCGGTCGGCGCGCTTGATCAGCGCGGTGACCGCGGCCGGCAACCGGGCGGGCAGGCCGAAGCGCATATGGATCGCGGCCAGCAGCTTGTGCTCGAGCGACTTATAGTCGAGCCCGACCGCCGCCTTGAAGGGCGAGATCAGGTCGCCCACGACATATTCCGGCGCGTCGTGCAGCAGCGCGGCGAGGCGCCAGCGCGTCTCGATCTTGCGGTCGATGAAGCCGGCGAGCTGCTCGACCAGCAGCGAATGCTGCGCCACCGAGAAGGCCGAGCGGCCCGATGTCTGGCCGTTCCAGCGCGCGACCCGCGCGAGCCCGTGGGCGATGTCCTCGATTTCGATGTCGAGCGGCGACGGGTCGAGCAGGTCGAGCCGCCGGCCGCTCAGCATGCGTTGCCACGCGCGCGCGGTCATGGGGGCGGCTGCGTCAAATCGAGCGGCCGGTGTCGGGCTGATTACCGCCGTCCGGCTTGGGCTGCTGCGGCGTCGCGTTCGGGCGCTTGCGGCGGATGATGATGTCGCCGTTCTCGTTGATCTCCGGCTTTTCGTATTGCGGGATCTGCTGGATCAGCAGCTCGAGCGCGCGCACCATCTTCGACATGGCGTCGGTCGCAAGCTCGCCCGGCGTCTCTTTCTCCGCGGCCGCGGCCGGCAGCGCGAGCAGCAGGAAGACGGGTAGGGCCAGGATCGATCGGCGGAGCCGGTGGGCCATGGAACAAGCGTCCTTTCGCGGGTAACCTGTGCAAGTCATATCGGGAGACGCCGCTGCAAATCAATCGGGGGAGAAAATGAACGTTAAAAGACCGGGCTATCGCGTTGCCATCGGCGGGTTGGGCGCGATCGGCCTCAAGGTGGCGCGGCGACTCGACGAGGGCATTCCGGGGCTGGACCTGGTCGCCGTCTCGGCCCGCGACCACGCAGGCGCGGCCGCGCGCATGGCGGATTTCAAGAAGCCGGCGCCGGTGCTGCCGCTGGGCGAGCTGGCGGGCGCGGCGGACGTGATCGTGGAATGCGCGCCCGCGGCGGTTTTCGACGACATCGCGGAACCGGCGATCGAGGCCGGCCGCATCTTCATGCCGATGTCCTGCGGCGTGCTGCTGCGCCGCCCGCAATACGAAAAGCGCGCGGCGGAGACCGGCGCCCGCATCATCGTGCCGACCGGCGCGCTGGTCGGCTTCGACGCGGTGCGCGCCGCGGCGGAAGGTACGATCCATTCCGTCACCATGAAGACCGAGAAGCCGCCCAAGAGCGTCAAGGGCGCGCCCTACCTCGTCGAGCACGGCATCGACGTCAGTAACCTGACCGAGCCGCTCCGCGTGTTCGCGGGCTCGGCGCGGGAGGCCGCGATCGGCTTCCCTGCAAACGTCAATGTCGCCGCCGCGCTCAGCATGGCCGGCATTGGCGCGGACCGCACGACCATCGAGATCTGGGCCG
>CAZPFL010000377.1:0-2056 GCA_964585785.1 uncultured Rhodospirillaceae bacterium
TCTGCTCCAGCCGGTCGGCGATCTCCTTCGGCGTGATCAGCCCCATGTCGGGGATACCGGTCGAGCGCGCGATGCCGCCGCCGGTGGCGTAGATCAGCTCCGCGCCGGCATTCTGGCAAATGCGGCAGGACAGGCCGTCATAGGCGCCCGGGATCAGGTAGGTCTTGCCGGACTGGATCATCTTCTTGAGTTTGGTCGAGGCTCGCATGGACGTGGTCTTTCCTCATGTGCGCGATGGGGGAGGGCGGGTCGGCGCGGCAGGGCGCGGCCGCTGCCCGGGTTGCGCCCGTTATCGCATGGCGGGCGGGGCGGTATCAAACCGGCCGGGGAAGGGCGCGGTTTGTGCCGAAGCGGCGCTTCACGTAAGAATCCCGACGGTTGCCGATCATCATACGCGCCGCTGCGTGCCGCAGCAGATCGCGCCGGCGGCCGTTGGGAATGAAGGACTTGCACGACATGGCGGAACAAACGGGTCAAGGGCCGACCGCGGAACTCGGCGCCTTCGTCAGCGGATTGAAATTCGAGCAGCTTCCGGACGCGGTCGTCCGGCAGGCCTGCGACGTCATCCTGGATGCGCTCGGCTGCGCCATCGCCGCGTGGCGCGACGACCCGGAGAAGGCCCGGATCATGGCCGAGGTCGTCGGCATGTTCAAAGCCGCGCCCGTGGCCTCGATCTGGGGCTCGGCGGGGATCCGGACGGACGCCGCGCTGGCCGCGCTGGCGAACGGCGCGCTGGTCAACGCCGCCGATTTCGACGACACGCACAAGCGGGCGCTGCTGCATACGGGCTCGGTCGTGGTGCCGCCTGCGCTGGCGCTCGCCGAGGAGTTGGGGCTTAGCGGCCGCGCCGTGGTGACGGCGGTCGTCGCGGGCTACGAGACGGCGGTCCGCGTCGGCATGGCGGTGATGCCGAGCCACTACCGCTTCTGGCACTCGACGGCGACCAACGGCACCTTCGGCGCGGCGGCGACGGCGGCTTCGGCCTTCGGGCTCGACGCGCAGGCCGCGCGCATGACGCTCGGCTTCGCCGGCACCCAGGCGGCCGGGCTGAATACCTTCTTCACTTCGGGCGACCTGACGAAAAGCCTGCACCCGGGCAAGGCGTCCTTCAACGGCGTGCTGTCGGCGCGCCTAGCGCTCGCCGGCGGCACCGCGCCGCCGACCATGCTCGAGCATGAGAAAGGCTACGTGAACGCGTTTTCCTTCGAGCCCAACCCGGCCGCGCTGACCAAGGGGCTCGGCAGCGAGTGGGAGATCCTGCAGAACGGCTACAAGTTCTTCCCGTCGATCCTGGCCAGCCACGCGCCGATCCAGGCGACGCTCGCCGCCGTGATCAACAACGGCCTGAAGCCGGAGGAGATCGCCAGCGTCACCAACGAGACCTACAGCACCGTGAAGTCGCATTTCTCGGCGAAGGACGTCACGACGCCGATGGGCGCGCGGGTGAGCGTACCCTATTGCTGCGCCGTCGCCGCGCTCGACCGTGCCGTCGGGCAGGCGCAGTTCGCGGCCGACCGCGTGATGCGAAGCGACGTGCAGACGCTGCTCGCGAACACCGAAGTGGTCGCCGACGATGCGCTGACCAAGCTCTATCCCGCGAAGTTCCCGGCGCGCGTCACGGTGACGACCAAGGACGGCCGCCGCTTCACCGAGACGCGCGACTTCCCCAAGGGCGACCCGCAGGACCCGCTGACGCCGGAAGAGATCGAGGGCAAGTTCCTCGACAACGTCGCGGGGCGCTTCGATAAGAAGACGGCGCGCGAGATCGTCGCCCGCGTGCGCGGCCTCGGCGACAAGGGCCCGGCGAAGCCGCTGCTCGACAGCTTGACGCGCTGAGACGATCGGACCCTGAAGTCCTCCCCCCTTGCGGGGGAGGATTTAGGTGGGGGTATGAGCGCTCCGCATACGACGCGCTCGGAGTTTAATTGAAGTCCCCCCACCCTAGCCCTCCCCCGCAAGGGGGGAGGGAAGAATTTGAGCTGGCGCCGTTGCTGCATGCCTTACCGCTTCAGCGGGTTCTTGCCGCCGGGGACGCCCATCTCGAAGCCGTTCAGCA
>CAZPFL010000378.1:0-2048 GCA_964585785.1 uncultured Rhodospirillaceae bacterium
GGCTTCGTCTACAACAATTCGATGAAGCTGTTCGATCCCCTGCCCGGCACGCGCAACTCGATGGCGCCGGGCAAGGCGCGGACCACCGGGATGGTGCCGACGATCCTCTACCGTGACGGCAAGCCGGCAATCGTCGTGGGCGCGCCGGGCGGCAGTGTCATCATCAGCGCGGTGCTGCAGGCCATCCTCAACATCGTCGATTTCGGCATGTCCCCGGTCGAGGCGGTCACCGTCCCCCGCATCCATTGCGAGGGCAAGGCGCTGCATGCCGAGGCCCGGGTGGAGGGCGCGGTCTGCCAGGCGCTGGCGGCGATGGGGCACGAGGTCCGCCACAGCCCGATCAGCTTCGATCCGGTGATGTCGCGCGCCCATGTCGTGCTGATCGAGGACGGGCGCTGGCGCGGCGCCGCCGACCCGCGAGGCGGCGGCGGGGTCGCTTACGCGCGTTAAGATTTCCTTAACCGTTTCGGCCGCACTCTCAATTGCCCGCCGATGGCGGACCGGCCCGCAAAGCGAAGCCGCCGCGCTGAGAATCGCGCTTTTTCCGACACATCGCTAGAATAATATCAGTATTTTCCTAAATTTGTATATTTTTAGGTCTTTGCTCCTATTTGGAGGCGGTGTATAATCTCCTCCGGGCGGGGCACGACCCATGGGGAGACTGAAAATCCATGCTACGGCATCAGGATGTGTGGGGGGCCATCGATCGCCTGGCCGCAGAGAACGGGTTGTCCGCGTCCGCCTTGGCCCGCCGCGCCGGGCTCGATCCGACCAGCTTCAACAAGAGCAAGCGCATCGCCCGAAATGGTAAACCGCGCTGGCCGACGACCGAGAGTCTCGCCAAGATTCTCGAGGCGACGAACAAGACCATGGGTCATTTCGTCTCCCTGATGAACGAGGGCTCCGAAGGCGGCGTGATGCAGCGAATCCCGGTCATCGGCTATGCCCAGGCCGGGCGCGATGGCTTTTTCGACGACGCGGGCTATCCCGTCGGCAGCGGCTGGGACGCGGTGGATTTCCCGAATGTCGGCGACCCCAACGCCTATGCGCTGGAGATTTCCGGCGACAGCATGGAGCCGATCTATCGCGACGGAGACACCATCATCGTCTCGCCACGGGCCAGCATCCGGCGCGGCGACCGGGTCGTGGTGCGGACGAAGGCGGGCGAGATCATGGCGAAATCGCTCAGCCGGCAGACCGCCAATCGCATCGAGCTGACGTCGTTCAACCCGGCGCACGGCACGATCGAGCTCAGCCTCGACGACATTGAGTGGATGGCCCGTATCATCTGGGCGAGCCAGTAGGGCAAGCCGGGTTATGACGCCCCAATGAGGGCCTGCCGCCTGCCCTACGCCGCCGACAGTCCTTCCGCGGACAGCGCCTGGCGGATCAGGGCGACGGTTTCCGAAACGCCGTAGAGCACGATGAAGGAGCCCATGCGCGGCCCCTGCTCCTGGCCCAGCAGCACCTCGTAAAGCGCGCGGAACCAGTCGCGCAGCTGCTCGAAGCCGAAGCGCTTGCCGACCTCGTAGACCTCGTTCTGCAGGTCTTCGGCCGAGGCACCGGCCGGCATCTTCTCCAAGGCGTCGGCCAGCGCTGCGATGGCCTGGCGCTCGATCTCGGTCGGCGCGCGGTAGCGCTTGGCCGGCTTCACGAAATCCGCGTAGTAGCGGATGGCGTGGCCGACCAGATCGTCGAGGATCGGGTGGTTTTCCGGCGTCGCGCCCGGCACGTAGCGGCTGACGAAGCCCCACAGCACCGACTTGTCCTCGGTATTGCAGACGCTGGCGAGGTTGAGCAGCACGCCGAAGCTCAGCGGCACGCTTTCCTGCGGCGGACGGCCGTTGTGGATGTGCCAGACCGGGTTCTCGATCTGGCGCGCCGGCTCCTCCTGCGGGTACTTCGCGAGGAAGGTCAGATACTCGTCGACATTCTTCGGGATGACATCGAAATAGAGCCGCTTGGCTGCCGTCGGCTTGCCGAACATGAACAACGCCAGGCTGTCCTTCGGCGCGTAGGCGAGCCATTCCTCGATCGTCAGCCCGTTG
>CAZPFL010000379.1:0-2028 GCA_964585785.1 uncultured Rhodospirillaceae bacterium
TGACGCTGATGCTGTTCAACGAGCCGCTCAGCCTCTACGCCTTCGTCGGCATCATCATGCTGGTCGGCATCGTCAAGAAAAACGCGATCATGATGATCGACTTCGCGCTTGAGGCGCAGCGAAACGAGGGCATGGCGCCGTTCGACGCGATCTACCAGGCCTGCCTGACCCGCTTCCGCCCGATCATGATGACCACCATGGCCGCACTGGCGGGCAGCCTGCCGATCGCCATCGGCCTCGGCGCCGGCGGCGAGGGCCGGCAACCGCTTGGCATGGCCGTCGTCGGCGGCCTCGCCGTGTCACAGGTTCTGACCCTCTATTTCACGCCGGTGATCTTTCTCTATATGGAGCAGCTGAAGAATCTGCTGTCCCACCGGCGGAAGGGCGCGCCGCAGGAAGTGGCGCCGCACGGCATCACCGTCCGGTCCGATGTCGCCGCCGAGTAGACGGCCGTCGCCCTATTCCTTTTCCGCCCCGGGAAATTGCAGATCGAGGAGGCCGCCGCAGGCCGGGCATTTGTTATCGGCGATCGGCGTGCGGTCGCGTGAAATGGGCTCTGCGTCCACGATCATGACATCGTCGGCGCTGTATGCCTTTCCGCAGTCGCGGCAGACGAACAACGTGTCCTTTTTGGGCTTCCCTGCCATGACGCCCGCTCCTCCCCGAGATACCGTTCCGCCGTTCAATAGATCGGCTTACCCCGGAGCCGGTCAAGCCTTCGCCTGCCTTTCACACGGGTGAGATCCGGCAGAGCAGCGTCTTCAGGTTGGTCTGGTCCGACAGCGGATCGCGTTGTGTCTTGTCGGTGAGGAAGTTGACCGAGCGCCACGGATGGAAGGGCTGCTGCTCCCCCCAGCCGATCGGGATGAACACGGCCGTCGGCCGGATGCCCGCATGGATCCAGGCCACCGCCTCGATCGCGCCATGCGCGGTCTCGATCTTGACCCGCGCCCCGTCCGCGATTCCCCGCTCCTTCGCGCGGTCGGGATGGATCTGGATATAGAGGTCGGGCCACATCTCCTGCGCCTGCCAGAAATAATGCGTCCAGCTATGGAAATGCGGCGCCGGCGGCCGGCCGGTGACCAGCTCGGTGTCGAATCCCTGCGCCCGGAGCCGCGCGCCGGGCGAATCGTTGCCCGGCTGCATGATCTCACCGGGCGTCGCATAGGTCGGCCCCTTGCCGAAGGGCGAGAGCACGCTCTCGGCATCGTCGCCGATGGTGAGCCGCACATAGGGCAGGTCGATGAGCTGCTCGCGCTCGCTGTAGAAGGACGGCACCGCGGTCAGCCCCAGGGTCTGGAACTTCGCTTCCAGCGCCTCGGTCCAGAACTCGAGCTTGCCGCTCGCCGTCGGGAAGCGCTTGCCCTCGGGCTGGCCTGCCGCGGTGGTGCCCTCAAGATAAAGCGTATCCTGTTCCGGCGCGTCCTCGGTCGCCACCGGGAAGCGCACCCAGCGATAGGGGACGGAATGCAGCCGCTTCTGCGTGCAGCCGCGCAGATGCACGTTATCGATACAGACTTCGTCCCAGAAAACCGCGGCGTCCTTGTAGCGCTCCTTCAGCACGTCATCGAAGCCGAAGCGCTTGCCGAGCTCGATCCAGATCCAGCCATCCGGCTTCGCTTCGCCGGGCGGGTCGATCATCCGGTCGATCCAGACGACCCGGCGGTCATCGTTCGAGCGGCCGATCTCGCCCTTCTCGATGCCTGCGGCGGCGGGCAGCACATAGTCGGCGAAGGCGGTGGTTTCGTTCGGAAACAGCTCGATATGGACCAGCAGATCGAGCGCCTTCAGCGCCTCGCGCGCCTCTTCCTGGCCGGGCCATTGCGCCAGCGGATTGTTGCAGGCGATCATCGCCTTGAGCGGATAAGGCTTGCCTTTGCGCATCGCCTCGGTCCAGCCGACGGGGCTCTTGCGGATCATCGGCCGCTCGATCTTGGGGCGGCGCTCCTGCGGCGCGTTCGGCGCAATCGGCACGCCCGCGCCCATGTTGAAGAAGGCGCCGCCCTTGCGGCCCCAGTTGCCGGTGAT
>CAZPFL010000380.1:0-2013 GCA_964585785.1 uncultured Rhodospirillaceae bacterium
GAATCGCCGCCGAGCAGGAAGAAGTCGTCGTGCAGCCCGACCCGCGGCAGACCCAGCGTCTCCACCCACAACGCTTGTAAAGTCTGCTCCAGCGGGGTCGGGTCGCGGTCGTCGGCTTCCGTCGGTACAGGCGCCGGTGCCGCCGTGTCGAGGCCGAAGGCGGTGGCGAGCGCGTGGCGCTGCACCTTGCCGGTCGGTCCCTTCGGGATGTCGTCCACGACGAGAATGCGGCGCGGCACCTTGAAGGCGGTGAGCCTTTCGCGCAGGAAGGCGGCCAGTTCCTTCGCATCGAGCGATGCGCCCGGCCGCGGGACGACCGCGGCGGCGGCTTCCTCGCCCAGGGTCGGATGGGGAATGGCGAAGGCTGTGGCCGCGGCCACGCCGGGATGGCGCAGCAGGGCGTCGTCGATCTCGGACGGGCTGATTTTCTCGCCGCCGCGGTTGATCGTCTCCCGCACCCGGCCGGTCAGGAAGAGAAAGCCGTCCGTGTCGAACGTTCCTTCGTCGCCGGTGCGGTACCAGCCGTCCGCGGTGAAGGGCACCGGCGCGCCGTCGCCCTCATAGCCATCGAAGACATTCGCCCCGCGCAGGCAGACCTCGCCGCGTTCGCCGGCGGGCAGCGGCTTGCCCTCGGGATCGAGGATCGCGACCTCGGCGCCGGCGGGCGTGCCCACGCTCTCGCGCTTGCGCGGCGCCGGCGGGTGGGAATCGCCGGTGATGACGCCGGTCTCGGTGGAGGCGTAGGTGCCGAGCAGGGGGACGCCGAACCGGGCTTCCAGATCGTCCGCGATCCGCGGTTCGAGGCGGCCCGAGCTGGTGTGGATGAAGCGCAGGCGCGCGCGGGCGATCGCCGCCTCGTGCGACGCCGCATGCGTGTGGATCTGGTGGTGGAAGGTGAAGACGGCGGTGAACCAGCTCGGCGCCAGGTCTTCGAGCAGGCGGAAGAAGCTCTCCACGTCGAACTGCGGCATCGCCATGACGCTGGCGCCGGCGACCAGCGAGACGCCGAGGCCGCTGTTCAGCCCGTGGCTGTGGTAGAGCGGCATGAGATTGAGGCAGCGGTCTTCCGGGCGCAGCTCGAGGCGCGCGCCGGCGTTGCGGCAGCGCGCCATGAGCTGGCGGTGGCGGATCGGCACGATCTTGCTCTGGGCGGTGGTGCCGGAGGTGGTGAGCAGCAGCGCAACGTCCTCCGGCCGCGCGGCTCCGGCTTCGGCGGCGGCGCGGACCGGCGTCCCGCGCAGCGTGATCATCGCGTGCGCGCGGCCGGCGTCGGCGGCGATCTCGAAGACGGGCAGGCCCAGCCGCTCGGCAGCGAGCCGCGCGGATGACTCCAGGCCGTCGGCGATCGCCAGCGCCGTCACGCGCAGGTCCCGCAGATGAACCGCGACCTCGCCGACCGTGTAGCTGGGATTGAGCGGCGCCGCGATGGCGTGGCACATCAGCCCCGTGACCGCGACCGCCATCGCCGGGCCGCCGGGGTGGAGCAGGGCGACTCGGTCCGTCCGCCCGATCCCGAGGGCGCGAAGCTGCGCGCCGATCGCGTCGATGGAGCGCAGAAGGTCCGAATAGCTCAGCGCCGCCCGGCCGTCGCCCAACAACAGCGCCGGCGCTTCCGGGGTCCGTTCGGCCCAATGGCGCACGGCCTCGTACATCGTGCCGCCACCCCGGCCGGAGTGCTCGAAATCTGCCGTCATGATTTCCACCCGGACTCATTTTGGGCCCGTCATGGCGGCGACGGCCAAGGGCGCAGGAGGGGTACCTAATTCTGAAACGGATAAGGCGCTGCCGCCGCCCCACCACCGCTCATTCGAGATCGATCGCCACCGTGCCGAGGCTGCCGAAATCGGCGACGACCTTGTCGCCCGGCCGGACCGGGTCGAGCCCGGTGCAGGTTCCCGTCGAGACGCAGAGACCCCGCGTCAGCGCGCGGCCGCGGCGCGACAGGTGGTTGGCGAGCCACACCATGACGTTCAGCGGATCGCCGAGCGCCCGGGCGCCGGTTCCCGCGCCCCG
>CAZPFL010000381.1:0-1971 GCA_964585785.1 uncultured Rhodospirillaceae bacterium
AGCAGGTGGCTGTTAACCACCGGGTCGCTGGTTCGAGTCCGGCCCGCGGAGCCAATTCAAGCAAGGGGTTCGCTTTCGAGCGGCCCCTTGTTTTTTGTCTTCCTGTCTCAAACGGGTCCCTTAAGAGACATCACCGATCCCCCGGTCCATGCGATACCACGACAAGTGGCATCGCGATCCGGAGCACTTCAATGGTTGCGGCATGTTTGGTTCGGCCAAGATGCCTTCAACTTGAGGATTTTTCGTGCATACAATGCCTCGGGCACGCGAAAGCGACATCAAGGAAGCGCAAGCATGATCCTGTTTCTGACCAACTTGCCATTGTGGCTTTCCGCGTTCCTCCTCATCATCCCGACGAGCCTGATCGCCATGGCGGGCCCCTTCGTGACGCGCCGCTACGTCGAGCTCAGCCGGCTGCGCACCAACAACGAGGTCGCCGGCTTCAAGTTCGCGACCGTCGGCGTGCTCTACGCGGTCCTGCTCGCCTTCGCGGTCGTCGTCGTGTGGGAGAAATTCAACGTGGCCGACAGCCAGGTGGCGAAGGAAGCCGGCGCCGCATCGACCATCTTTCTCCTGACGCGGGGAATCGACGAGAAGCACGGCGACGCCATCCGCGAGGCGACGACAGAATACCTTAATGCCGCGATCACCAAGGACTGGCCGGCGATGGCGCGGGAGACCGACAGCCCTGACGCCACGAAAGCGCTCAACGACATCTACCGCGCGGTCCTCAAATTCCACGCGTTCAGTGGGGACGAAGCCATCGTTATCGGCGAGATCCTCCGGCAGGTCGATCGCATCAGCGATGCGCGGCGCGAACGCCTGGTCAGCGCCGACGGCATCACGCCGGGCGTCATCTGGGCGGTGCTGTCCGCGGGCGCCGTCGTGACCATCGGCTTTACGTTCTTCTTCGGCACTGAGAACCTACGCGCCCAGGCGCTGATGACGGGCGCCCTGTCGGTGATGATTTTCGCCGGGCTCTGGACCATCGTGGCGATCGATCATCCCTTCGCCGGCGCCGTGAAGGTCGGGCCGGACGCGCTTACCGCCGTCCTCGCCGATTTTACCGACGCACCGGGGCACCATCACCCCTGAAGACCCTGGTGAGACCCTGGTGAGACCCTGGCGCGTCTGAAGAGTCAGAGATGCACGTGCCGACCCTCACGCGCGACTTGAGCCGCTACACGTCCGATCACGGTCTAGTGCCTTCGCGGCCTCACAATGATGGCCGGAAAACCGCCGCAGGCGGCCATCGCGTCGCGTCCCTCGCGCGCCGCCGCTCACGAAAGCGTCACGCGGCCGGGCGGCAAGTCACCATAAATTCAAAATCTTAGCAATTGAAGGCGAAGGCCCGGAAAGCCATCTCCGGCACAGGCGGGAAACCGCCCCGCAAAACGCAGGACGGCATTCCGCTCCAACCAATTTTTCCTTCACCCATATCAAGGAGTGTCAAAATGCAGAGACGCATACTTTCGATGGCCGCCGCGCTTGCCTTAGCGGCAAGTGGCGCCATTGCCACCGCGTCGGCCGCCAATGCGAGCGACATGAGCAGCTGTGGAAATGTGGGTTTGCATACGACCGCGGATATGACAGCCCAGCCGAAGCAACACATAACCTGGAGGACCAGCGCCTTCCATCCCGGGGCGCAGCATACCTTCTACATCCGGCATGCCTATTACAAGGACCACCGGGATTCTTCCTGGGCTGCGCGGTATCGCCAGGAGCAGGCTTACGCCAACCCGTGGAAGAGCGATGGCATCTTTGGTCCGAGCGGGCCGGAATAAGCCACCGTTCGTTCCGACGCATACGAAGGATCGAGACGGCCGGGAGCGTTTTGCCCCGGCCGCCTTCGTTTGTGCTTTCGGCATGCGCGCTTAAACGCCGTCCCCGCCCCGCCGTCTTTACCGCGCCAAATCACCGCGCGAGAAAGATGATCAGGCTGAGGCAGGCCAGCAGGGCCAGCCAGACGCC
>CAZPFL010000382.1:0-1945 GCA_964585785.1 uncultured Rhodospirillaceae bacterium
GAGATCACCTTGAGCGCGTCCAGCTTCGGGGCGTCCTCTTCCTCCCAGGCGCTCATCTGGATGCGCTGCAGCTTGTCGCGTACATCGTCGCCCTCGACCACCGCGACGCGGAGGCCCCGGATGCCCTGCTCGCGCGCGATCTGGTGGATGCGCCGCGCGGCGCCCATGGGATTGGCCGAGCCGAAGTTACCGAGGATCGGCACACCGTTCTCAACGCAGGTCCTGAGCACCGGCTCGAGCGCCTCGACCATGTAAGGCGCGTAGCCGCCGTCCGGGTTCGCGACCCGCTCGCGCTGCGCGATCGCCAGCGTGCGCTCCGCCAGCATCTCGTAAAACATCACCGCCGGCTTGCCCGAGCGCACGAGGGCGTCGACCACGGGGATGCCGGCGTCCGTATAGTCGGTGCTGAAGCCGGCGCCGTTGCCGATCAGCAGGGGCTCTTGGGTCATCCAGCGATGATAGATCACGCGACGCGGCCGCGCCTAGTGCGGCAAAGAAACAGCGGCCGAGGAAGCCCCGGCCGCCGCCAGTCTTTTCTTGACGTTTCTTATGTATTCGATGCGCGCCCGGTCAGACCGGCTTGTGGCCCTTGATCTGGGTGCGGTGCATGACGCGCCGGGTCGCCGCGTCGAAGGCGTCGCGCCGGTGCATGGTGCAGCGATTGTCCCACATCAGCACGTCGCCGATGCGCCACTGATGGTGCCAGCTGAACTCGGGCTTGGTGGCGTGTGCCCAGATCTCGTCGAGCAGCTTCTCCGATTCCTCGACCGGCAGCCCCATGATGTAGGCGTAGCGCCGCCGGCCGATAAAGAGCGCTTTACGGCCCGTCTCGGGATGCGTGCAGACCATCGGGTGGACGGCGCCGGGACACTCGCGCACGTCGGTCACCGGCTTGGAGCCCTGGCGCAGGTAGCCGCCACTATTCGTGCTCGAATCATGCTTGATGCTGAGGCTTTCAATGCGGCGGCGCAGATCCGCCGGCAGCGTCTCGAGCGCCTTGTACATGTTGCAGAAGCCGGTATTGCCGCCCGCCGGCGGAATCTCGAGCGCGTAGAGCAAGCTCCCGGTCGGCGGTTCCTCCATGTAGTTCATGTCGGAATGCCAGATGGCCTCGCCATCGCCCAGCGTACCGATCGCCTTGCCGTTTTCCTTGACGTTGGAGATGACCAGGATCTCCGGATGCATCGGACCCTGACTCGTTTCCATCGGCGGCGCCAGATCGAGCTCGCCGAAATTGCGGCTGAAATCGGCGAGCTGGTCGTCGGTCAGCTTTTGGTTCCGGAACAGCAGCACGAGATGTGTCAGCCAAGCCTCGCGGATCGCCTTTACCGTCGCCGCGTCGGCGTCCGATAGATCGACACCGCGGATTTCCGCGCCGAGCGCGTCGCTGATGGGAACGATCTCGATCTTCGCCCGGGAGCGGCCCGAAAGGCCCGTTCCGGATGCCGTCTGCTGCTGCATGGGTGTTTCCTCCGGAATATGCGAAATTTCACTGAGTAAAACATAACGTTCCATTTTTTGCAATTTCAATGCGCGATGGAACGGCCGTTTTTCCCGAACCGGCTGTCGGCGGACAGCCCCAAACGAAACGGGCCGCAGCCAATTCCGGCTGCGGCCCGTCGTGTCGTAAACCCGGGTCATAGACCCCGGCTCATAACCCTGGAGCGATGGATTCCGGTCTTAGAAATCCATGCCGCCCATGTCCGGCGCCGCCGGGGCGGCCGGCTTGGGCTCGGGCTTCTCGGCGACCATCGCCTCGGTCGTGATCAGCAGGCCCGCAACCGACGCCGCGTCCTGCAGCGCGATACGAACCACCTTCGCCGGGTCGATGATGCCCGCCTTGACCATGTCGACATACTTGCCCGTCTGGGCGTCATAGCCGAGGTTGGCGTCCTTCGACTCCAGCAGCTTGCCGGCGACCACGGCGCCGTCGGCGCCCGCGTTC
>CAZPFL010000383.1:0-1941 GCA_964585785.1 uncultured Rhodospirillaceae bacterium
GTGTCGACCACCGATCCGCCGAAGACCAGTTCCGCGGCGATCAGCGTGCGCCAGGCGAAGGCCCAGCCGATGCGCATGCCGTTGAGGATCGACGGGAACGCGGCCGGGATCAGGATCTTGTAGATATAGGGCAGGCCCCGCAGGCCGTAATTCCGGCCGACCATGCGCTGCGTGTCGCTGACGCTCTGGAACCCGGTATGGGTATTGAGCGCGACCGGCCAGACGATCGAGTGAAGCAACGTGAAGATGATGGCGTTCGTGCCGAGGCCGAACCAAAGCATGGCCATCGGCAGCAGCGCGATCGCCGGCAACGGATTCAGCATCGCGGTCAGGGTGGTCAGCAGGTCGCTGCCGAAGCGCGAGGTCACGGCGCCGATCACCAGGGCCGCCGCGATGGCGATCCCGATGGCGTAACCGACGAGCAGAACGCTGATCGAGTTCCAGACGCTGCGCAGCAGCTGCTCATGCGCAAACGCGTTGATCAGCGCCTCGGCGGTGCTCCAGAAGGTCGGGAACATCAGCTCCGGAACATGCGCGAGCACCGTGTAGAGCTGCCAGGCGATCACCACGCCCAGCAGCACCGCGAACTTGCGGACCGGCTCGACCTCGGTGAGGCGCTCGATCAGGGAGAGCGGCCGCTCCACGTCGCCGACCATCGCGACACCGAGGTTGGTGTTCACGAACTCCGGCCTCACGTAAATCGCGGATGTCTCGGTGAGCGCCTTATCAGACATTCGGCAAGGTCTCGTCTTCGAGCACGCGGTCGGCGAAGATCATGGCGTGGATGCGGCGCTGCAGCGTCGCGAATCCCTCGGTGTCCATGTTCGCGTGCGAGTAATTGTGCGCGTTGAGCTCGGCCTTCACCTGCCCCGGATGCGGCGACAGGATGAGAATGCGGCTGCCGACGATTACCGCTTCCTCGATGGAATGGGTGACGAACAGAACGGTGAACTTGGTGTCTTCCCAGAGTTGCAGCAGCTCATCCTGCATCTGCCGGCGGGTCAGCGCGTCGAGCGCGGCGAAGGGCTCGTCCATCAGCAGGATGTCGGGCTCCATCGCCATGCCGCGGGCGATCGCCACGCGCTGCTTCATGCCGCCGGAAAGCATGTGGGGGTAGGTGTCTTCGAAACGCTCCAGCTTGACCTTGCGGATGTAGTCCATCGCAATGTCGTCGGCTTCGCGCCTGCTTCGGCATTTGCCGCCGTTCAACAGCGCGAAGGTGATGTTCTGCTTCACCGTCTTCCAGGGCAGAAGCTGGTCGAACTCCTGGAACACCATTACGCGGTCCGGGCCCGGATCGCTGATGACGTGGCCCTTCAGCTTCATCTGGCCTTCGACCGGCTTTAGGTAGCCGGCGACGCCTTTCAGCAGGGTCGACTTGCCGCAGCCGGATGGCCCCAACAGCACGAAGCGGTCGGATTTGAAGACCTGAAAGCTCACCCGGTAGGTCGCCGTGATGAGGTGCTCTTTGGTCTTGTATTGCAGGGTGACGCCGGAAACGTCGAGGATGGGTTCCGGCGCGTGGGCGGCAGGGGTGATCCCCGCCGCCCGTGTCGCGACGTCAGCCATCAATCAGCTGCCGTTCAGATTGTAGTTGTTGTCCCAGTAATAGTCCTTCCAGCTCTTGGCCTCGGGAATGTCGCCGATACTGTGGAGGAACCTGGCGAACAGCATCGTATGCTCGGGCTGCTTGCTGTAGTGGATCTCCTCCTTGTCCGAGATCATGGCTTTCACCGACGCCGGGTCGAGCTTCGACTTCGTGGCTTTGATGAAGATCTTTGCCGCCTCGGCCGGATGCGCGTTGATCCAATCGTAGGATTCCAGGAAGGCGTCGCAGACCGCCTGGTAGGTCTTGGGGTTCTCTTCCTTGAACTCCTTGCCGGCAATCATCACCAGCGTCGAGTGCTCGCCGCCCAGCAGCTTGTAGGAGTTGGTCACCTC
>CAZPFL010000384.1:0-1938 GCA_964585785.1 uncultured Rhodospirillaceae bacterium
ACGGGACGGCTCAGCCAGTGGGTCGCCGTGAAGCAGGTGCCAAGCGACACCGAGTTCGGCGCCGCCATGGCGTTGTAGAACGAGCCTATCGAGGCCAGGCTGCGGATCTCCGGGTCGTTCTGACCGTAGCCGTCCGGGCCGGCGATCAGGCCGCAAAGGCCGTTCCAGTCGTTGCCGGGCTGGTCGGCATGGCAGATCGCCATGGGCGCGGTCGGGCTCAGGCCGCGATAGACCTCGATCGCCGGGCGCACCGTGTCGATCGCGCTGTGGCCCGGCCCGCAGCCGTAATCGACCAGCGTGAATTCGGGGTCGACAAGGCCGATCCGCTCCACGAGCCGCCGGATCCACGCATCGCTGCTGTTGACGAGTTGCCGCTGCATTCCCGAGTTGCGGTCATAGTCGACCATGCCCTCGGTCGCCTTGGTCCTGCTGTCCTGCGTGCGTTGCGGCATCGGGCGCGCTCCGGCATGTGGCGCGGTGGCAAACGGCGTCGGTCGAGGGCGTCCGCTGCGTTCGAGGGACAGACCTGTCCGACACCGAAGGCCGTACTCTAGGTGGTATTGGGGCAATTTGGAACCACGCCGTCTCAGATCGGCATCCGGCGGCGGGGGGCGACGCCTAACCCCTCAACCCCTCCAGCGCCTGCGGCGTGTCGATATCGACCAGCACGGCGTCGTCTTCCATCGCGACCTCGCAGGTCAGCTCCGGGTACTGGCTGATCAGCGGGCGGGCGCCGACGTCGCCGGTCAGCGCCTGCATCTCGGGGAAGAAGCGCTTGCCGATCAGCACCGGGTTGCCGCGCTTGCCGCGCCAAGTCGGGATGCAGAGCGCACGGCCCTCGACCGGGTTGTAGGCGGCGATCAGGCGGTCGATCTGGCGCGCGGTGATGCGCGGCATGTCGCCGAGGCAGACGACCGCGCCGTCGGCGTCGGCCGGCACGGCGGCGATGCCGCGCTTGACCGAGCTGGCGATGCCCTGCGCGTAGTCCGGGTTCTCGACGAAGGTGACCTTTTCCCTGGGCAGGTCCGCGAGCGTGGCGCGCACCGTGTCCGCTTCGTGGCCGAGCACGACGATAATCGGCGCGGCGGCGGAGGCCAGCGCCGCTTCCGCGGCCCAGCGCACCATCGGCTTGCCGTCGATCGCGGCCAGGAGCTTGTTGATCGTGCCCATGCGGCGCGACTGCCCGGCGGCGAGGATGATGCAGGCGATACTGGGCGCGCGCGGCGCGGCGGCCGTTTCCTCGGCGGCGCTGCTGCGCGGCTGCGGCCGCGGCACCTCCATCAGGAGCCCGCCGATGCCCATGCGCATGATGTGCGTCGCGTCCATCGGGATGTCGGCGCAGAGCCGCTGCAGCACCCAGTCGACGCCGTTGAACTTGGGCGACCGCGCGCAGCCCGGCAGGCCCACCGCCGGGACGCCGTTCAAACGCCCCAGCATCAGCAGATTCCCGGGATCGACCGGCATGCCGTAATGGTCGACCGTACCGCCGGCGCGCGTCAGCGCGGCGGGCAGCACGTCGCGGCGGTCGGTAATCGCGGACGCGCCGGCCATCAGCAGCAGGTCGCAGCCCTTCGCCGCCATGTTGCGGATCGCCGCCTCGACGGCCGCCGTCTCATGCGGCACGCGCGTCTCGTGCAGCAGCTTGCCGCCGAGCCCTTCCATGCGCTCCGCCATCACGGCGGCCGACTTTTCGAGCACGCTGTCCTTGGTGCCGGGCAGGGTGGTCTGGATCAGCGCCGCGGTCTTGGCCTTGAGCGGCGCCACGCGAATGAGCCCGCCGGCCTCGCGCGCGATCGTCTCGCAGGCGGCGATCTGCGCTTCCGGGGCGGAGAAGGGGATGATCTTGATGGTCGCGACCATCTGCTTCGGCTCGACCAGCGCCCATTCGGCGACGGTGGCGACCGTGATGGATTCGTGCAGCCGGTTGAGGTCTTCGAT
>CAZPFL010000385.1:0-1923 GCA_964585785.1 uncultured Rhodospirillaceae bacterium
GCGCGGCGCGAGCTGCTCGACATCATGGGCGACATGGTCGCGGGGCATGCGCTGCTCGGCATGCCGTCCTGGCTCGAAGCGGCAGCGCGGTGGAGCGGCAGCGGCGATTGCCAGGTCGTGGACGGCACGCGCCGCGCGCCCGCGGCGGCCGCGCTGATCAACGGCTATTTCACCCATGCGCTGGAGCTGGACGACACGCATGACGACGCGGTGCTGCATGCCGGCGCGGCGGTCGTCCCGGCGGCGCTGGCGGCCGCGGATATCGCCAGCAACGCCGATGGCGCGCGGTTGCTCGAAGCGATGATCCTCGGCATCGAGGTGTCCTGCCGCCTCGGCATCGCGACCGACCTCAACCTCGTCGACGGAGGCTGGATCTACAGCGCGCTGCTCGGCCATTTCGGCGCGGCCGCGGCGGCGGCGCGGGTTCTCTCCGACGACCCCAATGTGCTGCGCAGCGCGCTCGGGGCCGCGTACACGCTGACCTCGGGCAACCACCAGTCGACCCGCGAGGGCGCGGAAACGAAGCCGCTGCAGCCGGCGATCGCCGCGAGCAATGGCCTGCTGGCCGCGCTGATGGCGGCGAACGGGCTCGTCGGCGTCGCGCATCCCTTCCTCGGCGAGGACGGGCTCGGCCGCGTCTATCTCCACGGTAAGCTCGACCCGAACAAGTTCAGCGCCGCACTCGGCGCGACGCCCGAGGTCGCCAGGCTCTCGTTCAAGCCCTACCCGTCCTGCCGCCTGACCCATCCGGCGATCACCGCGGCGCTGACGCTGCGGGACGAGATGGGCGACGCGCTGGACGCCAAGACGGAAATCGAGCTCCGCATCAATCCGCAGGCGTTCAACGTCGTCGGCAAGACGCACGCCGCGCGGATGCATCCCGAAAAGCGCCTCGACGCGCAGTTCAGCGTTTATTGGTGCGTCTCGGTGGCGCTCGCGTACGGCGCCGTGCTGCCGGGCCATCTGGTCAGCGAGGTGCCGCCCTCGCCCGCCGTCGCGGACTGGATGCGGCGTATTCGCTGCACGGTGATGGAAGACTCCTCCGCACGCGACATCGGCGGCTGCGTGCTCACCGCCACCGGCCCCTTCGGCATGCGCGCGCTCACCGTCGAGAACGCCAAGGGGCATCCCGACGACCCGGTGAGCGACGCCGAGCTGCGCCACAAATTCGCGCATAATGTCGGGCTCGCGGGCATCGCGCCGGACCGCGCCGCGGGCCTCGCCGACCATGTCTGGTCGATCGACGAAGCCGCGGACGCGCCGACCCTCCTGCGGAAACTGGTTGCCGCGAAAACACCGGGTACCTAGCGGATCGGACTAGGGAACGCATTGGAAGGTCGCGGTCTTCGAGCCGTCCGGATTGGTTGTTATCGTCGCGTTCGACCGCTTGCCGAATTTGAGGCAATAGGCGTCGGCGTCCCGCGAGCCCATCAGCAGCTCCTGCGAAGTGTGATAGGTGTAGGTGAACGGCGCGGCGGGCTGCGCCATTGCCACCGCCGGCGGCGGCGCGGCCACGGGCACGCACTCGAAGGATACGCTCTTGGTGCCGTCCGGGTTGCTGGTGATGCTACCCGAGCGCGGCACGGTGGTCTGGTACTGGCTGCAGAAGGCGTCCGCCTTTTGCTTGGCCGCCAGCAGCTCCTGGTCCGTGCCGTAGTTGTAGGTCACGCTGGGATTGTTGGAAGAGACCTGCTCGGGACCCGCCGGGGTCATCTGCGCGCAGGCGGCGAGCGCGCCAGCGGCGGCGAGAACGCTCGCCAAGCCGGCCAAGGTAAGCCCGCGTTCGCCCGTCGGCTTCGTCGTCATCATCGCATTTGCTCCTCTAGCCTCGCCCGCCGCCGAAAGATCGAAGGCGCAGCGTTGCGAAAAGTTGTCGGAATGCGACGGATGAACGACCGGAAGTCCGATCCGTTCCAATTCGTC
>CAZPFL010000386.1:0-1923 GCA_964585785.1 uncultured Rhodospirillaceae bacterium
GTCGCCATGGCGACGACGGGCGTCTGGTCCCAGCCGGCATGGCTGATCGGCACGACGTCGACGAAGCGGCACTGCAGCTCGTAGGCAATGACGATCGCCAGCAGCAGGTCGACGCCGCTCGCCCCTTCCGCTTCGGCCACGGCGATCACGCCCGCCAGCGCATCCGCGGGATGGCTCACGCCCGCCATCACGCGCGTGTCGCTCATGTCGAGGAAGCGCGTCATGGCGCCGTTGACGAAGGCCGCCATCTCCGGCGTCGTCCGCGTCAGCGTACCGAACAGCCGCGCGGACCGCGGCGCATCGATGCTCGGCGCCAGCGTCCGAGCGATGCGCACGGGCGGGGCCTCCAGCGCCGCGAGGCTCACGCCGATGCAGTTGAGTAGCCGCGCCCGCGCGGCCTCGACAACGGCGGCGGAAAGATCTCCGTGGTTGAGCGCCAGGGTGAAGGTGAGCAATCGGTCTGCGGTTTGGTCCAAGTCATTCTCCGTTGGCGTTCGGCGCAACCTGTCGCGCGGCTCTTGCCGGGCAGGCCGGAGCGGCAGCCGCTCGGCGGTCGGAATGCCGAATTTTCATTGTGCATGAAAGTGTCGTGGGCCGCGCGCCACAACGGCAACCGATTGCCGCGTCGGGGACGATCCGCCGGCGCGCGGGCCGTAGCATTGAAACGGCGCCTCCCCTCAAAAGAAGAAACGAAGAAATCAAATCAACCAACAGTGATCAAAATCAGCGGACAGCACTTTTTAGTTGCTTTTTCGGGCGAATCACGACGACTCTGCGAAAAATGGGGGGTTAGGAATCGATGCATCTTATAATCGTAGTGCTTGCCTGCCTTTTCGTCCTGCCCGCGTACGCCGCCGACATGGTTACGACCACGGGCAATCCCGTTCTTCCACAAGATCAATTCGCCGATCCGAGCGGCGTAGCGCCCGAGAACAACTCGTCGCTCGGCCTTGGTTACGTTGACGGCAGCCATGTTTCGGTCGACGTCAGCAAGCCGGCCCAGCTCGACACGCTCTACAGCGGTCTCGTGGGAACGCTCATCTTCGACAAGGAGTCGGCGCCCCTCAACGAGACGCTCCCGGCGGCGGCCGCGAGCGCAAGCACAAGTTTAGCCGCGGACAGCATTGAGCGCGCGTCGCTGCTCTCGCCACCCGTCGAAGGCGCCTTCTGGCTGCTGATTGTAGCGGTTTGCAGTGTCACGTTGATCATCTTGTTCCGGCTTCGCACGAAGCGGCGGTTGCGATAGGCAAGGCCTAGGTGCGAAGTGAGGTGGGACATCGAACGCAGACCAACGACAGAAGGTTGAGACCAGCCAATTTGCTATCGGAATTGCCCGGGCGCGGATTCTCGATTCTGGCGTGTGTGCCCCGTAAGCGCTCACATTCCTTGGGACCCTGTCAATCGATAGCGTTCAACACAGCATCGTCATCGCGTCGATGACGAGTCGGTTACAGAAAATCGAATAGCAGAAGCAACACCTCTATCTTTTTCTAGCGCCCTCAAACCGGGCTTAGTGGCGTCGTGCACGGAGCGTAACTGGAAGCTCTCAGTCAGGCTGATCCAGATATCCCGAGGGAACCAGCTAACGACGACGCCCCAATCTTCGACCGATGGCTTTATCGCGTGAGCGTTGAAGAAGCTCGCCGCCTCATAATAGCCAAAACCTGATCAGGGCTAAACCACAACTGGTGGCAAAACGGCGAACAGGCCGGTCCAACAGGTCTTTCAGCCAAACAACTCTGTACCCTGACCATCGCTTTCACGAACACGTTTTTGGCGTCCCGAGGGCGCTAAGGAACGTATTCCTGAGGCTATAGCGAGGCTAAGAGAAAGCGCTCATTGACATAAGTATTTGAAAAATATGGTAGCGGAGGAGGGATTTGAACCCCCGACACAAGGATTATGATTCCTCTGCTCTAACCA
>CAZPFL010000387.1:0-1912 GCA_964585785.1 uncultured Rhodospirillaceae bacterium
TCCCGCGTCGCCGAATCCTGCTCCTCGACCGCCGCCGCGACCGAAGAGATGACGCCTTCGATCTCGACGATGCGCTCGGCGATGGAGCGGATCGCGCCGACTGCGGTTTGCGTCCGTTCCTGGATGCGCGCCACCTGGCTCTCGATGTCCTCGGTCGCCTTGGCCGTCTCGCTGGCCAGGTTCTTGACCTCCTGCGCCACGATGGCGAAGCCCTTGCCCGCCTCGCCGGCGCGCGCGGACTCGATCGTCGCGTTGAGCGCGAGCAGGTTGGTCTGGTCGGCGATGTCGCGGATCAGCGTGATGACCTCGCCAATGCGCGTGGCATCCTCGACCAGCGCCTCGACGGCGCTGTTGCTCGCCTCCGCCTCATCGCGCGCGGTGCGGGCGAGGTCGTTCGACGACGCCACCTGACGCGAGATCTCGGCGATCGAGGAGGACAGCTCGGTGCCCGCCGTCGCCACCGTCTGCACGTTGGCGGCGGTGACTTCCGAGGAAGAGGCCGCGTCGGTCGCCCGCTCGCTCGAGCTTTCCGCCAGGCTGGTGAGCGATTCGGCCGTGCTGCGGAGCTCGGTCGCCGCGGCGGCCAGCGCCTTCATCATCTCGGACGCGTCGGCGTCGAAGCGCTGCGTGAGGTCCTGCAGCTTGCGGCCGCGCTCGAGCTCGGCCTCCTGCTTCTTCTGCGCCTCGGCCTGCAGACGGTCGTTCTCGATCATGCCGTTCTTGAAGACCTCGACCGTATGCGCCATCTGTCCGATCTCGTCGCCCCGGCCGAGGCCGGGGATGTCGCCGGAATAATCCTTCTTGGCGAGGCGCTCCATGACGCCGGTGAGCGCCCCGATCGGCAGCGAGATGCCGCGGGCGAGGAAGGTCCCGGCCGCGACCGAGAACAGCATGCTGATGACCAGGCCGATCACCCCGGCGACGATCGTCGTCGAGACGGCCGCATCCGCCGCCGCGTTGTTCTTGGCGACCTCGGCATCCGTGACCTTGAGGATCTCGCGCAGGCCGTTATTGAAATCCTTGAGGAAGCGCTCGCCGGCGCCGTTCGCTTCGATGACCCGCGCTTCGTCGACGGTCAGCGGCGTCCGCATCAGGTCGATCTGCCGCTTCGCGACTTTCTGCTGCCAGGTCGCGATCGTGCCGAAGAGGGCCTCTACGCGCTGCAGGATCAGCGACTGCGTCGTGCTCTGCTTCAATTTCGCGAAGCTCCGCTCGAGGCCGGCGCCTGCGTCCTCGAATTTCGTAATGTTGTCGCGGTTGCCGGTCAGCAACAGGCCGCGGATAACCAGAAGCTGGTTCACGGCAGCATCCTGGACGTCGCCGAGAAGATCGACCACGTGATTGATCTTGGCCGAATCGTCCGAGACGGACTTGATCCGATTGACCTGAACCAGCGTGGTCCCGCCGACGGCGGCGATGATGACGATGAGCACCGCGAACGCGCCCAGAAGCTTGTGCGAAATGCGCAGCGAATTGATGAACTTCATGGGGCCGTCTCCTAGTTCTGGGCCAGGTTGAGGGCGCGGCGGCGCGCCAGCTCGGTCAGGTTGATCTCGACCGTCAGCGAGCCGACGGGCTTGTTGTCGCGCGCGAGCGTCATGTTGACCTGCGCGCGCCAGGTGCCGGTCTGCTTTTCATATTCCGGCTTATCGATGAACACGGCGTCCGGCCCGACCAGGAATGTCTTCTGCCACTTCGCCTCGTCACCCTGCCAGTAGTCCGAAGTGATGGAGCCCTGGCCGGCGTTCAGGCCCTTATTGTCGATGACGAAGATCTCGGTATAGAGGCCGACCGACCGGGCCTGGATACGCGTCAGATAGCCCGACAGCGGATTGCTCAGCACCGCGGTGATCAGCGGCTGGTCCGTCGACTTCCGCTCGGCGCGCCATTGCTTGTCCAGCGCGTCGATCTT
>CAZPFL010000388.1:0-1908 GCA_964585785.1 uncultured Rhodospirillaceae bacterium
CTCGGCTTCAACTTCGGCCCGCCGACCTTCTACACCGGCACGGGCTTCATGGTCCGCAAGAGCCTGGGGATCACGAAGGTTGACCAGCTCGACGGCGCCAGCATCTGCGTCTTCCCGGGCAGCACGACCGAGAAGAACATCTCCGCGCTGTTCAAGGCCAAGGGGATGAAATACACCCCGGTGGTCATCGAGAACACGAAAGAGCTCGTCGGCGCCTATTTTGCCGGCCGTTGCGACGTCCTCTCGATGGATCAGGCGGGCCTTCCCGGATACAAGCAGTTTGACGCCAAGAACCCCAACGACCACGTGATCCTCGACGGCGTCTACTCGAAGGAGCCGCTGTCGATCGGCGTGCGCCACGGCGACGACCAGTGGTACGACATCACCAAATGGGTCGTGTACGCCACCTTCAACGCCGAGGAAGAAGGCGTCGATCAGGCCAACGTCGACAAGATGCTGAGCTCGAAGGACCCGAACATCCAGCGGCTGCTCGGCAAGTCGGGGGACCTCGGCAAGAAGCTCGGCCTCGACAACGACTGGTCCTATCGGATCATCAAGCAGGTCGGCAGCTACAAGGACATCTACGACCGCAACTTCGGCGACAAGTCGGTGCTGAAGCTTCCGCGCGGGATCAATAATTCGTGGATCCATGGCGGGCTGATGTACGGCATGCCGATGAAATAGGTGGGCGCGCGAGGTCCGTCGCCTTACGCAGCGGCGGACCCGCACACCTTCCCTTCCGAACCACTGCTGCATGCGGCCGCCGATCTCGGAAGCATGCCGGACAAGGGTGATTCGACCTATGGCGGCATCTGACATCTCGCGTAAGAGCGACACATCCATCTTCAACAGCCTCGCCGTCCGCGGCGTGGTCTATCAGGTCCTGCTTGCCCTCGCCGTCGGCTTTATCGGCTGGTATCTCTATTACAACGCAAACGCCAACCTCGAGCGCCAGGGCATTGCGACCGGCTTCTCCTTCCTCAACGAAGCGGCCGGGTTCGGTATCGGCGAATCGATCATTCCCTATGACGCCGCCCAGAGCTACGGGCGTGCGCTGCTTGTCGGCATCCTCAATACACTGCACGTGGCGGTCGTCGGAATCGTGCTGGCGACGATCCTCGGCGTCGTCATGGGCATCGCCCGGGTCTCCAGCAACTGGCTCATCTCGAAACTGGCGTCGGCCTATGTCGAGGTTTGCCGGAACATCCCGGTGGTGCTGCATGTGATCTTCTGGGCGTCGGTGATCCGCAACCTGCCCTCGCCGCGTCAGGCGCTTTCGCCCTTCACGGGTGTCTTCATCACCAACCGCGGCCTGACCTATCCGATCCCGGTCGCGAATCCGGTCTATCCCTGGATGGGCCTGGCGCTGCTGATCGGCATCGTCGGCGCGATCATCCTCGCCAAATGGGCGGGACGGCGGCGCGAGCTGACCGGGCAGTATCTCCCGACCTTCTGGCCTGGCCTCGGGCTTATTCTCGGGCTGCCGCTGATCGTCTGGCTGGCTGGCGGTGCACCGCTCGAGTGGAGCGTACCGGCGCTACGCGGCTTCAACTACCGCGGCGGCGCATCGATGACGCCCGAGTTCGCCGCCCTTCTCGTCGGCATAACGGTCTACACCGGCGCCTACATCGCCGAGATCGTCCGTGCAGGCATCCAGTCGGTGCCGCACGGCCAGGTCGAAGCGGCACGCGCGATCGGCCTCCGGCCCGGCCTCGTCATGCGCCTCGTCGTCCTGCCGCAGGCGCTGCGCGTGATCGTGCCGCCGACCACCAGCCAGTATCTCAGCCTGACCAAGAACAGCTCGCTCGGCGTGCTCATCGGCTACCCCGACCTCGTCAACGTCGGCAACACGACGCTCAACCAGACGGGCCAGGCGGTCGAGGCCATCGCCATCATGATGGTGGTCTA
>CAZPFL010000389.1:0-1908 GCA_964585785.1 uncultured Rhodospirillaceae bacterium
CTCGCTCGTTTTCAAGCTTGATGATATCGAGGTTCCCGACAGCTGGAGCCAGGTTGCTTGCGACGTCCTCGCACAGAAGTATTTCCGCAAGGCGGGCGTGCCGAAACGGCTGCGCCGCCTGAAGGAGAAAGGCGTTCCGTCCTGGCTTTACCGGCGCGCGCCGGATGAGAAGGCGCTGTCGCAGTTTCCCGAGGACGAGCGCTTCGGAAGCGAGTCGCGCGCCACCCAGGTCTTCGACCGAATCGCCGGCACCTGGACCTATTGGGGCTGGAAGGGCGGCTATTTCGACGCCGAAGCGGACGCGCGCGCCTATTACGACGAGATGCGCTACATGATCGCGCATCAGATGGCGGCGCCCAACTCACCGCAGTGGTTCAACACCGGCCTGCACTGGGCCTACGGTATCGATGGGCCGGGCCAGGGCCACTATTATGTCGATTACCGCACGGGCAAGCTGACCAGCTCGGAGTCGGCCTACGAGCATCCGCAGCCGCATGCCTGCTTCATCCAGTCGGTCAACGACGACCTGGTGAACGACAACGGCATCATGGACCTGTGGGTCCGCGAGGCGCGGCTGTTCAAATACGGCTCAGGCACCGGCAGCAACTTCTCCGGCATCCGCGGCGAGAACGAGCCGTTGTCCGGCGGCGGGCGCTCGTCCGGCCTCATGAGCTTCCTGAAGATCGGCGACCGCGCGGCGGGCGCGATCAAGTCGGGCGGCACGACGCGACGCGCGGCCAAGATGGTCTGCCTCGATGTCGATCATCCCGACGTGGAAAGCTTCATCGGCTGGAAGAATATCGAGGAGCAGAAAGTCGCCGCGCTCGTCACCGGCTCGAAGGTCTGCAACCAGTATCTCAACGCCATCGTCGCCGCCTGCCACGACCCGGCGGCCGAGGAGGCGACCCGCTTCGAGCCGAAGCAGAACCTCCCGCTCAAGAAGGCGGTGATCGCCGCGCGCAAGGCGATGATCCCCGAGAACTACATCCAGCGCGTCATCCAGTTCGCGCGCCAGGGCTACACCGAGATCGAGTTCCGCACCTACGACACCGACTGGGACTCGGAAGCCTATCTCACGGTCTCTGGCCAGAACTCCAACAACTCGCTGCGCATCACCAACGACTTCATCGCCGCGGTCGAATCGGACGCCGACTGGCACCTGACGCGCCGCACCGACGGCGCGGTCGCGAAGACGGTGAAGGCGCGCGACCTGTGGGAGCAAATCGCCGAGTCGGCCTGGGCCTGCGCGGATCCCGGCGTGCAGTTCGACACGACCATCAACGAATGGCACACCTGCCCCGAGTCGGGCCGGATCAACGCCTCGAACCCGTGCTCCGAATACATGTTCCTGGACGACACGGCGTGCAATCTGGCGTCGTTCAACCTGATGAACTTCCGCGACGAGTCGGGCTTGTTCCAGGTCAAGGATTTCGAGCACGCCGTCCGGCTGTGGACGATGACGCTCGAGATCTCGGTCCTGATGGCGCAATACCCGTCGCAGCAGATCGCGCAGCTGTCCTACGACTACCGGACGCTCGGCCTCGGCTACGCCAATATCGGCGGGCTGCTGATGGCGCATGCCCTGCCCTATGACAGCGTCGAAGGGCGCGCGCTGTGCGGCGCGATCACCGCGCTGATGACGGGCACGGCCTATGCCACCTCGGCGGAGATGGCGGGCGAGCTCGGCGCGTTCCCGGGCCATGCGGCGAATGCCGAGGCGATGCTGCGGGTCGTCCGCAACCATCGCAACGCGGCGCGCGGGGGCGTTGAGAATTACGAGGGGCTGTCGGTCCTGCCGGTGGCGCTCGACCATGACTCCTGTCCGCAACCGTCGATCGCCACGGCCGCGGTCGAGGCCTGGGACCGCGCCCATGCGCTCGGCGTCCAGCACGGCTTCCGCAACGCCCA
>CAZPFL010000390.1:0-1866 GCA_964585785.1 uncultured Rhodospirillaceae bacterium
ACATCAAGCGCGCGGGCAGCGACGTCACCATCGTCGCCATCGCCTGGATGGTGCCCGAGGCGCTGGCCGCCGCCGAGGCGCTGGCGAAGGACGGCATCTCGGCCGAGGTGATCGACCCGCGGAGTCTCGTGCCGCTCGATGTGGACTGCATCCGCGCCTCGGTCCGCAAGACGGGCCGGCTGGTCGTCGCGGACGAGGCCGGACCGACCTGCGGCGCGTCGGCCGAGATCGCGGCCCTGGTGACGGAGGACCCGGAAAGCTTCGCCGCCCTGAAGGCGCCCGTGAAGCGGGTCTGCGCGCTGCAGGTGCCGATCCCCTACACACCGGGACTGGAAGACCATGTCTTCCCGAACCGCAACAAAATCGCCGCCGCCGCGCGTGAACTCACGCGCGGGCTCAAATAGACGGCGACCGGACGAAACCGGCCGCCGGGGTCAAGGCGATCGCGACCGCACGCTGACGATCGAGAACCGATTGCAGTTGGGCCTTTTCCAAGGAGGAAACCGATGGTCACCGAGACGAAAGAACGCACACGGAATATCACGACCGAGGATATCGAATATCTGCGCCATGGCGACCGCGCGATGAAGCTGCGGCTGTTTAGGCCGGAGGGCGCCGGCCCCTTCCCCATCGTCGTCGATCTGCATGGCGGCGCGTGGAACAAGGGCGACCTGAGCGAATGCCAGAAGCGGGACGAATATCTGGCGCAGCGCGGCATCGCCGCCGCCGCGCTCGATTTCCGGCACGCGGCCGACGGCTACCCGACCTCCTGCGCCGACATCAACTATGCGATCCGCTGGATCAAGGCGCATGCCCGCGACTTGCGCATCGATCCGAACCGGGTCGGCATCACCGGGCAGTCGAGCGGCGGTCACCTCGCCATGCTCTGCGCGATGCGGCCGGCCGACCCGCGCTACGCGGCGATCCCGCTCGGCGGCGGGTCCTCGATCGACGCGTCGGTGCGCTGCGTCGGCATGACCTGGCCGGTGATCAACCCGCTGTCGCGCTATCACAACGCGCTACGCGGCCGCGCCTCGGCGAACCCGCCTGCCTGGATCGGCGACATCCCCGAACGCCACGACACCTATTGGAAGACCGAGGCGAACATGGCCGAGGGCAATCCGATGCTGGCGCTGGAACGGGGCGAGAAGCTCGTCACGCCGCCGGCGATCTGGGTGCAGGGCAAGCCCGATCCGGTGCACGACTACCGCGACCCGGAGTCCCCCGTCGCGATGAACGAGCCGGAGCGCTTCGTGCTCAACTACCGCAAGGCGGGCGGCGAGATCGAGCTGGTCTACATCGAGCAGTCGAAGCGCGACACGGACGTCTCGTCGGCGCCGCTCGCGGACTTCTTCGCGAAGCACCTGGCGGGGTAGATCCGGCGCGCGGCAACGGGGGCGACCGGATCGGCCGGCCGCGCCGCCGCGACGGCACGGTTGACACGGTCGTTCCCGCATCGTGGAGTCCCCGGCTCGGAGCAGCCGGGGGATTGCCGCATGCCAGACAATAGCCACCCAAGGGCCAGCCCTTTCCGCTCGATCGGGCGCACCATCGTCATCGGGCTGCTGACCGCGGCGCCGCTCGCGATTACCTGGTGGATCGTGAGCTTCTTGTTCGAGCAGCTGTCGTCGCTCGGCAAGCCGTGGGTCTTCGCCGCGTCTGTAGCGCTGCGCCCGCGCTTGCCGCGGCTCGCCGACTTCATGCTGGACTCGACGGTGCAGTCGGTCTTCGCCGTGATCGTCGTGCTCGTCTTTCTTTACATCCTGGGCTGGGCCGCCGGGCGGGTGATCGGCCAGCGGCTGATCGCGCTGTTCGAATCCTTCATCGGCGCGATTCCCTTCGTCGACCGCATCTACCGCGCAACCA
>CAZPFL010000391.1:0-1842 GCA_964585785.1 uncultured Rhodospirillaceae bacterium
CGGGTGAAATGGCTCTCGCCGCCGACGATGCGCGTGTCGAGCGCGTCCGCGATACGGAAATAGCCGGCGAAGTCGTCCGGCACGACCGGCTCTTCCAGCCAGTAGATGTCGTATTCCTGCAGCCGGCGGCCCATCAGGATCGCCTTGTCCGCGGTCCAGGCCATGTTGACGTCGACCATGATGTCGACCTCGGACCCGACCGTCTCGCGCACCCTGCGCACATGGTCGACGTCCTCGGCGTCGGTCCAGCTATGGCCGACCTGCATCTTGATCGCGGTGAAGCCGTCTTTCATGAAGCGCTTCGCCTTCTCGACCATCCCGTCGCCGCCGAGGCCGCGCCAGACGCCCGAGCCGTAGGCCGGCACTTTATCGCGGTAATGGCCCCAAATGCGGTGCAGCGGCATCTTCGCCTGCTTGCCGACCAGGTCCCACAGCGCCACGTCGATAACCGAGAGCCCGAGCACCGCCGCCCCGCCCCGCCCGTCCGCCTGCGTGGACATGAAAAGGTCGCGCCAGATCGCCTCGACCGCCGTGGCGTCGCGGCCGAGGATGCGCGGGATCAGCACCTCCTCGAGGCAGGCCTTGGTCGTGCGGAAGCCCTGGCGCAAATAGAGCTGGTAGCCGAGCCCCACGAGCCCGGACTTGGTCTCGATCTCGACCACCAGGATCTCGCGCGGCCGGTCGTAGCCCTTCTGCAGCGCCGGCTGCTCCTTGTACGGCGCGCGCAGCAGCGTGATGCGGACATCCTTGATGATCATGGCGGTGCCTCCTCCCCCGAGCGAATTTCCGTCGAGGTTTGACACGCGCCCTCCGCTGCTGTCAAACCAAGGAGAAACGGGCACGGCAGCGCGGGAGCACGCAGGATGGAATTCGAATATTCGGACCGAACCAAGAAGCTCAAGGCCGAGATCGAAGCGTTCATGGACGAATACGTCTTCCCGAACGAGGCGACGTATTACGCTCAGCTCGACGAGGGCGACACGCGCTGGAAGCCGGTGCCGATCCTGGAGGAGCTGAAGGCGAAGGCGAAAGCGGCCGGGCTCTGGAACCTGTTCCTGCCGGAAAGCGAGCGCGGCGCCGGGCTCACCAACCTTGAATACGCGCCGCTTTGCGAGACGATGGGCCGGGTCAACTGGGCGCCCGAGGTGTTCAACTGCTCCGCCCCCGACACCGGCAACATGGAGACGATCGAGCGCTACGGCACCGACGCGCAGAAGCGCGCGTGGCTGGAGCCGTTGCTGGCCGGCGAGATCCGCTCCGCCTTCGCCATGACCGAGCCCAAGGTCGCGTCGTCCGACGCCACCAACATCGAGACCAGCATCAAGCGCGACGGCGAAGACTACGTCATCAACGGCCAGAAATGGTGGACGTCGGGCATCGGCGATCCGCGCTGCAAGCTGCTGATCGTGATGGGCAAGACCGACCCGGGCGCCGAAGTCTACCGCCAGCAGTCGATGATCCTGGTGCCGCGCGAGGCCAAGGGCCTGAAAGTGCTGCGCATGCTCAAGGTGATGGGCTTCGACGACGCGCCGCACGGCCACGGCGAGGTGCTGTTCGAGAATGTCCGCGTGCCGGCGGAGAATATGCTGCTCGGCGAGGGCCGCGGCTTCGAGATCGCGCAGGGCCGCCTCGGGCCGGGGCGCATCCACCACTGCATGCGCATCATCGGCGTCGCCGAGCGCGCGCTCGAGCTGATGTGCCGGCGCGCGACCGAGCGCACCACGTGGGGCAAGAAGCTGGCCGAGCGCGGCGTGACGCAGGAGCGCATCGCGCAGGCCCGCATCGATATCGAGATGAACCGCCTGCTCGTGCTCAAGGCCGCCTACATGATGGACACGGTCG
>CAZPFL010000392.1:0-1780 GCA_964585785.1 uncultured Rhodospirillaceae bacterium
ATTTTCATGAGCGAGTTCCTGGTGGTCACCTCGACCTTCGCGCGCCAGCCGCTGCTGGCCATTCCACTCGTCTTCGGGCTCCTTCTTGCCTTCGGCGCCTTGCTGCTGCGCCTCGGCAACGTCGCCTTCGGTGAGCCGCAGGGCAGCAGCGCGCCGGCGCAGGCGTCCTACGTGCCGATGTATGCGCATTTCGCGCTCGTGCTCGCCGCCGGGCTCTATCTGCCGCCGCCGCTGGTCGCATGGTTCCAGCATGTCGCGGCAGCGCTGGGATAGGGGGTGGACGCCATGCCGTCGCTCGACGATCTGATCCGCGAAGGCCGCCGCATACAGCAGCACCGGCCCTTCCCGCGCGCCGTCGTCGATCCGGCGATTTGGAGCTTCGCGGCGGCGCAGCTCGCCGCGGGCCATTGGCATCTGCTCGGCCTGTGGGGCGAAGCATCCGCCGTGCACATGGCGCTTCTCGACGCGCCGAGCGCCGCCATTGCCGTCATCAGCGTCGATTGCCCCGACCGGCGCTTTCCATCCGTCGGTCAGGCCCATCCGCCGGCGCTTCGGCTGGAGCGCGCCGCGCAGGACCTGTTCGGGCTGACCGCGCGGGGCACGCCCGATCCGCGTCCGTGGCTCGACCATGGCCGCTGGACCCTGCGCCACCCGCTCGGTCCGTCGCAACAGGGCGCCGGCGGCGGCGAGCCTTACGCCTTCCTGCCCGTCGAAGGCGAAAGCCTGCATCAGATCCCGGTCGGCCCGGTGCATGCGGGCATCATCGAGCCCGGCCATTTCCGCTTCACCGCGAATGGCGAGACCGTCGTGCGTCTCGAACAGCGGCTCGGCTATGTGCACAAGGGAATCGAAAGTCTCATGGCCGGCGCCGAGCTGACGCGCGGCGCCATGCTGGCCGGCCGCACGTCGGGCGACAGCGCCGTCGCGTATTCGCTCGCCTTCGCGCAGGCCGCCGAAGCCGCGCTCGGCATCGAGCCGCCCGCGCGAGCCATGTGGCTGCGCGCGCTCATGGCGGAGCTGGAGCGGCTGGCAAACCATTTCGGCGACATCGGCGCGATCTGCAACGATGCGGCCTTCGCGCTCATGCTCGCCCATTGCGGCGCGCTGCGCGAGCGCACGCTGCGCTGCGCGGAGGCCTGCTTCGGCCATCGCTTCATGCGGGACCGGATCGTTCCGGGCGGCGCCGCGTCCGACCTCACGGCGAATGGCCCCGCCGCGCTGCGCGCCCTGATCGCCGAGGTGCGGCAGCGCTTCCCGCGCCTTGTCGAGCTCTACGACAATACGGCGTCGCTCCAGGACCGGACGGTCGGCACCGGAATCGTCAAGCCGGCGCTGACCCGGCAATTCGCCGCCGGCGGCTATGTCGGCCGCGCGTCGGGCCGGAATTTCGACGCGCGTCGCATGCCCGGCCACCCGCCCTATGACTCCCTTCGCTTCGAGGTTCCCGTGCTGGAGGACGGCGACGTGAACGCGCGGGTGTGGGTCCGCATTCGCGAGGTCGAGCAAAGCGTTTCGCTGATCGAGCAGATCCTCGAAAGCCTGCCCGACGGTCCGGTCGCCGCCGACATGCAAGCGCGCGGCGGCGAAGGCATGGCCCTCGTCGAAGGGTTCCGAGGCGACATTCTGGTCTGGCTGCGGATCGGCGCGAACGGCAGGATCGAGCGCTGTCACTTGCGCGATCCGTCCTGGTTCCAGTGGCCGCTGCTGGAGGCTGCGATCGAAGGAAACATCGTCGCCGACTTCCCGCTCTGCAACAAATCCTTCAACTGCTCCTATTCGG
>CAZPFL010000393.1:0-1754 GCA_964585785.1 uncultured Rhodospirillaceae bacterium
GACTGAGGTAAGACCCATCGTCACCATCAACGGGCCGGGCGCGATCGCGTCCGAATTCGCCGCCAGCAGGATCTTGAAGCGCAGCACGGCATAAAGCGCCACGTTGAGAAGTAGCCCCGACAGCACCGCGGAGATCGGCGTCGGACCTTCCGCATGCGCGTCGGGAAGCCAAGCGTGCAGCGGCGCAAGCCCGACCTTCGTGCCGTAGCCGAGCAGCAGAAACACGAAGGCGACGTTCAGAAGCGCCGAGTCGAAGCGTGCCGCATGCGTGACCAGGATGGTCCAGACCATCGCGTCCTGGCCTTCACCGACCACGGGCTGCGCGGTCATGTAGACGAGGATGGTGCCGAACAGCGCGAGCGCGATCCCGACGCTTCCCAAGATGAAATACTTCCAGGCCGCCTCGAGCGCTTCATGCGTCCGGTAGATGCCGACCATGAGCACCGTGGTGAGCGTCGCCAGTTCCACCGCCACCCACATCAGGCCGATGTTGTTCGACAGGAAGGCGAGGTTCATGCCGAACATCATGATCTGGAACATCGCGTGGTAGAAGCGCAGGTAGGTCGGCGTCAGACGACCGGTTTCCAGCTCATGCGCGATGTAGCTCGCGCTGAACACGCTCGTCGTGAAGCCGACGAAGGTGTTGAGCACGATGAAGACGATGTTGAGGTCGTCGACCAGCAGATACGGCCCGGGCGGCGGCCGGTCGATGACGAAAAGCGAGAGCGCCGCCAGGAAGGTCAGCAGGCTGGCGAGGACATTGAGCCGCGCGGTCAACCGGTAGCCCGGCAGCAGCGCCAGCACGGCGGCCGCGCCGATCGGGATCAGCAGAATCGCGTACAGCGCGTCGAAGGGCAGGACACTCATCGGCGCTCCCCCCGGAAATGGTCGAGTGCGCCCACGTCGACCGTGTCGAAACGCTCGCGGATCCGGAACAGGAAGATGCCGATGACGATGAAGGCGATCAGGATCGAGAAAGCGACGCTGATCTCGACCACCAGCGGCATGCCCTTCGCGCCCGTGGCCGCCAGGACCAGCCCGTTCTCGAGCGACATGAAGCCGACGACTTGGCTCACCGCGTTGCGCCGCGTCACCATGACCAAGAGGCCGAGCAGCACGACCGCCAAGGCGAAGGCGAGGTCTTCGCGCGCGAGCGGGTCGGCATCCGCCGTCACCCGCAGCATGAGCGCCATGGAGAGCGCGACCAGCCCCATGCCGGCGAGCATGGTCGGGCCGATGCCGACCGCCGTCTCCACGTCGCGATGGATGCCGAGGCGCTGAATGATGCGGTGAAGCGCGACCGGGATGACGATCGCCTTGAAGACGAGCGCGATCGCGGCGGTCACATAAAGATGCGGCGCCTCCTGAATATGCGCCTGCCAGCCGACCGAGAGCGCGAGTAAGACCGCGTGCAGCGCATAGATGTTGAGCAGAGCGTAAAGGCGGGCCTGGTACAGCATCATGAAGCTGACCAGGACCAGGCTGCCGGCAAGCAGATGCGCGACGTCGAAGACGAGACCGCCCATCAGAGACTCCGTGAGACGAAGAGGAGAAGCGTGCCGAGAAGGCCCAGCATGAGCGCCGCGCCGAGGAATTGCGGCACGCGGAACACGCGCATCTTGGCGGTCGCCGTCTCGAACAGCGCGAGCAGCGCGCCGCAGGCCGCGAGCTTCACGACATAGGCGGCCGCGCCGAAAGCATACGCCGCGGGGCCGGCGCCGGACGCCGCCAGTTTCCAGGGCGCGAACAGGCAG
>CAZPFL010000394.1:0-1732 GCA_964585785.1 uncultured Rhodospirillaceae bacterium
CCGGGATCGACGGGGAGGCCGGGTGGTTCCGCGGCCACCATGTGTTGTCGTAGTCCAGCGCGTGGCACAGCGTGCCGTTGGCGTAAGCGGCATTGGGCGCCGAGGTCTTGAAGTCGCCGCCGATTACGCTGGCTTCCGCCTTGCCGCCGAGGCTCTTCGTGTACTCGATGGTGATGCGGCCGAGACCGGACGGCTCGCCGATGCCGGCGACGGCGACGCCTAACGCATCCAGCAGCACGTGACCCGCGATATCAATCGCTTCCGACGGCAACGCCTCGAAACGCGTCGCCACCAGCTTTTCCGCCAAGGCGCCGGTGAGGGAGCCGTTCATCGAAGTGTCCTTTCACGTCTGGATGGCGAAGCCGGTTCTCAGAGCACGCGCCGGCGCATATGACCCGGTCCCCACAGTGTAGCGCCGCCGGGCCATGCTTGGCAGGGCGTTCCCGCTGATCCAAGACCGGGTAGAAAGCTGACCGGCTCTTTTACAATCGATGAATCGTGTATTATCAATCAAATATACCGATCTATCATCGTCAGCCGCCGCACGCGAAGGTGGGGCCGCGGACGATAGCCCTTTGAAAAATCCGAATCTGGGAGGAAATCACTGTGAAATTTCCCAATAACGCAACAATTTTTGCGGCGGGCGCCCTTGCCCTCTCGGTTGCGGTCGCGGTGCAGCCGGCATCCGCCGCCGTCAGCTTTGCAGGCAAGACCGTAACCATCGTCGTACCGTTCAAGGAAGGCGGCGGCGCCGACGTGACGGCGCGGCTGTTCCAGCCGTTTTTGCATGAATATCTGCCGGGCAAGCCTAATGTCATCGTCCTGAACAAGCCCGGCGGCGGCGCCACCACCGGAAGCAACTATTTCCAGAACGACGCCAAGCCCGATGGCCTGACCGCGATCGTCATCTCTACCTCGACCATGGTCTCGCAGGCCTTTGGTGGCAAGAAGGTGCATTTCGACGTGCGCAAATGGCGTCCGGTCTTCGTCGTGCCGCAGGACACGGTCTTCTATGCCCGCCCCGAAACCGGGGTCAAAGGCAAGGACATCGTGGCCGATATCAAGGCGCTCCGGAAAAAGGGCATCGTCTTCGGCGCCAAGAACGCCACTTCGGCCGAGCTCCGCGGCCTGATCTCGTTCGAAATGCTGGGGATCAAGAACGTCAAGACGACGCTCGGTCTGTCGTCGGGCCAGCAGCGCGCCGCGCTGCTGCGGGGCGAGTTGACCGTCAACTACGACTCTGCCAGCGCGTATAACGAAAAGGCCAAAACCTACGCCGCAAAAGGCAAGATCGTCCCGTTCATGACCTTGGGCATTCCGCAGCCCGACGGAACGGATATCAAGAGCGCCGCCTTCCCGAATCTTCCGACTGCGATCGAAGCGTACAAGAAGCTCCACGACGGCAAGGCGCCGAGCGGCGAGGTCTATGACGCCTGGAAGAATTTCGCGACCATGGGCGTTTCCGCGTCGAAGGGCATGGCGCTGCCGACCGGGACGTCCGACGCCATTCTTGCAGCGTGGACGGATGCGGTGAAGAAGACGCTCAAGGATGAGAAGTTCAAGACCAAAGGCCGCAAGATCATCGGCGACTACACCTTCTCGTTCGGGAAGAGCGCCCAGGCGACCTATGACAACGCGATGAGCATCAAGCCGAAGACCAGGGCTTGGATCAAGGCCTGGCTCCACGAAACGTTCGGCGTGAGTATCTGACGCCTGCGGAAAGGACCGGCGT
>CAZPFL010000395.1:0-1716 GCA_964585785.1 uncultured Rhodospirillaceae bacterium
CCCTGGGAGATCGGGCTCGCCGAGACGCATCAGACGCTGGTGCTGAACAATCTGCGCGGGCGCATCGCCGTCCAGGTGGACGGGGGGCTCCGGACCGGCCGCGACGTCGTGGTCGGCGCGCTGTTGGGTGCGGACGAGTTCGGCTTCGCGACCGCGCCGCTGATCGCGTCCGGCTGCATCATGATGCGCAAATGCCATCTCAATACCTGCCCGGTCGGCATCGCGACGCAGGACCCCGTGCTGCGCAAGCGCTTCACCGGCAAGCCCGAGCATGTGATCAACTACTTCTTCTTCGTCGCCGAAGAGGTGCGGTCGCTGATGGCAACGCTCGGCTTCCGCCGCTTCGACGACATGGTCGGACGGTCGGACTGCCTGGATCAGAAGAAGGCGATCGAGCACTACAAGTCGAAAGGGCTCGACTTCACGCGCGTGCTGCACAAGCCCCAGGTCGGCCCCGAGATCGCGATCCACAACTGCGAGCGGCAGGATCACGACATCGACCGTGTCCTCGACCGCTGGCTGATCGAGCAGGCGGCGCCCGCGCTGACCGAGGGCAAGCCGGTCGGCATCATGGGCAAGATCCGCAATTCCGACCGCGCGGCGGGCGCGATGCTGTCGGGCGAGGTGGCGAAGCGTTACGGCCATGCCGGCCTGCCACCGGACACCATCGGCATCAGCCTGACCGGAACCGCCGGGCAGAGCTTCGGCGCTTTCCTCGCGCATGGCGTCACCATCGATCTCGTGGGCGAGGCCAACGACTATGTCGGCAAGGGCTTGAGCGGCGGCCGGCTGGTCGTTCGTCCGCCCAAGGAAAGCAAGATCGTGCCGGAGAAGAGCATCATCGTCGGCAACACCGTTCTCTATGGCGCGATCGCGGGCGAATGCTATTTCCGCGGCGTCGCCGGCGAGCGCTTCGGCGTGCGCAACTCGGGCGCGGTTGCGGTCGTCGAGGGCGTCGGCGACCATGGCTGCGAATACATGACCGGCGGGATCGTCGTCGTGCTCGGCAATGTCGGGCGCAATTTCGCGGCGGGCATGAGCGGCGGCATCGCTTACGTGCTCGACGAAGCGGGCGATTTCGAGCAGCGCTGCAACCTCTCCATGGTCGAGCTCGAGCCGGTCGTTTCGGAAGACGACATCCTCGAGCATTTCAAGCACCAGGGCGGCGACCTCGAAGGCCACGGTCTGGTCGATGTCATGCGCGACATGACACGGCACGACGAGGAGCGGCTCTACCGGCTCATCGTCAACCACGGCCGCTACACGGATTCGGTCCGCGCCGCGGCTATCCTCGAGAACTGGGAGGAATATCGTCCGCGCTTCGTCAAGGTGATGCCGGTGGACTACCGCCGCGCGCTGCAGGAAATGGAAGCGGCGCAGAGCAATTCCGGCGAGCCGGACCTCGCGGTCGAGGTCGCCTGACATGGGAAAAGTCACGGGTTTCCTTGAGATCGCGCGGCACGACCGCGGTTACGAGCCGGCGGGCGACCGGGTGCGGCATTTCCGCGAGTTCGTCATCCCGATGGAGGAGAAAGCGGTCCAGCAGCAGGGCGCGCGCTGCATGGATTGCGGCATTCCGTTCTGCCATCAGGGCTGCCCGGTCAACAACGTCATCCCGGATTGGAACGATCTGGTGTACCGCGGCGACTGGCGCGCGGCGAGCGCGGTGCTGCATTCGACCAACAATTTTCCGGAGTTCACCGGCCGCGTCTGCCC
>CAZPFL010000396.1:0-1699 GCA_964585785.1 uncultured Rhodospirillaceae bacterium
TAGCCGAGGCCGAGCTTGGCCGCCGGCACGCCGAACTGCGCGTCCTCGGCGCAGATCCGCATGTCGCAGCAGACCGCGATGCCGGTGCCGCCGCCGATGCAGTAGCCGCGGATCATCGCGATGGTCGGCTTGGGCGAGGCCATCAGCGTGTCGTAGCCGCGCGTGACGGAATCGGCGTAGGCCTTGATCGCTTCCTGCGAGGAGCGCTCGTCCTCGAATTTCGAGATATCCGCGCCGGCGACGAAAGCCTTCTCGCCCGCGCCCTTGAGCACGATCACCCGCACGGAGTCGTCCGCGTTGAAGCGGTCGACGGCGTCGGCGAGGCCGTCCCACATGTCCTTCGAGACCGCATTGTGCTTGGCCGGATTATTGAAGGTAATCCAGCCGATTGCGCCTTCTTTCTCAGCTATCAGCTTATCGCTGCTCATGCTCGATGCTCCTTCGGGTCGCGGACGGCGTCAGACGACGTTGCGCTTCTTGAGGTCGGCGATCTCGGCGTCGGAGAAGCCGATCTCCGCGAGCACCTCGTCGGTATGCTCGCCGCGCTCCGGCGGCGCCACGGCGAAGGTGCTGGGCGTGCGCGACAGCCCGACGCCCTGGGCGACCAGGTTGATGTCGCCGAGCGTGTCGGAATGCACCGTCTGCTCCATCTTGAGATGCTTGACCTGCGGATCGGCGAAGACCTGGTCGATGCTGTAGATCGGCCCGGCCGGCACGCCCGCCTTGTTGAAGACCTCGATCCACGCGGCGCTGTCCTTGGTGCGGGTGACCGCCTCGATCTCCGCGTTCAGCGCGTCGCGGTTCTTCGAGCGGTCGGGCCCGGTCTTGTAGCGCGGGTCGGTGATCCAGTGCTCGGCGCCGACCGCCTTGCAGAAACGCTCCCAAATCGCGCCGCCGGCGACCGCCAGATTGATGTAGCCGTCGGTGGTCTGGAACACGCCGGTCGGGATGCTGGTCGGGTGGTTGTTGCCGGCCTGCTTGGCGACCTCGTGCGACATGGTCCAGCGCGCCGCCTGAAAGTCGAGCATGAAGATCTGCGCCTGCAGCAGCGAGCTCTGCACCCACTGGCCCTTGCCCGACGCCTCGCGCTCCAGCAGCGCCACCATGATGCCGTGCGCGCAGAGCAGGCCGGCGCAGAGGTCGGCGATGGGAATGCCGACGCGCATCGGCCCCTTGCCCGGCTCGCCGGTGATCGACATCAGCCAGCCCATGCCCTGCGCGATCTGGTCGAAGCCCGGGCGGCCCATGTACGGGCCGTCCTGGCCGAAGCCGGAGATGCTGCCGAGGATGATGCGCGGGTTCACCTTGGCCAGGGAGTCGTAGTCGATGCCGAGGCGGTTCTTCACGTCGGGGCGGTAGTTCTCGACCACCACGTCCGCCTTCGCGACCAGTTTCATGAACAGCGCGACGCCGTCTTTATCTTTTAAATTCAACGTAATTGCGCGCTTGTTCCGATGCAGATTCTGAAAATCGGGGCCGTGCCGGCTGCCGCCGAGGCCTTCCTTCGCGTCGAGCGCGGCGGGCAGCTCGATCTTGATGACGTTGGCGCCCCAGTCGGCGAGCTGGCGGACGCAGGTCGGCCCCGAGCGCACGCGCGTCAGATCGAGAACGGTGAAACGCGACAGCGCCGGCGAGGCGGGTTGATGAGACATGGGCGGTGTTCCTTACGGCATGCGGTTCGGCGGGAAGGCCCGGCCAC
>CAZPFL010000397.1:0-1694 GCA_964585785.1 uncultured Rhodospirillaceae bacterium
GCGCTCTGCATGTATCACGACCAGGCGCTGATCCCGCTCAAGACCATCGACTTTCACGGCGGGGTCAATGTCACGCTCGGCCTGCCCTTCGTGCGCACCTCGCCGGACCACGGCACCGCCTTCGAGATCGCGGGCCTCGGCGTCGCCGACGTGACCAGCCTCGCGGCGGCGCTCGTCATGGCGGCCGACATCGCGCGCCGCCGGGCCTCCGTGCTGGCGCGCGGAAAGAAAGCCGTTGGATGAGACCGGCGGGACGAACCCGCTCGACGCCCTGCCGCCGTTGCGCGAGGTCATCGCCCGCTTCGGGCTGGGCGCGCGCAAATCGCTCGGCCAGCATTTTCTCCTCGATCTCAACCTGACGCGCCGGATCGCGCGCGCCGCGGGCGACTTGACGCAGGCCACCGTGATCGAAGTCGGGCCCGGCCCCGGCGGGCTGACGCGGGCCATCCTCGCCGAAGGCGCGACCCGGGTGATCGCAATTGAGCGCGACCGGCGCTGCGTCGAGGCGCTGCAGGACGTCGTCGCCGCCTCCGAAGGACGCCTGTCGGTGCTGGAAGAGGACGCGACGGCGGTCGACGCCGCCGCCCTCGGCGCGCCGCCCCGCCACATCCTCGCCAACCTGCCCTACAACGTCGCGACCGTGCTCTTGATCGGCTGGCTCCGGCAGGCCGAGGCGTTTGCCGGCATGACGCTGATGTTCCAGAAGGAGGTCGCCGACCGCATCGTCGCCGGGCCCGGCTCCAAGACCTATGGCCGGCTGTCGGTCATGGCCAACTGGCGCTGCGATACGCAAGTGCTGTTCAATTTGCCGGCGCGCGCCTTCACGCCGCCGCCCAAGGTCGCCTCCAGTGTGGTGCAGTTCCGGCCGCTACCGGCGCCGCGCTTCCCCGCCCCGTGGGACGCCATGGAGAAAGTCGCCGCCGCGGCCTTCGGCCAGCGACGCAAGATGCTGCGGGGCGCGCTGCGCACCCTCAAGGTCGACAGCGACCGAATGCTCGCGGAGACCGGCATCGACCCGGAAGCGCGCGCGGAAACGCTCACCGTCGAGGCCTTCGCCGCCCTCGCCCGCGCCTATGTCAGCCTGTCCTGAGCCCTTTGACGAACTCGCCCAGCCCGACCATGCGCTCGCGGCGCAGCCGCTCCGCCTTGAGGATCGACATCGCCTGGTCGACGCTCTCCTCGAGGTCTTGGTTGACGATGATGTAGTCGTATTCGGCGTAGTGGCTCATCTCGTCGGACGCCTTGCTCATCCGCCGCGCCACCACCTCGGGCGGGTCCTGCGCGCGCCGCGTGAGCCGGCGCTCGAGCTCGGCGGTTGACGGCGGCAGGATGAACACGCTGACGAGATCGTCCCGCGCCTGCTCGGCAAGCTGCTGCGTGCCCTGCCAGTCGATGTCGAACAGTACGTCCTGTCCCGCCGCCAGCGCGTCCATCACCGGCTTGGCCGGCGTGCCGTAGTAGTTGTCGAACACCTTGGCGTATTCGAGGAATTCCTGGCGGTTGACCATCAGGTTGAATTCCGACTTGTCGACGAAATAGTAGTCTTTGCCCGCGACCTCGCCCGGCCGCTTCGGCCGCGTCGTCGCGGAAACGGACATGGTGATGGCGCCGTCACGGGCGAGGATCTCGCGCGAGATCGTCGACTTGCCGGCGCCCGACGGCGACGACAGCACGAACATCAGGCCGCGGCGGTG
>CAZPFL010000398.1:0-1670 GCA_964585785.1 uncultured Rhodospirillaceae bacterium
CTGCGCGCGCAGATGCTTCTTCACGGTGACCGGATAATAGGTGCCGCCCTTGACCGTCGCGTCGTTGGCGACGATGACGCATTCGACGCCGGAAACGCGCCCGATGCCGGTGACGATGCCGGCCGCCGCGATGGTCTCGCCATACATGCCGTGGGCGGCCAGCGGCGACAGCTCGAGAAAGGGCGCGCCGGGATCGAGCAGCCGCTCGATGCGGTCACGCACCAGAAGCTTGCCGCGCGCCCTATGCTTCTCGCGCGCGGGCGCGTCGCCGCCCTTGGCGATCTCGCCGGTCAGATCGCGCAGGGCCGCGACCTGCGCGCGCATGGCGTCCGCATTGCCCTGGAAGGCTTCCGACTTGCTATCGATGGCAGTGCTCAGTACGGCCACGCGTGCACCCGTCCCCAAATCCCCTCGTGATCGGCCCTTACGCCCGACGCTGCGCGGGCCGGGCCCCAGTCGCTGCTTAAGATGGCACCGCCCAAGATATACCCGAGGGCCGATGCAATGCCCAGCCGGGGCGGGCGCGACGCCCGGCCGCGCCGGTCAGCGCCATTCGGCCCGCCACGCCTGGTACATCAGGATATTCCAGAGGTCGCCGTTGCGGTCGCGCAGGCCGTCACGATGCTCGCGCCAAGCGGCGAGGATCGGCCCCGGCCGCAGCAGGCCGTCCGCGGCCAGCGCGTCCGGCTGCAGCAGGTCGTCCGCCCAGGCCTTGAGCGGCCCCCGCAGCCATTCCGCGAGCGGCGGCTCGAAACCCTGCTTCGGACGCTCGAGCAGCTCATGCGGGATGTAGCGGGCCGCCAGCCGGCGCAGCACGCGCTTGCCTTCGCCGTCCGCGAGGCAGAAGTCGCCCGGCAGCGACCAGGCGAACTCGACGATCTCGCGGCTCAGCAACGGCGCGCGCGCTTCCAGCCCGACCGCCATGCTGGCGCGGTCGATCTTCACCAGGATGTCGTCCGGCAGGAAGGTCACGGCGTCGGCATACATGAGCCGCGCCTCGACCGTGGGCAGGTCGGGCCAGGCCGCGCGATCCATGAAATAGCCGTCCGAATAAGGCGCGGTCGGCGTGTCGATCATCCGCCAGCGCGCATGCGCCCGCTCCAGCACCTGTTCCGGCGCGTCGTTGGCCGCGTCCGCCAACAGGCGATAGAGCTTGTCGCCCCAGCGGCCCGGCCGGCCGCCGAGCCCGGAGAGCGCGTTGATCGTGCGCAGCGGCAAATACGCCGACGCCCCACGCACCAGGCCGCGCGAGAATGCGGACAGCTTCGCAACCCGCGCCCATTCGCGCGCCGCGACGGCATAGCGCGGATAACCGCCGAACAGCTCGTCGCCGCCGTCGCCGGAGAGCGCGGTCGTGACATGCTTTCGGGTCAGCGCCGTCAACAGCACGGTCGGCAGCTGGCTCTTGTCGGCGAAGGGCTCGTCATAGATGCGCGCCAAGCGATCGACCGCCTGCAACGGCGCATCGGCCTCCGCGCGGATTTCGGTATGCGCGGTGCCGAGGTGCCTGGCGACGGCGCGCGCCTGTTCCGATTCGTCGTATTGCGCCGAGCCGAAGCCGACGGTGAAGGTCATCACCGGACGGTTCGCCACCTTTTGCATCAGGGCGACGACCGTCGAGGAATCGATGCCGCCGGACAGGAAGGCGCCGAGCGGCACGTCGGCCACCA
>CAZPFL010000399.1:0-1648 GCA_964585785.1 uncultured Rhodospirillaceae bacterium
TCCGCCAGCGGCTTCGTCAGCGGCGTGAAGGGCGCGTCCTCGAAATGCGCCCAGCGGTAGGGCTTCTCGTAGCCCTCGCGCAGATAGTATTCGCGTGTCTTGTCGATATAACGAACGTAACCCATTGCAGCCCTATCCTATGCCTCGGTGGCCGGCGCCCGCTCCGTCCGATGCGCCTCGGAGGCGGCGGGCGATGGTTCGCGCATGACACCACAGGCGCCGGAGCCGGGTCAAACCAGGCGGGCGGCCATTCTGTCACCTTTCGGATTGCCCCGAGACGCCCGGTTGTATCGGGCGTATACTACGCGCATTGGTAGGCCTCGGCCCTGAAGCGGCCGGTCGCCGGATCGCCTCAGGCCACGCACGGGCCGGGGCCGCTGGAACAGCGGTTTCGCGAGGTATTGACCATGGCCACCATCAGAAACCCCATCGAATGGGGCGCCGACAAGCTGAGAGATGCGACGCTGCACGTGGAAGCGTCGGGCCGCGCCATTCGCGGCGGGGAGGCGCCGGACAGAGCCGCCGCGCCGGGCATCCGACGGATCCGCATCGCCGATCTCATGGACGCGCTCGGCAAGGGGTTCGAGGACCTCGCCGCCTACCGCACCGACGTGGTGTTCCTCTGCATCATCTATCCCGTCATCGGCATCGTGCTGACGCAATTCGCCTTTCACTACGACATGCTGCCGCGGCTGTTCCCACTGGCCTCGGGCTTCGCGCTGCTCGGCCCGGTCGCGGCGATCGGGATCTACGAGATGAGCCGGCGCCGCGAGCAGGGCGCGCAGGCGAGCTGGGCCGACGCCTTCGGCATGATCGGCGCGCCCGCCTTCGGCGCGATCCTGGTGCTGGGGCTGATCCTGCTGGCGATCTTCCTGCTCTGGCTCGGCGCGGCCGACCTGATCTACCGCTACACCATCGGCCCGACGATGCCCGCCTCCCCGGAAGCGTTCCTCAGCGACCTGTTCACGACCGACGCCGGCTGGATGCTGATCCTCGTCGGCTGCGGCGTCGGCTTCCTGTTCGCGCTCGTGGTGCTCGCGATCAGCGTGGTGTCCTTCCCGCTGCTGCTCGACCGCGACGTCGGCGTCGGCACGGCGATCGCAACCTCGGTGCGCGCGGTCACGGCGAACCCGGGCCCGATGGCGTTCTGGGGACTGATCGTGGCGATCGGCCTCGTGCTCGGCTCGATCCCGCTCTTCGTCGGCCTGATCGTCGTCATGCCCGTGCTCGGGCACGCGACCTGGCATCTCTACCGCAAGGTCGTCGAGACCTGAGGCTAAACCGGCCGGTCGCCCTTCTCGACCTTGAGCACGCGGTTGTCGACGGCGGGCAGCATCTTGGCCGGGTCGCGGGTGACCACGACGTCGATCACCGTCGGGCGCGCCGTCTCGGCGATGCCGGCCCTGATCGCGTCCGCCAGCTTTTCCGGGTCCTCGACGCGGATGCCGTGGCAGCCGAAGGCGTTGGCGATGTTCGCGTAGTTCATCTCGACCAGCTCACTCGACTGGTAGGCGCCATAGACCGAGTGCTGCAGCGCCTTCACGTAGCCCGACGCCGCGTTGTTGACGACCATGATGGTGATGCCGGTCTTGCAGCGGAGCGCCGTCTCCAGGTCGCCGATGGACATGTTGAAGCCGCCGTCGCCGGT
>CAZPFL010000400.1:0-1613 GCA_964585785.1 uncultured Rhodospirillaceae bacterium
CCCAGGCGTCGGCGGTCTGCAGCGTGCTCTGCCGCTGCAGCACGTCCCAGATGTAGTAGTGGTGCGGGATGACGACGCGGGGCGTCAGCCGGTCGATGATCGAGGCGGTGTGGACGTGGCCCATCACGTGCTGCGAGCCGTCCACCGGCAATAGCGCGATGTCGATGCGGCCGAGCCATTTCCAGATGCTCTCCGGCGGGTTGTGCCGGTTGTCGCCCCAGTGAACGATGCGCAGGTTGCCCGTCTCGACCACGATCAGGCAATGGTCCCAGGAGCGCGGGTTGTTCGGCGGCTCGATGTCGGTGCCGCCGAACGTCTTGTGGATCTTCTTGAAGTCATAGAGCGCGCAACTCGAATCCGTCGCGTGCTTGTCGGCGAAGCCGTAGATCGTCATGTCGCCGAAGCGGTACAGGCCGATCAGCCGGTCGAGCAGCACATGCGCGTCGAGCCGGTGCAGCGCGTCGTGGTCGAAATGCGCGTGCGTCGAGCAGCCGATGTCGACCGGCGTGATCGGGAAGTCATGGAAATACCAGTCCCAGTGCCGCGCCGGATGGTTGCGCCACGGGTCGATCATCACGCTGACGCCCTTGGGCGAGGTGATGCGGAAGGCCGAGCTGCCGAAATAGGCGATCTCGACCGGCCCGTCCTTCGCCGGGGAGGTGTCCGCCTGCAGCTCGATCATCCGGTTGTGGTTCGACGTCATCTGCCAGACGTTGAGCCCGGTGTCGATGTCGGTCATGGCGCCCTCCCTGCGTGACTTTATGCGCTATGCCGTTCCCGGCTGTCGGCCGGCGCCTGGGCGCGGTCGTTCAGGCCGTAGTCGCGGAGGACGCTGGCGACGCGCAGGCGATAGTCACGGAAGATGCCGCCGCGGCCGCGCGCCTGGGCGCGGCGATGGCCTTCGAGGTTGCGCCAGGCGGCGACCGCCTCCTCGTCCCGGAAGAAGGAGAGCGACAGGATGCGGCTCTCGTCCGTCAGGCTCTGGAAGCGCTCGATCGAGATGAAGCCGTCGATCTTCTCCAGCTCCGCGCGGAGAGCCGCGGCGATGTCGAGATATTCCTGCCGCCGCGCGGGATCGGGCGTGAACTCGAAGATGACTGCGATCATGATGTCGCTCCGTTGTTGGCCGCCTTCGCCAAGCCCCCGGCGTAAGCCACCCGAAGCCCAACGGGCGAAGGGTGGTGCCCGCTCCCGGACTCGAACCGGGACGGCCTTTCGGCCAAGGGATTTTAAGTCCCTTGCGTCTACCATTCCGCCAAGCGGGCCACCTGCGCCGGCACCATACCCAATCCGGGGGCATGGGGGAATCGCGCATCGCGGTCTTCTCCGCTAGAGTGCGCCGGACGACGGGCGCCGGGCGAGCCCCGGTGCCGGCCTGCCAGCGAGGAGAGTGCCATGACCGGAGCGCCCCGCCCGGACGACGCAAAATTCATGCAGCGCGCACTGGCGCAGGCGCGCAAGAGCTTCGAGGAAGGCGGCATTCCCGTCGGCGCGGTCATGGTGCGCGACGGCGCGGTGATCGCGGAAGGCCATAATCAGCGTGTGCAGCTCAAGAACCCGATCCTGCACGGCGAGATGGACTGCCTGCAGAATTACGGCCGGCACGCCAACTA
>CAZPFL010000401.1:0-1596 GCA_964585785.1 uncultured Rhodospirillaceae bacterium
TCGAAGGGCTCAAGGTGCTCGACATGTCCCAGGGCGTCGCCGCGCCCTATTGCGGCATGCTGCTGGCCCAGAACGGCGCCGACGTGATCAAGGTGGAACCGCCGGTTCCCGGCGATTGGAGCCGGGCCATGGGCAAGCCCTACGACGACCAGAGCGCCGCCTCGGTGATCCTGAACAGGGGCAAGCGCAGCATCGCCATCAATTTCAAGAAGCCCAACGGGGTGGCGATCACGAAGGAGCTCGCCCGCGGCGCCGATGTGGTGCTGCAGAACTACCGCCCTGGCGTGATCGAGAAGTTCGGCCTCGACTATGCGTCCATCGCCAAGGACAACCCCTCTGTCGTCTATCTGTCGCTCACCGGCTTTGGCCAGACCGGCCCCAAGGCGAAGCACCCCGCGACCGATTCTGTCATGCAGGCCTTTACCGGCTTCATGTCGATCAACCGCAACGAGGATGGCACGCCCCAGCGCATCGATTACTACGCCATCGACGTGATCACCGGGCTCTATGCCTTCCAGGCCGTCTCCAGCGCGCTCTACCGGCGCGCCATGAAGGGGACGGGAAAGCATATCCAGACCAGCCTGCTGGAGTCCGCGCTCGCCTTCCAGGAAGCGAAGATGGTCGAGTTCAAGCTCGAGGGTGGCCCGGGGGAACCGATCGGCTCGCCCGTCGGGACGTTCAGGACGACGGACGGTTTCATCTGCGTCAACGCGCGCCGTGACCCGCATTTCCAGGCGCTTTGCCGCCTGCTTGGGCGCGAGGAGCTGATCGACGACCCGCGCTACGCCGACGCCCGCTCCCGCGTCGCCAATCGCCACGACCTGCTTGCCATCGTCGCCGAGGCGATGGCGACGAAGTCGAAGGCCGAATGGGCGGCGGCGCTCAACGCCGTGGATATCCTGAACGCGCCGGTCAACGACTACGCCAACCTTTTCGAGGAGCCGCAGGTGGCGGCGGTGGGCGCGGTGCGCTGGATCGAGCATGACACGGTCGGCCACGTCCCGATGGGGGCGATCGCCGGCATCCCGCCGATGGCGACCGAGAACCCTCGTTCGCATTCGCCGCACATCGGCGAGCATAGCCGCGAGATCCTGGCGGCGCTGGGCAAGAGCGAGGCAGAGGTCGCGGCCCTGTTCGCCGACGGCACCGTCTCGGAAATCGACCAGCCCCGTACGGTGGAGTAGCACCGATGGCGGACGAGCGACCTTTCGCCGGACTGAAAGTGTTCGATGCGTCGCAGGGCGTCGCCGCGCCGCATTGCGGGTTTCTGCTGGCGCAGCACGGCGCGGACGTCGTCAAGATGGAGCCGTTGAACGGCGACTGGTCGCGCGGCCTCGGCAAGGCCTTTGGCGAATACACCGCCTACGCGCTCGCCATGAACCGCGGCAAGCGCAGCATCGCGCTCGACCTCAAGACCGAGGACGGGCGCGCGATCGCGCAAAAGCTCTCGGCCGAGGCGGATGTCATGCTGGAGAATTTCCGACCGGGCGTGATGGCGCGCTTTGGCCTCGACTACAAATCGGTCAAGGCACGCAATCCGAACCTCGTCTACCTGTCGCTCACCGGCTTCGGGCAGGAAGGGCCGAACAGCAGCCG
>CAZPFL010000402.1:0-1572 GCA_964585785.1 uncultured Rhodospirillaceae bacterium
TGCTGGCGACGGCCATGGTCGCGCCCTTGCGCATGACCACGAAGTCCGACATGCAAGCGTACCAGGTGGACGAGCCGTAGCAGTCGCCGAGCTGGGCCGTGACCCAGGGCGTTTCACGAAGCCGCCGGTACTCGTTCGGGTCCTGGGCGATGATCATGCGGCCCTGCGCGCCCATGCGGTCCGGCATGCGGGAGCCCGAGGATTCGCCGAGGAAGACCAGCGGAAAGCCGCGCTTGTTGCCCGTGTCCTTGACGTGCTTCATCTTCTTGAGATTGTTGAGCGCGCTCGATGCGCCCATCACCGAGAAGTCGTTCGAGACGATGCCGACCCAGCGGCCGTCGATCTTGCCGAAGCCGGCGATCTTGCCGTCCGCCGGCGCCTTTTCGCGGACCTCGGGCCGGGCGGCGGTCGCCAGCAGCCCCGATTCCACGAAGCTGCCCTTGTCCAGGATGTAGTCCAGCCGCTCGCGCGCGTTCAGCAGGCCCGCGTCCTTCATGCGCTGCAAGACGGCGGGTTTCCCCATCTTGAGCGCCTTCTCGCGGCGTTTCGTAAGATCGTCGAGCATTTCCTCGAACGGCATGGTCGGCAGTCCTCCTAAAAAACGAATTCAGCGAAGCAAATGCGTGCGGCTATTGCAGCCGGTAGCGCTCGACGACTTCCTCGTTGATCTCGATACCGAGACCGGGCTTCTCCTCGAGCACGATATGGCTGTCCTTGAACTCCTTGATCGGCATCTGGCAGAGGTCCCAGCGCAGCGGGTTACGCTGCGTCTTGTTCCAGTCGCTCTGCATGTACTCATAGATCAGGAAATTCGGCGCGTAGGTCGCGAGATGCAGCGACACCGTCATGATGATGTTGGACGAGCTGCCGTTATGCGGCGCATAGGCGACGCGGAAGGCGTCCGCCATGTCGGCGATCTTGCGCGATTCGGTGATGCCGGCCGAGCGCGCTGCGTCATGCTGCACGATGTCGATGGCGTCGCGCTTGAAGAAGCGGGCGAAGCTGTACTTATTGAAGTCGGCCTCGCCGGTCGCGATGCGGATGTTGAGCTTGTCCTTGAGGAAGGCGTAGCCGTCGACGTCGTCGGGCGCGAGCGGCTCCTCGTACCAGTAGACGCCGAGCGATTCGAGCGCCTTGCCCACTTCCAGCGCGGTCTTCAGGTCCTTCGAGTAGTTGCAGTTGACGTCGGACATCAGCGTGATCTTGTCGCCGGCATGCGCACGGATCTGCTCGACGATCTTGACCTCGTCGCGCCAGTTCATCGGGTCCCTGCCAATCTTGAACTTCATGGCGTTGAAGCCGTTTTCCTTATGCTTGTCGATCTCGTCGCGCAGGATGTCGATGCTGCGCAGCCGGAGCGAGGACGCGTAGCACCAGATGCGCGGGTTGGTGCGCCCGCCGAGCAGGCGCCAGACCGGCACGCCCAGCGACTTGCCCCAGATGTCCCACAGCGCGGTGTCGATGCCGGCCATGGCCTCCTGGTAGAAGCCTTTCACATGGCCGCGGTTCATCATGATCGACCACATCAGGTCCCAGATGCTCTCGATGTCGCGCGGGTCGCGGCCGATCAGC
>CAZPFL010000403.1:0-1572 GCA_964585785.1 uncultured Rhodospirillaceae bacterium
GATCCGATGATCGCCAAGGTCATCGCGTGCGGCGGCGACCGCGACGTCGCCTTGAATCGGCTGGAGCAGGCTTTGCACGCGACCGAGGTCGTCGGCGTCTCGACGAACCGGGGTTTTCTTGCGGCGATCGCCGCGCATCCGGTCTTCCGCGAGGGCCGGATGGACACCGCTTTCATCGATTCCCATCTCGAAGCGCTCACCGGACCGGCCGCGCTGTCGATCATCGACGCCCTCGCGCTCGCCGCTTTTTACGAGCTCGAGCAGCGCGCGGCGGCGCAGGTTGCACGGTCGCGGCTGAGCGGCGATCCCTATTCGCCCTGGGACCGGGTCGATGCCTGGCGTCTGTTCGGGCAGGGTCGGACGCGGCTGCGCTACCTCGACGGCGACAAGCCCGTCACGGTGCGCGCGATGACCGGCGCGGGCTTCTACATGCTGGGTCTGCCCGACCGGCGGCTGCGCGTGGCGGGCGCGACCGAGGCGGACGGCGCGATGCGTCTGCGGCTCGATGACAGCCGCCAGATCAAGGGGCGCGTCGTCGCCGACGGGACTGCGCGGCACGTGCTGGCCGACGGACTCGAGCGCCGATTCGTGCTGGAGGACCCGGACGCGCTGTCGGCGTCGCGCGAGGCGGGGGCGGGAAGGTTGACCGCGCCGCTGCCGGCGACCGTGACCGCGGTGCATGTCGAAGCGGGACGGACGGTGTCGCGCGGCCAGCCGCTGATCGTGCTGGAAGCGATGAAGATGGAGCATGTCATCGCCGCGCCGCAGGACGGCACGATCGCGGCGGTGCATTTCCGTCCCGGCGACCAGGTCGAGGAAGGCGCCGAGCTGATCAGCTTCGCGGACACCGGCGCGGGGGAGGGATGAGCCCGGCGGCATGACGGTGCATCTGCTCAAGCTTTCGGTCGGCAGCACCGACATCGAGGATCTTGCGGCGTTTCAGCGCGAGCGCCTGCGCCAGTCGGCGCGCAATGGCGGGACGCCGCGCCTCTGGCACCGTACGCGGCATATGCCGCGGCGGAGCGAGGAGCTGCTCGCCGGCGGCTCGATCTACTGGGTGATCGGCGGGCGGATCCGCGCGCGCCAGCGCCTCGTCGGCTTCGAAAGCGACCGGGATCCCGACGGGCGGAAGGTCTGTCGCTTCATGCTGGACAAGGACCTGGTGCCGACCGAGCCCTGGCCGCACCGGGCGTTTCAGGGCTGGCGCTACCTCGACCCCAAGGATGCGCCCCCCGACCGGCCGACGGGCGAGGTTGACGCGGAGATGCCGGAGGCGATGATTGCGGAGCTGCGCGACCTGGGACTGCTTTAGGTGGGCCGGGCCGTACCGGAAATTGCACATTGGTTGTTCGGCGCTGAGCAAAAAATGCACAGTCGATGCGTTCACCCCATTGCGGAATGAGGGGGACGAAGCTATATTGGGGAATTGCGACGGCTCTTGAGCCGATTGATCGGCGAAGAGCGATATCCCGAATAAAAAGGGTATTGCACGGGTCCTGAACCGGGCCGGTCGCACAGTTGTTTGACATTGTGGATAGATGGAAGGGATGCGCGGGCGGCGTTGATACGCTG
>CAZPFL010000404.1:0-1521 GCA_964585785.1 uncultured Rhodospirillaceae bacterium
CCGCGACGAAAGGGGAATGACCAGCATGCAGCCCGAGGATCTGATCCGAAAAGCCGAAGCGCTGGCGCGTCACGCCGCGGAGCTGGCGCAACAGGCCGACGCCCTGGTTGCCGCGGCGACCCGCACGACGGTCGCGACCCCGGCCGGCGGCGACCATTTCATCTTTCTCTTCTCGATCTTCGTGCTCGCCGTTTTCGTCGGTTACTACGTTGTCTGGAACGTGACGCCGGCGCTGCACTCGCCGCTGATGGGCGTGACCAACGCGATCTCGTCGGTCATCATCGTCGGGGCGCTGATCGCGGCCGGTCCCACGGACATGGGCGTCTCCAAAGTGTTCGGCTTCATCGCGGTCATCCTGGCCTCGATCAACATCTTCGGCGGCTTCATCGTGACGCAGCGAATGCTGCAGATGTTCAAGCGAAAGCCGAAGAAGTAGCGGAGCCGGACACCAAGCCATGAGCCATAATCTCTCCGCCTTCGCCTACCTCATCGCCAGCATCTGCTTCATCATGGCGCTGCGGGGCCTGTCCTCGCCGGTCAGCGCGCGTGTCGGCAACATCTACGGCATCGTCGGCATGGTGATCGCCATCGCGACGACGCTCGCCTCGCCGGAAGTGCTGAGCTACACGCTGATCGTGATCGGCGTGTTGATCGGCGGTTCGATCGGCACGGTCGTCGCGCTCCGCATCCAGATGACGGCCCTGCCGCAGCTCGTCGCGGCATTTCACAGCCTCGTCGGCCTCGCCGCCGTGTTCGTCGCGTCGGCCGCCTTCTACAACCCGTCTGCCTATGGCATCGGCACATTCGGGCAGATCGAGGTCGGCAGTCTGGTCGAGATGAGCATCGGCACGGCGATCGGCGCGATCACCTTCACCGGTTCGATCATCGCCTTCAGCAAGCTCCAGGGCATCATGAGCGGCGCGCCGATCACCTTTCGGGGCCAGCATCTGCTCAACGCGCTGCTCGGTATCGCGCTGATCGCGCTCGTCGTCTGGATGTGCATGGATCAGGGCGCGCCGAAGTTTTGGATGATCGCGATCGTGGCCTTCCTACTCGGCGTGCTGATCATCATCCCGATCGGCGGCGCGGACATGCCGGTCGTCATCTCGATGCTGAACAGCTATTCGGGCTGGGCGGCCTGCGGTATCGGCTTCACGCTGGGCAACACGGCGCTGATCATCACCGGCGCGCTGGTCGGCTCCTCCGGCGCGATCCTCAGCTACATCATGTGCAAGGGGATGAACCGCTCCTTCTTCAACGTCATCCTCGGCGGCTTCGGCGGCGAGTCGGCGGGGCCCGATGCGGCGATGCTGAAGGACCGCACGGTGCGCTCGGGCAGCGCCGACGACGCCGCCTTCATCATGAAGAACGCGGGCAGCGTGATCATCGTGCCGGGCTACGGCATGGCGGTGGCCCAGGCGCAGCATGCGCTGCGCGAGATGGCCGATCTGCTGAAAGAGGAAGGGATTACCGTCAAATACGCCATCCATCCGGTGGCGGGGCGCATGCCGGGGCACATGA
>CAZPFL010000405.1:0-1516 GCA_964585785.1 uncultured Rhodospirillaceae bacterium
CGTTCCGTTCCGCGACTCCCTTGAGCGCGACGGTATTGCCCCGGATTTCGAGGTCGGATTCGTCGGTCTCCATCAGGTGGGCGGCGACTTTCAGAAGCTTTTCCCGCACGAAAAGAGCGGCCCGGTGCGCCGAGGCGCCGGCGACGACCGTCTGGCGGCTGTTGAATCCGCCGAAGCCGAGCGGATCGTCGGTGTCACCGGTCCGGACCGAGATATTCGCCATGTCGCCGCCGAGTTGCGCGCCGACGATCTGGGCGAGCATCGTCGCCGTGCCCTGGCCCATCGCGGCGGCTCCGGTCGTCACTAGGACGCGGCCGGACCGGGCGATGCGAACGGCGACGGTTTCGTATGGCCCGCGTCCTGTCCCCTCGACATAGTTGGCGAGGCCGATGCCGATCCGGCGCCCGTTGCTGCGCGCCGCCTGCTTGCGTTCCGTGAAGGATGGCCATCCGGCCTGCTGCAGCGCGCTCGCCTGCGTTGCGGGATAATCGCCGCTGTCGAGCAGGATGTTCGTGCCGCCGCGCAGCTTGAGCGGCTTCTCGCAGGGCATCTGCTCCGGCCGCACCAGGTTGCGCGCGCGAATCTCCGCGCGGTCCAGGCCGAGCTGCTGGGCCGCGCGGTCGAGCAGCCGCTCCATTACGAAGGCGCCCTGCGGCTGCCCTGCGCCGCGCACCGGGGTCGCCGGTACCTTGTTGGTCAGCGCGACCGAGATGTCGAGCCGGTAGGCGGGCACGTTGTAGGGCAGGGGCAGCACCGCGCCCGACGAATAGGGGATGTTCAATCCGCGCGCGGTGTACGCCCCGTGATCGTGGATCAACGCGCCGCGAATGGCGCGAATGCGGCCGTCGCCGTCGAGCGCCATCTCGACGTCCCAGTATTGGTCCCGTTCCTGCGACGACGAGAGGAAATGCTCGTGGCGGTCCTCGATCCACTTCACTGGCCGGCGAAGCAGCAGGGCCGCGGCGGCGATCGCGATCTCTTCGGGGTAGGTCACGAGCTTGGGGCCGAAGCCGCCGCCCAGGTCCGGCGCGAGGACGCGGATCGAATCCTCCTCGCGGCCGAGCATGTCGCACAGGGTCTTCTTGAGCGCCTGCGGCGTCTGTGTCGAGCTCCAGACCTCGAGCGCGCCGCTCAATGCATCGACCCGGGCGAGGACGCCGCGCCCTTCGAGTGAATGACTGCCGCCCCGGTGAAGGGTGTAGGCGCCGCGCACGACATGCTTTGCGCCGGCGAAATGCGCCGCGACGTTGCCGTAGGCGAAGTCGAAAGTCGCGACGCAATTGTGGACCAGGCGGCGATGCACCGTCGGGGCATCCGCCGCGAGCGCGTCGCGGCAATCGGCGACGGCGGGCAGAGGCTCGAAATCGATCTCGACGAGCTCGGCAGCGTCTTCCGCCTCGGCGCGGCTTCGGGCGATGACGATGGCGATCGGCTCGCCGACATAGGTCACTTCGTCGATCGCCAGCACGGGCCGGTCGACCTGCAGCTTGATGCTGGCGCTCGGCAGCCCGACGGC
>CAZPFL010000406.1:0-1508 GCA_964585785.1 uncultured Rhodospirillaceae bacterium
TCACCATCTCGCCATGCGCCATGTTGATCACGCCCATCACGCCGAAGGTGATGGCGAGGCCGATCGCCGCCAGCAGCAACACCGAGCCGAGCGAGAGCCCGTACCAGGCGTTCTGCACCGCGCTCCACATGGAGAGCGTGTGCCGGATCTCCGCCTTGGCCGCGGCAGCGGCCTTCATCACCGCCGGCGGCTGGTTGGCCGGCAGGCCGTCGAGCAAGCCGAGCGCGTCCTGGTCACCGCGGTCGCGGATGACGGCGATGGCCGCGATCTTGTCCTCCGGCTTCGTGCTCTCCTGCGTCACGACGATGGCGGCGCGCGCCTGCGCCAGCGCCGCCTTCACGCGCGGATCGGTTTCTTTGGCAAGGGCCTTGTCCAGGTTGGGCAGCGCGCCCGCGTCGCGCGACTTGAAGACCGCCTGCGCCGCGTCGTAACGGGTGTTGGGATCGGGCGACATCAGCGTCAGCGTGCCGATCGCGGCATCGATGACGTTGCGCAGCCGGTTGTTGACGATGACGTTGTCGATGTCGTCCGGCGCCTTGCCGGCAATCGGCTTGCCGGTGGCGGCGTCGAGCAGCTTGTCGTCTTTGGTCTGGATATAGACCTTCTTCTGCTCGGCGCTGTACATCAGCCGCGCATCTTTCAACGCTTCGAGCAAGGAATTGGCCAGCGGATTGCCACTGGCGACGACTTTTTCGATGGCGTCGCCGGTATCGCTGAGCGAGCCCTGGGTGAAGCCGACGAGCGCGTCCTCGTAAGGTCCGGCATGGGCAACGGCGGCCCCGGCGAACAGCAGTCCGAGAAGGAAAACGAGCGCCACCATGCGGTCGCAGCGGCTGCGCATTTCAATCAATCCCCGCGTCAGTGTTGTCACTCGGGGAGGCGGCGGTAACCGCCGCCTCCCTCGGTTACGTCAGCGGATGACTATCAGGAACCGCCGCACTTCTTTGTGACGGTGTTGTAGTGACCGCATTTCAGCTTGACCCAGTCGGAGACCAGATCCTTCGAACCCGGCAGGTAGTTGGACCACGCGTCGCCCGGGACCAGCTTCTTGGTCTTCCACACCACGTCGAACTGACCGTCGGCACGGATTTCACCGATGTAGACGGGCTTGGTGATGTGGTGGTTCGGCAGCATCTTGGCCATGCCGCCCGTCAGGTTCGGCACCTCGATGCCGGGAAGGGCCGCGATGACCTTGTCCGCATTGGTCGACTTCACCTTCTGCACCGCCTTCACCCACATGTTGAAGCCGATATAGTGCGCTTCCATCGGATCGTTGGTGGTGCGCTTCGGCTTCTTCGTGAAGGTGTGCCACTCCTTGATGAACTTCGCATTCGCCTTGGTCTTGATCGATTCGAAGTAGTTCCAGGCCGCGAGATGGCCGACCAGAGGCTTGGTGTCGAGGCCGGCGAGCTCTTCCTCACCGACCGAGAACGCGACCACCGGAATGTCCGTCGCCTTGATGCCCTGGTTGCCGAGCTCCTTATAGAAAGGAACGTTGGCGTCGCCGT
>CAZPFL010000407.1:0-1500 GCA_964585785.1 uncultured Rhodospirillaceae bacterium
TCACGCCGGTGGCGAGGCGCCGGTCATAGCCGTAGCGCAGCATGATCGGCAGCGAAATCAGCCCCATCGCGATCACGGAGGCCGCGACCACGCCGGTCGTCGCGGCGAGCAGCGCGCCGACGAACACGACGGCGTAGGCGAGCCCGCCCCGCACCGGGCCGAACAGCTGGCCGATGGTATCGAGCAGATCCTCGGCCATGCCGGAGCGTTCGAGAATCAAGCCCATAAAGGTGAAGAACGGGATCGCGAGCAGCGTGTCGTTCGAGATGACGCCCCACATGCGCTCGGGCAGGATGCCGAAGAAGTCGGGGCTGAACAGCCCGAGCCAGATGCCGAGCGCGCCGAAGGCGAGGCCGATGAAGGCGAGCGAGAAGGCGACGGGATAGCCGAGCAGCAGGACGACGACCAGCGCCGCGAACATGATGGGCGCCATGTTATGGATGATTAGCTCGGTCATCGGCTCGCCGCGCGCGTCCCCCTCACTCGATCGGCGGATGCGGTCCGCCCTCGAGCGCGTGCGGATCCGTGATCAGGCCGCGTATCACCGCGATGCGCTTGATCAGCTCCGACAGCCCCTGGACGAAGAGCAGGATGAACCCGAGGAGGATCACCAGCCGCGCGGGCCACAGGATGATGCCGCCGGCGTTGGCCGACATCTCGCCGGACTCGATGCCGCGGATGACCCAGGGCGTAAGCAGCCAGGTCATCAGCCCGGCGAACGGTAGCAGAAAGAACAGGTGGCCCACGACGTCGATCCAGTTGCGAACCCGGGCCGGCATCATGTTGGACAGGATGTCGATGCGGATATGCTCGTTGCGCTGCAGCGTGTAGGCCGAGGCGAGCATGAACACCGCCCCGAACAGATACCACTGCAGCTCGAGATACGCGTTCGAGCTGACGTCGAATACCTTGCGGACGATGGCGTTGCCGGCGCTGACCAGGACGGCGGCGAGAATGAGCCAGTAGATCCAGCGGCCGACAAACGCCACGACCGCGTCGATCGCCCGGCTCACCCCCAAGAGCGCACGCATCTCCCGGCGCCCGACGCTAACGCACCGTCACCCCCGCCATTAGAGCGCCTTCGCCCGCTGGCGTCCCATCATGAAGGTGTCGAAGGTGTATTCGGCGATCTGGAACCAGAGATACTCTTCCGACCGGAATTCCTTCATCGACTGGTAGACCTTCTTGAACTCCGGATTGCTCTTGGAGAGCTCGCCATAGGTCTGGTTGGCCGCCTTGAAGCAGGCGAGCAGCACGTCCTGGGTGAAGGGCCTGAGCTTGGCGCCCGCCCCCACCAGCCGCCGCAGCGCCGCCGGGTTGAGCTTGTCGTACTTCGCCTGCATGTCGACATTGGCCGCCTGCGCGGCGGTCGTGATGACTGCCTTGTAGGCCTTCGGCAGCGCGTCCCACTTCGCCGGGTTGATGAAAACGTGCAGCATCGCGCTGCCTTCCCACCAGCCGGGATAGTAGTAGTACGGCGCGACCTTGTAGAAGCCGAGC